>JAQBHL010000080.1:0-5094 GCA_032127745.1 Acidobacteriota bacterium
TGCCAAGCAGGGCGTCCGCGAAATTGAAGGGGTCGATGTCCATATCCATCAGACGGGTGATGGTCTCGGGAGCGGAGTTCGTGTGGAGGGTAGACAGCACCATGTGACCGGTGAGGGAAGCTTCAATACCGGTGGCGGCGGTCTCATGGTCGCGCATTTCGCCGACCATGATGACGTCGGGATCGGCGCGCAGGAAGGCCTTCATGGCCACCGCGAAGGTGAATCCGATCTTGGGGAAGACCTGAACCTGCCGGAGTCCGTACTGCGTGATTTCGACCGGGTCCTCGGCGGTCCAGATCTTCATGTCCACGGTGTTGATGTAGCCGAGACCGGAATGGAGGGTGGTGGTTTTTCCCGAGCCGGTGGGGCCGACCACGAGACAGATCCCATACGGCTTCGACAGCATCGTCTTGAACTCGCTGAGGTTGCGATCCGAGAAACCCATTTTTTCCAGGGGAAGGGGTTTGCTTGCGGCCAGAATACGCATGACGATGTCTTCGTTGCCGCCGGCGGTGGGAATGGTGGCGACGCGGAGCTCGATCACGCCCATCGGCCCCTTGAACCGGATCTTTCCGTCCTGGGGCTTGCGGCGCTCGGAGATGTCGAGCTTGGACATGATCTTGTAGCGCTGAACCAGGGCGTTGCGGTGAGCGGGCGGCACTTCAAGATGCTTGAGGCAGTCGCCATCCACCCGGAACCGGATGACGGTGGGAACCGTCTTCCCGTAGGGTTCGATGTGAATATCGGAGGCGCCCTTGTTGTAGGCCTCGATGATGATCTTGTTGGCCAGCTTCACGATGGCGGTGTCGCTCTCTTCGGCCTCGGGCTCGCCGGCGGAGCTCTCCTCCTCCATCTCGCTCTCCTCGCCCGAGCCAAGCTCGGTGATGATGGTGGCGAGATCGGCGGTGTCGTCGGCGGTGGGCGCCTCCCCCGGGCCGAGGCCGACGCCATAGCTGGCGGCGAGGTACTGCATGATGTCGTCCTTGAGGGCGACCAGGAACTCGTGGCGGGGCGACAGGTTCATCGCCTTGATGGCGTCGCAGCGGGTCAGGTCGTAGGGGTCTTCGACGGCCACGAACAAGGTCCCCTCGCGCTTTTCGATGGGCGCGGAAATGTTCTTCTTGAGAAAGTCGATGGTCATCCGGGCCTTGATTTCCTCCGGCATCAAGTAGCCCTCGGGGGGGGCCCAGAATTTGCAGTTGAAGAACTGCGCCATGGCTTTGCCCAGCTCTTCCTTGGGAACATTGAAGTCCTGCATGAGGATTTTCGACACGTCGACCTGGTTGACCCGGGCCTTGGTGACCGCGGCCTCGATGTCCTTTTCGGACACCACGCCCTTGTCGACCAGGGCGCCGTACTTGGTCGGCTTGGAGCTGCGCGCCGCCCGGTGCTGGTTGTAGAAGGCGATCCCCAGGATCTTGGCCAGCTCTTCGGCCGCCTCGTCGTCCTTCGGGCCAAAGCCGGTGCCGCCCCGCTTGTTGATCAGCTGGAGCACGCCGAGCAGGTACTTTTCGAAGACGATGGGGCAGGCCAGGACCTGGGTGGTTCGATAGCCGGTGGTCTTATCCCAGCGCGCATCGAATTTCAGGTTCGGATGGAGTTTGGCGAGTTCGGACGGGTCGTAGGCGTTGCGGATATTGATGGTTTTCCGGGAGAGCGCGGTGAAACCAGCTATGGAGCCGAAGGTCTTGGGAACCCGGATTTCCTTGACTTCGGTGCCCGCCTTGAACATCGAGAAGAGTTCCTGATTCTTCGTGTCCAGAGCGAAGATGGTCACCCGGTCGGCATCGACCAGGTCCAGGATCTTGTCCTTGACCTCGACCAGGATGTCCTGAATGCTGGACGCCGAGTTGAGGGCATGGGCGATTTCGATGAGCCGTTTCCGGTACGAAACTTCGCGCGACGCATCCGGTGTTCGGGTTGTGGACATGGGAACGGTGTGCTCCTTACCTTGGGACTCGTCTTTGGTCGCCGACACGAAGCCGGACTCCGCAGCGGGGACCGCGGAGGGCCCACTCCGGAAGCAAGGATAGGCACCCCGCCCTTGGTGCGTCAATGCTTTCGGCCGTCCGGAGATCCTTCAAGCGGCTATATATATAAACTTCTCTTTGGTAGAGCTTAATCAACCAGCACTTATAGTAACCTCCGCCGCGATTCAAGCTAAGGAGACACTGATGAGCCAAACCCTGCTTCGCGACTTCCTGGAGATTCCCTATGACCAGCTCGAGGACATGAACCTCGAGGTCAAGGAAGAACGGCTGGCCCGGGCGCCGGAGTCGAAGATCCGTGAAAAGCGCCTGCGCTATCTCAAGGATGAGAAGCGAATCAAGGCGGTGACGGTCTGCTTCACCGACCTTGAAGGCCGGCTCCACATGCTGGACTACGACAAGAAATTTCTCCTCGCCTCGTCCGACAATCTCACCTTCGACGGCTCTTCGGTCCGGGGCTTCACCGCCCAGCAGGAATCGGATCTGCGCCTGGCCATCGACTGGGCGGCCTTCTACTGGCTGCCCGCCGATGTCTTCGGCCCGGGCAAGGTGCTGGTCTTCGGCGAGGTTCTCACTCGCGAGGGGGAGCCCTATCCGGGAGACATGAGGGCCACGCTCAAGGGCTTTGCCAACCGCATCTTCGAGAAGGATGGATTGGTCTGCCACGCGGCCAACGAGATCGAGGGCTTTCTCTTCAAGGGCCGGGACGCGGAGCGCCGGTACCCCGAGTCCCGCCAGTTCGAGTTCATCTCGACGGGCGGTTATTACCATTCGCTTCCGGGCGATGTGCTTCGCAAGTTCATCGATCACGCTGCCGAAGTGCAGAGGGCCATGGGTTTCGGGAACGAGAAGGACCACCCGGAAGTGGCCCCATCTCAGTTCGAGATGAACTACTCCTACACCGAAGCCGTGATTGCCTCCGACCAGGTGCAGCTCTACAAGCTTCTCTGCCGGCAGGTGGCCCAGAACTACGACATGACCGCCTCTTTCCTGCCCAAGCCGGTCACCGGGGTGAACGGCAATGGGATGCACACCAACCTCTCGCTGGCCCGCAAGGGCAAGAATCTGTTCTACGACGCCAAGGGCCCGGACATGCTCTCGAAGGCGGGCTGGGACTTCGTGGAACGGATCCTCACCAGCGCCAACGACATCTGCCTGCTGTTGAATTCGTCGGTGAACTCGTACCGGAGACTGGACCCTCACTACGAGGCGCCCAATCAGATCAAGGCCTCGGCCATCAATCGCGGGGCCATGATCCGCATTCCCCTCGGGAATGAGCGCTCGAAGCGGGTGGAGGTGCGTTCGGTGGCTCCCGATGCCAACCCTTACCTCGCCATCTACGCCATGCTCCGGACCGGTCTCGAGGGCCCGGTGGCGGAGAAGGACGACGATCGCAAGGAACGCACTCGCTTCCTGCCCGACAACATCTACGACGCGGTTCGCCTGTTCAAGACCAGCGACTATTCCAAGTCCCTGATCGGCGAGGAGGTGGTGGCCAAGTACGCCGAGCTCAAGATGGCGTCGGCCGAGCGCTGTCCGAAGGCCCTCGGTTCACTCATCAAGGTGGCGGAGATCCAGTTCCACCACGAGGTCACGAACCAGTACCTGTGGAGCCACTTCTAGGCCGCGGTCGGGCCAGCGGCCCGCCCTCGGCCATGGCGAGGAGTTCACTCCGTTCCCATCACGACGAAGCAATCTCCTCCCACCGCTACCCGCTCTGCGGAAGGTGCCCACCGCGGGCCAATGGCGGCCCGGTTCCTACGAATCGCCCCCGTAGGAGTCTCTGGCATTCTGACCCTCCGATCACGCCCGGCGCCGCCCTTCCTGTTCTTGACCGTGGTCGCCGAGTCGTGGTTATACTTTTGGTATGAAGACTGCGGTTTCCATTCCTGACGACATCTTCGAGCGGGCTGAGGGTTGGGCCCGCCGTATGCGGCAGTCCAGAAGCGAGGTCTACAGCCGCGCCTTGCGGGAGTACGTGTCGCGTCACGCTCCGGATGACGTGACCGAGGCGATGAACCGCGTTTGCGACGCCGTCCAAGAGCCGGTCGAGCCGTTTACAGCGGCAGCCTCGCGACGCGTGCTAAAGGCGAGCGAGTGGTGATCTCCCAGGGCGATGTCTGGTGGGCGGACCTGCCTGAACCGTCGGGCTCGGGTCCGGGATTCCGCCGCCCGGTCATCGTCGTTCAGGGCGAGGCCTTGAACCGCAGCCGGGTCGCCACGACGGCGTGTGTGCCGCTCACCAGCAATCTGCGATGGGCCGACGCGCCGGGCAACGTCCTTCTCACGTCCAGAATGACCGGCCTTCCAAAGGATTCGGTGGCGAACGTCTCCCAAATCATTGCCCTGGACAAGTCGGTGCTGACCGAGCGGGCGGGCAGGCTTTCGGCGACGAAGACGGAGCTTGTGCTGTCGGGGATCGACGTGATTCTGGGGCGCTAGCCGGACTCGGCCGAATTCTGTTCGGACGTACACGTACACGTACTCGTACTCGTACTCGGCCGTAGCGTTGATTCGGATGTCCTTGAAGGGGTGACCGCGCCCGCTTCCTCGGTGAGGCTTCTTCCGGTCTTCCCTGACCTTGATCTCCGCGCCGGACACGATCTACGGACAAGCGCTCGCGGCCCTTGCCCGTCGATCCTCAACTCGCGCGTCGCACCTCGGCCCGGTTCAGATCCCACGTCATCTGTAGGTTGAGCCACAACTCCGGCGATGTCTTCAGAACACGCGCCAGATCGAGCGCCGCATCTGCAGTCACGCCCCTCCGGCCCTTGATGACCTCATTCAGGCGCGCCGGCGTCCAGCCCAGGTCGCTCGCGAGGGAACGCTGCGAACGTTTCGTGGGGAGAAGAAACTCCTCGGCGAGCACTTCGCCGGGATGGATTGGATTCTTGGGGCGCATGTTGCTTCCTCAGTGATAGTCCACAACGTCGACGTCGCTCGCGTTGCCATCATCGAACCGGAAAATGATCCGCCACCGGTCGTTGACGCGGATCGAATGGTAGCCACGCAAGTTACCGCGAAGCGCCTCCAGGCGATTGCCCGGGGGCGATCCCATGTCGGTGAGCCTCGTGGCCCCGTTCAGGTACTGTAGTTTTCGTGTCGC
>JAQBHL010000081.1:0-17555 GCA_032127745.1 Acidobacteriota bacterium
GGCACATGCGAGTGTCGAGGCGCCCGGAGCGCAAGGCGCCGAGGAGGCCGCATATCCAGCATATGCAACGACGAGCAACGCGGCGATCCGGGATGCATCGGCGCTCCCATGTGACGCGTACTTGTGAGGCAGGACACTAGACTGCCGGCAGGGCGCCTCGGTTCCCATCGATTCTTCCGCTCGCGACACCGGACTTCCCCGATGGCGGCGCAGACGAGCCCAATTTCTTAGACTACGATCCGGGCTCCGGCTTCAAGTGAGCTTCTTCTTCTCTGTCTTCCTGAGGGACCATGAACATAGGACTTTTTTCGGGCCCGGCTTCGAAGGTCAACGCCGATCTGCTGGTGTTTCTCGTCGACGAGAAAGAGAACATGCACCTGATCGACGATCCGGAGATCGCGAAAGTGGTAAACGGCGCGGCCGCCCGCTTCAAGGCCCGGACCCTGTCTCGCGAACTGATCCAGAACCTGGGCCAGCGGACCATCGTGGTGTTTTCCTCCGGTCACGTTCGAGGCCTCAACACCTGGGAGACCGTGAAGACGGTGATGGCCAAGGCGCTGCGCCTGGCCCGGGATCTTGGTCTCACCCGGGTGGCGGCCTTCTTCAACCATCAAGACGCCGCCCCCCTGGTTGGGAAGGCGGTCGAAGGCGCGGTGCTCGGGGCCTACACCTTCGACCAGCACAAGGTGGAGAAGGAACGCTTCTTCAAGGAGAAGCTGGCCCTCGAGATCGTGGTTCATCCCGATCACCAGGCCGATGCCGAGGCCCGCAAGGCTCGCTACGCCTGGGTTTCCGAGAACGTCAATCTGGCCCGGGACCTCGTCAATGAGCCGGCCAATGTGGTGACTCCACAGGTCCTGGCCGAGCGAGCCCAGCAGATAGCCCTCGAAACCGGGCTTCAGTGCGAAGTTCTCGATGAGACCGCGCTCAAGGCCAAGGGCTACCGGGGTCTGCTCCATGTCGGAGCGGGCAGCGCCAGCCCGCCGCGCATGGTCATCCTCCGCCACATTCCGCGCCAGAGCTCGGCCGAGACCATCGCCCTCGTGGGCAAGGGATTGACCTTCGACTCCGGCGGGATCTCCATCAAGACCGCCGACAAGATGTGGGAGATGAAAGGGGACATGGCCGGAGCGGCCGCGGTTCTGGGCGCCATGCGAACCATCGGAAGGCTTCAGCCGACCGTCCGGGTGATCGGCATCCTGTGCTGCGCCGAGAACATGCCGGGGAACAACGCGAATCGTCCCGGCGACATCTTCATGGCCAAGAACGGCAAGAGCGTGATGGTCGACAACACCGATGCCGAGGGCCGCCTGGTGCTGTCGGACGGCCTGGCCCGTGCGGGCGAAGAGGGCGCCACCCATGTGGTCGACGTGGCCACCCTCACCGGCGCGGTGGTCAGGGCGCTCGGGCCTTCGGTGGCCGGGGTCCTGGGCACCAACCGCGAACTGGTTCGCCGCGTTATCGCGGCGGGCGAGAGCCACGGGGAGGCGTTCTGGGAGCTGCCCCTCATCGAGGAGTATCGAGAGTCGCTGAAGACGCCCTACGCCGACATCAACAACATCGCCACCGGCGGCATTGCTGGCGCCATCACTGCGGCCCTCTTCCTGCGCGAGTTCGTGCCCGATGGCCTCGCCTGGGCCCATCTCGATATCGCCGGACCGATGTTCCGTGACCGGGAATGGCGCTACTACGACGCGGGGGCCCTGGGTTTCGGGGTGAAGACCCTGGTCCACCTCGTCGAACGATTCAGGGAGCCGGTCCAGGAGCCCTTTTGACCGCCGCCCTTCTTTCCTTGGCGGGAGTCCAGTGATCGATCTGGCCCTGACCCCCCTTCTGCTCGGTTTCATCGCCGCCCTCGCCAACGTGGCCGGCGGGTTGATCCTGGTTTCGAGGCGGCACTGGAACGACCTCGTCCTGCGCTATTTCGTCGCCCTGGGCGCGGGCTTCATGCTGGCCACCACCCTGGTGCGCATGCTCCCGGTGGCGGTGAAGGACGTCGAGCGGGGCCCCCTCCTGATTCTGGCCGGTTACTTCCTCGTCCACTTCTTCGAGCACACCGTGGCCACCCACTTCCACTTCGGTGAAGAAACCCATGCCCACGCCATGGAGAAGCCGAGCGCTTCTTGGACCGCACTCGCGGGATTGTCCGTACACGCCTTCTTCGACGGGCTCTCCATCGCCTCGGGCCTGGCCGTGTCGCGGTCGCTAGGGCTTCTCGTCTTCGTGGCCATCCTGCTCCACAAGCTTCCCGAAGGCTTCACCGTGGCGTCGATCGCTCTCGCCTCCGGGCACGGTCGCTCCGCAGCCTTGAGCTCATCCCTCATCCTTGCCGCCGCCACGCTTCTCGGCGCCTTGTCCCTCGTGGATCCGTCCTGGGTGGGCGTGGCCCTGCCGCTCTCCACCGGAGTGACCCTCTACGTGGCCGCTTCCGACCTCATCCCCGAGGTGAATTCGATCCGGGGGATCAAGATGGCAACCGCGGTCTTCGCCGGAGTGGCTCTTTCCCTCCTGGGCGGAGAAATCCTGGAAGTCGTGGGCCTCCACTAGAAAACAAAAAGGCGACCCCTTCGAAAAGAGGTCGCCTCGCTCCGGCCCCGGGTCTCAGGCCTTGTGCTGAAACGCTCCCATGAATTCCTTGAGCATCAGAGGGTTGTTGCTCTTGATGGCGCCGGTGATGAAGTCGGTGGCGGAGGGCGTCTTCTTCCCGTTCCACACATCCAGGAAAATCTGCGACGTGGATTTGAAGAAGCAGTCGGCATCGTCGGTTCTTCCCGCCTTGACCGTGCAGCCGTCGGGATTGAGCGCCACCGTCCACTTCTCGATGTCATCCAGCGAGAAATAGAACGTGCGGGGTGTCTTGACCCTGCCCTTGATGAACATCTCGGGCAGGGCCTCGAACATCTGGGCGACTTCGCTCTTGGCCATGGTCTAGTTCTTCACCTGCGGCAGGGTATCGACAAATTCCGAGACCAGCTTCTTCTGAGCCTCCACGGTCATCGAGGAAGCCACGATCTTCGAAGCGCCCAGGACGGCCAGATCCACCACTTCTTCCCGAAGTTTGGCGAGCGCCACCGAAGTCTCCCGGGCGATCTGATCCTTGGCGCGTCGCACGAGGTCGTCGCCTTCGGAGCGCGCCCTGGTCATCAGACCGGCCTTGAACTCCTCTGCCTCCTTGGTCGCCTTCTTGATGATCTCCTCCCGCTCGGCCCCGATCTGGCGGATCAGGTCTTTGTGCTGAGCGAGAAGAGCCTGCGCATCGGCATTGGCTCTTTGCGAGGCATCGAGCGCGTCCCCGATCGATTTCTCTCGCTCATCGATGGCCCTTAGAAGCGGTCCCCAGGCGAACTTCGACAGGACGAGAACGAACAAGGTGAACGCCACGATCGTGAAGAGCGAGAGCGTCCAGTTGATGTCCGTCAACCCTCCCTCCAGGAAGAGGAGGGGCGTCATGTTCGAGAACAAGGTCTTAAGTCTTGATGACGAGCAGGATCATGATGACGAGCGCGAACAGGGTCGCGCCTTCGATCAGGCCGGCCGCCACGATCATGGCTCCGCGAACCTCCCCCGCGGCGCTGGGCTGGCGGGCGATGCCCTCCATCGCGGAGGCCGCGAGCTTGCCGATTCCGAGCCCGCCGCCAATAACGGCGAGACCGGCGCCGAGACCGGCTCCGAGATACGCGAGACCTAGGGGGTTGTCCATAACGCTGTTGCTCCTGCTGAGAAGGGGTTTTTGGGGGTGAGGGGGATTCTAATGCGAGGGATGCGCGTACATGCCGATGAAGATGGCCGAAAAGAGCGTGAACACGTAAGCCTGAATGAAGGCCACCAGGATCTCCAGGCACATGATGAACAAGGTCATCCCCAGAGAAATGGGGATCATGACCAGGCCCAGGGCGGCCGAAACCGGGTAGCACAGCGCCACCAGCATCAGGAGTGCGGTGATCATCATGTGACCGGCCAGCATGTTGGCGAACAGACGAATCATGAGGGCGAACGGCTTGGTGAACATGCCCAGGACTTCGATGGGAATCATGACGATCAAAAGGGGCCAGGGCAGGCCGTGCGGAACCAGATTCTTGAAATGTCCGACCACCCCGTACTTGGAAATCCCGGCGTACTGCTGGGCCACGAAGGATATGAAGGCCAGGGCAAAAGTGACGGAGATGTTCCCGGTGGAGGTGGCGGCGCCCGGCAACAGGCCGAACAGCGCGGCGAAGAGAATAAAGAAGAAGAAGCTCAGGAGCAGGGGCGTGTACTTCGCTCCTTCTCCGTGGCCGATGCTCTTCTCCGCCATCTCGTCACGCACGTAGACCACCATGACTTCGATCGCGGACCCGATCCCTCTGGGCGCGCCGTTCTTGTAGGTCGCGATGGCGAGGCGCGCGGTTGCGATGACCACCGCCATCACCACCAGCATGAAGAAGAGGTGCTTGCCGGGGAAAGCGAGGGGAAGGCCGAAGGGGTGATACTCCGCCTGATCGGTCACGTGGTGCATCAATATCTCGGAAGGTCCGCCGTGGCCTTCCTCGGCCGCCGCGTGCGCTTCGCCGGTTGATTCGGCCGCCTGGCCTTCTTCGGCGGAGGGAGTTCCGGATTCTTCTTGGGCGGCCGCGCCCGGGGCCGCGCCTTCCTCGGGATGGTCGCTGGTCGTCTCGGTCGCGGCGGCTTCGGCCGCCGGAGAGGCAACGGCGGCCGGGGGCTCGGTTGGAGTCTCGTGCTGGGCCGGTCCGGTGAGGACGGCCGCGAGAAGAAGAGCGCCGACCATCATGAAGTTTGAACCCGCCTTGAGAAGTCCTGCCGCGACCACAAAGACACTTCAGCGGCGATGAAAAGCCCGGTGTAGGTCAGCAGGGCCACCGCGAAGGGTCCGGTGGGCAGAAGGAGGATCTTGAGACCGATCCAGAAGCCGCCCAGCGTGACCGCCATTCGGAAGAGCATGCCTCCGAGAATCGCGCCAAAGAAGGCCTTGGTGGAACGCCGGTTCACCCCGATGTGCGAAAGCAGCAGAGCGCAAAGAGCATTTAGGGTGGCGAGGAACGCGGCAAAGAACACCCCGGTTTCCGCGGACAGGTCGGAGACGAGCCCGGCCACGACCAGGGACGACGACGCCGCGAAGAGGGTCAGGCCGAAGGCCAGTTGAAGCGAAGTGATCAAGGCTTTGGAAGGTTGAGTTGCGGGAGGGTGAGGCTATGAGATCAGGGTTTGGGCTGGTTGAGTTTCGAGGCCAGCCTTACGAACTGGACGAGGGCCACGACGACTCCCAAGGAGCCAAGAACGAGGGCCAGCACAGGCTTGGTCCCCGCCAATCGATCGAGCCAGAAACCGAGGGCGAAAAAGCCTCCCACGGTAGCGGCGAGTGCTGTTCCTATGCCGAGATAGGGTGCGGCCTCACGGAGAACCCTCGCGAAATCGCTCGACGGAGTGTTTCGCTCGGGAACCGTTGCCCCCTCTCGCCCCAGGACTAGCGGCCTTGACCAGATTGTGGAGACGGATCGTGCAAAGTACCCGTCACTTGCTGGGCGAGAGACTACCAGAGCCAGGAACCGCCGCCAAACCATCTCGCTGGTCCGGTGCAGGACCATGTTCCGTGTTCCCGGCCACCAGATCGAGGGCGTGGAGGAGGATCGGGGACAAGGCGGAAAGGCCTTCCGACACCCCCCGTGGCGACCCGGGCAGGTTCACGATCAGGCACTTTCCCCTGATCCCACACAGGCCCCTCGAGAGGGCCGCGAAAGCAGTCCGGTCCAGTCCCCGGATCCGGATGAGCTCGGCCAGACCCGGGGCCTCCCGGTCGATGACGCGGCGGGTGGCCTCGGGGGTCACGTCCCGGGGACCAAGCCCCGTCCCGCCGGTGGTGACCACCAGATCGGCGCGAGCCGCGGCAAAGAGCAGCAGGTCCGCGATCCGGCCGGCTTCATCGGGCGTTACGAGAGGTCCGTCCACCTCGAGGCCCAGGCTCTCGAGCCCCTTCCGCGCCGCCGGACCGGAAAGATCCTCCCGCCGTCCGGCGTGAACCGAATCGCTCACAGTGATGACCACCGCGGCTTTGGGCTCTCTTCTCACGATGGGGGACGTCGCTCCATGACCACTCCAAGCATCCAGTGCCCGCATGATAGAAGATGAAGATGATTCTCTGGCTCGTTGCCCTTGTGGGCCTGGTGCAACCGCAGTCCGAAATGTACTCGCTGCGAGCGGTGGTATCCGATTCGAAGGGAGTTCCCCTTCGCGATCTCGAGACCCGGGATGTCTCTCTGAGCGTCGGCGGTGCGACCGTCTCCCTCGAGCGCTTCGAGCTCGACGATCGGCCGGCGCGGGTGGCCCTTCTTATCGACTCGTCGAGGCCCATGGCCTCGATCTACCGGGCGAGATTTATCGAGGCGGCCAAGGGTTTTGTCGCTTCCCTGCCCTCGGGCACCAGGGTCACGGTCTGGACCACCGGCGATCGACCGGTCAAGGTCATCGAGGACCTCGACCTCGCCGAAGAGGGTTCCTCCCGCGAGCTCGAGGATCGACTCAGCCGGGTCCCCGCCCTGGGCGGCAACACCATTCTGGATGCGGTGATCGAGGCCGCGCAAGACCTGGAGAAGAAGGAGGGCGAGCGAAACATCGTGGCCTTTCTTTCCGGTCAGGGCCCGGGTTTTTCGAATGACCTCCGGCAGAGCGTGGTGGAGCGCGTGCTCAAGACCGGAGTGGAGGTGACCGGGGTGCTGGTATCGGAGCAAGGCGAGTCCGAGGGGGGCGGAGACGTGAGCCCGACCGACTACGACTATGTGTTCGGCCAACTGGCCGACCGAACGGGCGGTCGCCTGGAACGGCCCCTCACCGCCATGGGAGCGAGCGCCAATTTCGCCAAAGTGGCGGCGGATCTGAGATCGACGTATCGTCTCTCTTTTCACTTCCGTGGCGCAAAGATCCCCCGGCTCGCGCTTCAGGTGGCGCGTCCCACGGTGAAGGTCCGGCTGTCCACCCCCAGAAAAGAGACTTCTTCGCCGTGATCGACCGATTTCGCCCTCATCTTCTTTCCCTGGTCGTGATATCGGGCGGGCTTGCCGCGGCGGCTCTGGCTCAGAGTCAGACCCAGCCGCCCCTCACCTTCGGCACCGGGATTGAAATCATCAATCTCACCGTGACCGTGACCGATTCTCAGGGCCGCCTCATCTCCGGCCTCGAGCGCGACGCCTTCTCGGTCTATGAAGACGGGGCCAAGCAGGAACTCGCCCTTTTCAACCGCGACCGCCTTCCCCTCACGGTGGTCCTGCTCATGGATGAGTCGGCTTCCATGGATGAAAAGGCGGTGGCGGCGAAAGCCGCGGCCAAGAGGTTCGTGGCCACCCTGGTGCCCGCGGACCGGGCCCGGGTGGTGGGATTCAACAATCGAATCGACGTCCTGCAGGACTTCACCAGCGACAAGGAGGCGCTCAACGCCGGGATCGATCGCCTGCATCCGGCCGGAGCGACCGCGCTGCACAACGCCTTCTACATCTCGATCAAGGACCTCCAAAAAGAAAAGCAGTCGGGCCCGGGTGCGCGAAGGCAGGCCATCATCCTGCTCTCCGACGGCGAAAACACCGCCTCGATCGTGACCGATGAGCAAGTCATCGCCCTCGCGCGCACCGCCGAGATTTCGATCTACTCGATCCGTTTGACCGCCGACTTCGAAGGAGACAAGGGCCGGGCCGCCTTCTCCCAGGCCACCCATCTGCTTACTGTTCTGGCCCGCGAGACCGGAGGCCAGGCGTTCTTCCCCGCCCAGATTCAGGAACTCGACTCCGTGTACGACCGCATCGCGGAGGAGATGCGAACCCAGTACAGCCTGGGCTACGTGCCCACCAATCAGAGGAGAGACGGCCGCTATCGTCGCATCGTGGTGCGCGTGCCGGCCCGCGATGACGTGCTTCTGCGCTACAAGATCGGGTACTTCGGCCCCAAGGCCTGAGCTTCGCAGGGGGCTCCGACCCGGACCGAACCGCTGAAGACACGCCAAACCAGAACCGACCCACCAAGGAGAACTCGCCCCCATGCCAAGGTCCATCATCGTCGGGAGCGGTTCTGAGATCGCGAAGAACCAGATCACCAACGACGCGTTATCGAAGGTTCTCGACACCAACGACGCCTGGATCCGCGAACGCAGCGGGGTCGGGACCCGCTACTACGTTGACGCCGGGACCTCCACCTCCGACCTCGGGGTGGCCGCGGCCGAGCGGGCGATCGAGAACAGCGGTGTCGCGAAAGAGGAGATCGACCTGGTGATCTCCGCCACCATGACCCCGGACTACTTCTTCCCGGGAAACTCCGGCATCTACCAGACCCGTCTGGGCCTCCGGCAGATCCCCTGCTTCGATATCCGGCAGCAGTGCGCCGGTTTTCTCTATGGCCTTCAGCTGGCCGATGCCCATATCCGCTCCGGCATGGCCAAGACCGTTCTGCTCGTGGGGGCCGAGGTCCACACCGGCTTCATGCCCTTCTCCCAGAAAACCTGGGATGTGATCTACGGCCGGGATCCCGGGCCCGTGTCGCCCGAGGACTTCGAATGGAATTCCCGCTTCCGTCACCTGCTCGTTCTGTTCGGTGATGGCGCATCGGCGGTGGTCCTGAAGGCGAACGAGGAAGGGGATCGGGGAATCGTAGAGACCATCCTCTGCGGCGACGGCAAGGACATCGACAAGCTCTACGTTCCGGGCACGGGTTTCCGCTTCCGCCCCTACACCAGCGCCGAGCAACACGCCAGGGGCGATCATGTCCCGGTCATGGACGGCCGGGCGGTGTTCAAGATGGCTACCACCAAGATGATCGAAGTGGCGACCGAAGTGATGAAACGCCACCGCGTCACCGTGGCCGACCTCTCCCTGGTTCTGATGCACCAGGCCAACATGCGGATCAACGAGTACTGCGCCAAGCAGCTCGGAATCCCCGCGGAGAAGATCGTCCACAACATCGAGCGTTATGGCAACACCACCGCCGCCACCATCCCGCTTCTCTTCGACGAGGCCGCGCGCGCGGGCAAGGTCAGGAAAGGCGACCTGATTCTGATGGTGGCCTTCGGCGCGGGCATGAACTGGGGCGCCACCCTGATGCGGGCCTGACTTCGGCGCGCCCGCGAGGGAGAGCGCCTAGCAGCTAGGCCGCTTCGGTGGGCTGGCCCGGCTTCGGTCCCCTGGCCGGAAAGCCCGCCGGGTTCGGGATCTCTCCCGTCTTCTTCCGATCCTCGTAATAGTAGTAGTAGTAACCGCGGGCCCTGGTGTCGAGGGCGTTCATGACCACCCCGATGAGATTGGGCGTGGCCTTCTGGAGCGCGACGATGCTCCGCTTGATGGCTCTCTTGTCGATTTTGTTGTGCTGCACCACGTAGACGGCCAGATCGCAGTAGCGGGCCAGCAGCAAGGCGTCGGTGACGGAGGCGAGCGGCGGTGAATCCAACAGGATCCAGTCGAAGTGCCGGCGGAGGCGGTCCAGCAGATCGCCCATCTGCTTGCGCGCGATCAGGGCCGGTGGGTTGGGGGGCAAAGCGCCCGCGGTCAGCACGAAGAGATTGGGCGACTTGGTGGGCTGCACCAGATCGTCGAGCTCGGCGCGGCGGGTGAAGTAGTCGGTGAATCCCGGCTCCTTGGGCAGGCCCAGCCTCCGGTGAATCTGCGCGCGTCGCAGATCGAGGTCCATGATCAAGGTCTTCTCTCCCGACGCCGACAGGAGCTTGGCCAGGTTCACGATGGTCGCGGTCTTTCCCTCCTGAGGTGCGGTGCCCGTGACCAGAACCACCTGTCCGGTGTCTTCGCGTCGGGCGAAGAGCAAAGAGGTGCGCAGATTCTGATAGGCCTCGGTGACCAGGTGAACGTTGGTCTCGTCGTATCTCGGAACCGCGGCCAGCAGGTCCTGGTGGAGATAACGCTCCACCTCGTCGGGGTCCTTGATGGTGTTGTCGAAATAGTCGCGCCCCAGAACCAGGCTCGCCCCGAACAGCAGGCCCAGGGCGAAGCCGATGAGCGCCGCCTGCCTCTGGTCCGGCCGGATCTTGACCCCGCCCACCGCCTTGTCGATCAGGGTGATGTTGTTGCCCTGGACCGAAGATGCGATGTTCGACTCGTTCAGCTTCTGCAGCAGCACGTCGTACATTCCCGACGCCGAACTGGCCTGCTTCTTGATCGTTTCCAGCTCGGCCACCCGGCGGTTCTGGCCGGCCGCGATACTCTTCTGCTCCTCGACCGCGGCGCGGATCTGGTTCTCGCTCTTCTGAAGCTGCGAGCGTTCCTTGTCCATCAACGCGATGACTTCGGCGGCCCGCTCATCCTTCCTCTGTTTCAGATCCGCCATCAAGGCGTCGAGCCGCACCACCTCCGGATGGCCGTCCTTGTATCTCTCCTTGAGCCGCTGCTTTTCAAGCTCGAGGGCCGAGACCTGGGCGCGCAGGCCGATCCAGGTCGAGTCCCTGGCGATCAGGGGAATGCTCTCGAGGCTCTCGTTTCGACTCTTGAGGTCGAGAGCCTGCCGATAAGCGGCGTCCAGCGCGAAGCGTTTCGACTGCGCGTCCACCAGTTCACCCTGGAGCTTTTCGATCGACGTGTTCACCGCCGACGCGGTGCCCTCGGGGATGAAATCCTCCTGCTGGTACTGTCGATAGAGCTTGTCGTTCTGGTCCCTCATCTGGACCTCGGTGGTGGACAGACGCTCCACCAGCCAGTCGAAGGCCTTGCGCGCCGCCTCTACCCTCTGCTCGAGCGAATGTCGAATGTAGACATCGGCGATCCGGTTGGCCCAAAGCGCCGCCTCTTCCGGATCTTCGTGGGACACCATGATGTAGGTGAGCCGGCTCTCCGGCACCGGCGCCACGCTCACGTGGCTCAGCAGAATGCCGGAAGGGTCCGCCGCATCCCGGAAAGGGCTTCTATCCTTGAGCTTCAGTTCGGCCACCACCTGATCGGCGATGGCCTTCGACCGGATGATCTTGAACTGAGTGTTGTAGAAGTCCGAGTTCTGCCAGTATCCGCCCCCTCCGCCCATGAGGGCCTCGTTCACGGGCAGGAAAAAGGGGGTGGGCGGCTCGATCTGGATCATGGCCTGCGCCTGGTACTCCGGGATCTGCAGGTAAGCGACCAGGGAGGAAAGGGCCACGCCCAGAATCACGGCCACGATCACCAGCCACCGGCCCCGCCACATGACCCCCGCGTAGTAGCGGAGGTCGAGATCGCTCTCGCTCGGGGACAGAACCCGTTCGCCACCCGCCGGAAAAACCGTGCTCGACATCGTCTCTCACTCTACGCCGCGACGGCCATCCGCCTGGATCGGGTCTCCTAAGCCTCAGAACCTTCTTCGGGAGACCACGATTTTGTCGTTCGCCACCAGCACGATGTCCTGAACCTTGCCCTTGCGGATGTCGTTGATGTCCACCACCCGGCAGGCGTCCAGGTCGGCGCCCTCGCAGGGCTCGAAGTCCGTGAGGTCGACCCCCTCCGCCTTCTTCCGGATGATCCGCAGCTTCGAGGAGCCGAATTTCGCGAGCCCGCCCGACTCGGCGATGACTCCGAGCAGGGTCAGGTTGCTTTCGATGAGCACCCGGCCCGGGCGCGCCACCTCGCCGTCCACCACCACGTAGTACTTGGGAGAGGCGGTGACCACATCCCCGTTCCGGAGCGTCAGTTCGGCATTGGCCTGATCGGCCGCGGTCATTCCCGCCGAATTGCCCAGGCGGAACCGCACCGACGTCTCCCCGTTCGGAAAAGTCCCCTCGGTGCGTTGCACCAGGATGTCGCCCGAGGCGTTGGGGCGAAAGCCGCCCGACTCGATCAGGAGATCGATGAGCCGTGTGTTCCCGCGCAGCGCGCGCCGGCCCGGGGCCATCACTTCGCCGAGGACGAGGGCGAACTGGGAGGCGTACTCGCGCACCCGCACCTCGACCCGGGGATTTACCAGGAAGTCCCGCGCGAGCTTTTCCGTGATCAGGGTCTGAATCTCCGCCAGCGTCCGGCCTGCCACCTCCACGTCGCCGAGCAAAGGCATGGTGAAACGTCCGTCCGGCTGCACCACGGTGCTTCGCGAAATCTCCGGCTGGCCCAGCACGGAGACATCCAGAACATCGCCCGGGCCCACCACGTAGGCCGAGACCGCGGCGCTGGGCTCGGGCGACGGGCTCGGGCTCTGCTGGGCCCGCGTCCGCTCCGGGCCCGGCCCGCTTGAAACGGCGGCCAGAAGGAACAGGGAAAGTGCCGCTACCATGGCGATGCCACCTGGTTGGACGACTTTCCAAAGAAGCCCAGCCCGAGCTGAAAGGTCAGCGCGCGGCTGTTGATGTCGAACCGATTCAAATTTGAATCCCGGCGCTCGGAGATGTAGTCGAACCGCAGGAAGGCCCACTCGGTGATGCTTCGGGTCACTCCAAGGGTCCAGTAGGTGATCCGGTCCTGCCGGAGCACGAGGTCGCCGGTGGTTTCGCTCACCTGCGGGCTGGTCTTGTAGTTGTTCGACTGCAGGCCCGCGCTGGCCCGCAGGAACAAGGCCAGAGGCAGCCGAGTGTTGAAGTCGCCGCGGAGGGTATCGGCCACATAGAAGCCATTGTCCTCGTAGGCCGAAAGATACAGTTGCCGGTTCACGTCCACACCGAGGGCGGTGTCCCCCGGAAGCTCGCGCACGAGTTGAGCTCCGAAGGCGATGCCCTGGTAGTCCTGCCCGCCTTCGCCCGCGTTCGGGCTCTTCTGCGTGCGATAGCCGAACAGGATCCGCCCGGTGGTGAGCGCGGCGATCTCGCCGTCCACCGAGGCGGCATACGTGTAGCCGCGGCCCTCGATCTGGGCGCGCTCCGGCTGAGCGGGAGTGTCGTGAATCTGGAAGATGAGGCCCAGTTGCCGGCTCTCGCCCAGGTCCCGCCGGAGCGACGCGTTCAGCGATTGCGTGTTGTAGTCGAAGAAGGCTCTCGGGCCGGACACCGGCGCCTCGTCTTCGTTGCCGTAGCGAACCTTGGTCTTTCCCACGTTCACGTCGAGCTTAGTGTCCGCCAGGAAGTCGAAACGAAAGCCCACCGCGAAGGTGTCTCGCCGGAATTGCTCGAGCGATGTGTCAACCACCCGGTTCTGGCCGATTCCATACTCCCGGCCCGGATCGATCTCCTCCGTCTCGAGGACACCGGTCGAAAAATGGTAGTTCCCGTAGAGCGATCCGAAGGCCGCGACCGGTTGGTCGAGACCGATATCGAAGAAATGGGCGGCGAGGTGGGGCAGGCCGAGGTTCAACTGTCGTCGAAACCGGGGCGTGTAGTTGATGCTCCACTGGCCCGCTCGCGGCCCGCCGAACCGGGGGCTGAAACCGAGGCCCAGATTCGGCTGGATCACCCAATACTTATCCCCGGTCACCGTATTGTCCTGAACCGCCGTGGTCTTGCCGTCCACATGGCTCACCGAGATCCAGGGCCGCACCTGAAAACCCAGCCATCGAAAATCCGAATACCAGTTCTCGGGCGCCCCGATCTCGGTCCGTCCGACCTCGACCCCGGAAGGTTCATTCGGGGAAGGAAAGAGACGGCGGTACAGATCCGCGGTGTCGGCGGGCACGGGATCGGCGGAGCGAGCCGGGGTCCGTTCCGGAGCTGGCGAGGGCACGGCCCTAGGAGCGGTCGGAACGGGGGTCAGCGAAGGCGTCGCCGCGGGAGACGGAGAAGCCGCTTCCGGGGTCGGCGGATGGAGCACCAGGCGCAGAGACGAAAACTCCCGCACCATCTCATGGGTGCGATCTTCGGAGAGGGCCACGCGCAGGCTGAAACCTTCCTCGGCGCCCAGAAGCAGAGAACGGATCGGAGCGCGGTCCGCGGGCAGGCTCAGGCCGGGCAGTGCTTCGGCCGCGATGCGCACCACGATCTCATCGCCCTCTCGAACCGCCGAATAGGAGCCCGGCGGTCCGCTGAGGATGAAGCGCAGGGACAAATCGTCGCCGGTGGCTTCGGTGACGATGGAAACGACATACGCCGCGCTCTCCTGGGCCGGAGCTTGGGCGGAAGCTGCAGCCAGCAGGCAGAGAAACGAAAGCATCAGGACTTCACCTCGGGCCGATGTCCCGAAAACATCAGAAGAAGAATGACGGCGACGAAACTGGATGATTGAAGCAGCACGATAAAGGTTTCCGCAAGAGAGGCATCACGCAGCGGAAGAGCCGAAAGACCGAAGCATAGAGTCATCAGATAGATCAGCAGAACCGCGCCCCGCTGAGAGAAACCCCGGGCCACCAGGGTATGAGAGAGATGACGGGCGTCGCCCACGTATATGGGCCGGCCCTCGCGCAGGCGGATGACCACCACCGTGGCGGTGTCGAGAATGGGCACGGCGAGGAGCAGAACCGGCATCAGCACCGGGAAATAGGAACTGCTGGAGCTGGTGGCGTAGCGATCGAGGAGCAGGACGGAGCCCATCACGAAGCCCACGAAATGGCTGCCGCAGTCGCCCAGGAAGATCGAAGCGGGGCTGAAGTTGAAGAGCAGAAAACCCAGGAGCACGCCCATGAAGGCCAGAGTCAGCGCGGCGATCAGGTTTTCGCCGCTGGTCAACGCATTCACCAGAAGCACCGAGCTGGCGATGAGCGCCACCCCCGAAGTCAAGCCATCCATGTTGTCGAGCAGATTGAAGGCGTTGGTGATTCCCACCAGCCAGAACACGGTCAGCGCTCCGTTCAAAAGCGGAGAAGGAAGAAAGCTGGTGGTCACCCCGCCCAGCACCACGCACAAAGCGGCTGAAACCTGGCCCGCTGCCTTGCCCCAGACGGGAAATCGGCTTCCGAAGATGTCGTCGATGAGCCCGGTGCCGAAGGCGATGATGCTGCCCAGGAGAATGCCCAGAAGCTTCGGCCCAACCGTTGGGGCGTCCTGGAGACCCTGGCCCAGAAGCCCCTGGATGAAGGGCTGCTTCAAGGCCAGAAACCCAAGACCCGCGGTCGCCCAAAGCACCAGGGCCGGGGCGATGCCTCCGAGCCTGCCGATGGGCGAGTTGTGAATCTTCCGTGCCCCGGGCTGATCGATCGCCCCCCATTGTCGGGCCAGAGCCTTCGTGAAAGGCACGAGCGCCGCCGTGGCCAGGGCGGTGGCCACGGGGATGGTCAGAATGGCGGAAGGGGTCATGGAGTCGCGCGCACACTTCCAAGGTATTGGGGCACAGTGCGGGCCTGCGAACTCCCTGATTCTGAACGGATTCCTGGAAGAAGCCGCAGGATAGCCCGCTCTCTCACCAAAGCTCTGTGAACGCCGTCACCTTGGTCATCGGCTTCATTTCAAGGAATATTAGCGAGAATTGAAGGGTTTTGCGTCCATGAGGAGGCAAGTTCGCGGGCACTCGCTTGTGACCACGCGGGATTGATTCTCCGCAGCCTCGCCAGTTCCTCCACCGCGGCCTGGGTATCACCGGTCCAGGCCAGAACCTGCGCATGGGCTATGCCCACCCCCACGTGGGTGGGGTCGAAGCGGGAGGCCTGGCGCATCTCCACCCTGGCCCCCGCGGTGTCGCCCGCGTAGTACTTGGCCCAGCCCAGATCCGTGAGCGCCTCTCCCCACTGGGGCCGGACCCGGACCACGGCCTCGAGGTCGGCCCGGGCGCGTTGCAGGCGAAGCGGGTCGTAGTGGCCGCGACTGTAGGCGAGGGCCATCCAGGAAAGACCCCGCTCACGGCGGGCGCGATCGAGATAGGGATGGGCATCGACCAGCGTTTGCAGGGCGTCGAGACGGCTTTCCGGTGAGGTCCGGCCGAGGGCCGCGCGCTCGCCCGCCGCGCCCAGACTGCGATAGCCACAGGCCAGGGCCAGCCCGGCCAGAAGGCCGATCAGCGCGCGACTCTTGAAAGGGCGGCTTGAAGGCGGGCTTTCGGAGGCGGCGGTGGCCAGGCCCAGCAGCACCGCGAAGGCGAGCGCGTTCGCCGGAATCCGGAATCCAAAGTCGAACAGGGAATGAAACAGCATGGTGGCGCATGCCGCCAGAGCTCCCGCGCGCAGCCACCTGCCGCTCCGATCGCGCCCCCGTCTCATCTCGGCCCGCGCCCCTTTCCAGGCGAAACGACCGAACAGCAAAAGGCCGATGATGAAGGCCAGGCCGCCCTCCACCGCGAACTCGATCAGGTCGGCCTCGGCGCGCTCCGACCGCACATCGCCATGACCCACCTTGAAGGGGGCCGCGGCATCCCCAAAAGCACCCAGACCCGAACCCAGCAGGGGGCGGCTCTTGAAAGCGCGAAAGGAGGCGAGGGCAATGTCGATCCGGTAGCTGACCGAGTCGCCCTTCTCGAACCCGAGGGTGAAGACATTCACCAGACGATCGCGGGTGGGGGCGGGGATGGCCAGGGCCGCGATCAGCACGATGGCCGCGGCCCAGGCCAGCGGCGCGCGCCACGAGTGATGGTGTTCCTGGTGGTGAGGGCGGCGCAGCGTTCCGGAGATCCAGGCCAGCACTCCGAGACCAAAGACCATAGCCATGGCGCCCCCGCGGCTGCCGCTGGCGAAGACCGTGATGGCGAGACCGCAGGCGAGGCCCATGAGCGCGAGGCCAGAGGGGGTGAGCTTGCCGGAACGCCGGAGATCGCCGATGGCCATGGCGATGGCGAGCGGGACGCCCAGCGACACCAGGCCCGCGAAGTTGTTGTGGTTGACGTAGGAGCCAAAGGGCATGGTCTGAAGATCGCCCCTCTGTCCAAACAACGCCTGCCGATCGGTCGACCATTGGAAGGCGGCGAAAGCAGCCTCGGACGCGCAGACCACCAGCAGAGCCACGGCGAGCCGCCGGCCGGAGTTGGTGGAGATGGAGCCGGTGCGTGAGTCCACCGCGGCCCAGACCATCGCCATCGAGAAGCCGACCACGGCCGCCTCCACGCTCATAAAGGGCGCCACGCTCTGCCCGAGGGCAATCTGGGCCAGGGCAAACCCGGGGAGGGCGAGAGCGATGCCGAGACCGCGAGGAAGCCTGCGCTCACGCAGGTCGGGCCAGAGAAAGAGGCACGTGGCCACGAGCAGAACCGCGCACAACGCGTAGCGAACGCTGTCCTCGACCGAGCCGTAGATCCAGGGAGCGACCACGAGGGCGGCCAGAAGCAGGCCTTCGCCGATCAGTTCAACCGGAACTCCGGTGCTGGCTTGAGCGTACCGGTGCGCGCGGCCTTCCTCTGTCTCCACGGGGTGGGATTCGTTCTATGAATCCCGGGAGTGGCCCGAGTACGCACCCAGGGGTTCCCGTGGCACAGCCTGCCTGATCATCTGTCCGGGGTACCGGGCGAGGGTACCGCGGCGCCGGCGTTCCATCCCGATGGCCGCGTAGGCGTAATAGAAGCCGATCACCTGGGCTTTGTGTCGGTAGAGCGTCCCCACGTTGCCCTGGCCGATGGCGTAGCCGAAGGTGACGGTCATGGTCACGAGCAGGACGCCGAGGGAGTCCATCAGTCGCTTTCGGAAGAGGAACAGGATCCCCGCCACGATTCCGGGCACGAGGGTGTAGAAGAAAAGAGTCTCCGGGATGGCGAGAGATTGCCGGATCGACCCGATCTGCCAGGGAAAAGGCGCGAAGAAGAAGTAGGCCAGACCCGTTGGGAGGATCGATAAGGCTCCGCCCA
>JAQBHL010000082.1:0-33189 GCA_032127745.1 Acidobacteriota bacterium
CCGCGAACAAGTCCCGCAGGAGGTTCGGAATTCGAAACGCGATGAGATAGGCCTCGGCCGGAGCCGAGGTTCCCAGCGTCAGGGCCAGGAGTTGCTCCCGTACCAGCCCCAGAAGGCGGGACAGCAGGGTGGCGAGCGACAGCATGGCCGTCTTGGCGGCGAAGTCCGATCGCGCCCGCGGTTCGTGCTTCTCCTCGGTTTCAGGTAGACTCACCGGCTCACAAGCTCGAAGAAGCGGGGGTTTGCCCGCACAAACACAGGGTTTAGCGTCAGAAGAGGTTTCTCAGCGTGGCGAATCACGATTCCGCACTCCGGCAAATGCGAAGGTCGCGCAAGAAGCGCGCCATCAATCGCGCGAATACCGCGCAACTCAAGACTCAGGTCAAGAAGCTCCGCTCCGCGATGGAGAAGGGCGACGCCACCGCGGCCAAGGCGCTCGCCGCTCCCACTTTCTCCGAACTCGATCGTGCGGCCAAGAAAGGCGCCATCCACCGTAACGCCGCCAATCGCACCAAGTCGCGTCTCGCACGCCGCCTCAACGCAGTCAGCGCGTAGCCGCCGCCCGCTCCGGTCCCGGGGCGCCAACGAAGGTTTCAGGCTCGTCCCCCGCCGGCCACCGAGGCCAGCGCGTGCGTGAGCAGGGGCCCCGCCGGAGCACTGAGCTTGAGACGCCGGTCGGCCTCCGCGAATAGGGCCAGCGCCCGGCCAAGCTCCAGGGTTGACCAGGCCCGGGCCGCGCGGTCCGTGTCCCCCACCTTGAAGGGCAGGATGCCCGCCGAAGCGCCGGCTTCGGCGCTCGACACTCCCCCTTGACGCAGGGCGCGAAACAGCGCCAGCTTGCGGATTGTTCCGTGCGCGGTGGCGAGAACCCGCAGGCCGGGCTCACCCTGCCGCAGGGCCTCGTCGAGCAGGCTCACAGACTGTGCTTTGTTCTTGACCATGATCGCGTCGGACAGCCGATACAAGGGCGGGCTCGAGGTGACGGCCAGAATCTCATCGGTGCCTCGCCCCATGACCCCCTCATAGAGAAGCATCTTCTCCAGTTCGCTCACGATGCGGCCCAGAGACGGCCCGCTCTGCTCCACGATGTCGCGGAGAATCTCCTCGGAGATCCGAAGCCCGAGGGCTTTCGCCTCCGCGGCCGCGGCCGTGCTGAGCGACCTGCCCTTCAGGTACTCCGCGTCGATCAGCTCCGCGACTTTGCTGATCTTCTTCCAAATCCCGAAGCGACGGTCGGCCTTCCGCACCACCAGGATCAGGGACGACGACGGATCCAGTTCGGGGAGTTCGACCGCGGGAGGGGTGGTCTTCCCCGCCGCCCCCCTGGCAGTCCGGGATCGAGGCGCCGGTTCTTCGGGCCCGCCCACCTCCGCGGGCTCGGAGCCCCCTTCATCAGAATCCCCGCCCCCGCCCCGCAGTTTCTCCGCCCGTCGCACCAGCACCACGATCTGGTCCGAGAACAGGGACCGCGAGACGGCGGCTTCAAACACCGCGGAGAACGACGACTCGTCGCCCCAGATCCGGACCATCCCCGACGGATCCACGTCCCGCGCCTTCAGCACGCCCGCGAGGGCCCGATCGGCGCGCAGCGAATCATGGCCCAGGATCACAACGATGGGAGAAGGAGCCTTGGCCACGCAGCTCCTAGTCTACCGGGGCGGGTCCGGCAGGGGCGAGGCCGCCGCCGGTTGGCGCCCGTTCAGCCCACCTGCGACAGGCCGAATCGTCTGGTCCACTCTTCACTTCGTGCGTAGGCCCGAAGGGCGTGTCCGGGAGGTGCTGACTTCCACCAGCCCTCGGCGATGTCCCGCGCCCGGATAAGCAGATCGCGATCCCGCACGGGATCACCAGCCTGAAACAGGCCCTGGCCGGCCTGGCGGGTTCCGAAGAACTGCCCGGGTCCTCTGATCTCGAGGTCACGCTCGGCAAGAAAGAAGCCGTCCTCACTGGCCACGATGGCGTCGATCCTCTGCTTGGCGTCGTCGCCGGGCTGACCCCGGGTGACGAGGAGGCATTCCGAGGCGTGCCGGCCTCGTCCCACCCGACCGCGGAGTTGGTGCAGCTGCGCCATGCCGAAGCGCTCGGCCTGCTCGATCACCATGAGGGTGGCGTTTGGAACATCGACCCCGACCTCGATCACCGTGGTGCTGACCAGCACCTGGGTCTGGCCGCGTACGAAAGAGTCCATGACCTCGCCCTTCTCGTCTCTGGGGAGCCGTCCGTGAAGCGAGGCCACCGTGACCTCGGGCATCCAGGCCGACCACTCCCTGGTCAGTTCCGTCACCGCCCGTACGTCCGCGAGTTTCTCGGACTCCTCCACCAGCGGGCAGACCACGTAAACCTGGCGACCCTGGGCCAGATGCCGTTTCGCGGTTTCCACGATCCTCCCCCGCTGGGCCTCGAACCTGTGCGCGGTGCGGATGGGCATGCGGCCGGGCGGTTTCTCATCGAGCACCGAGGTATCGAGGTCGCCGTGGAAGGAAAGGGCCAGGGTTCGTGGAATCGGAGTCGCGGTCATCACCAGGGCGTGCACGCCTTCACCCTTCTTTCGCAGTTCGTCTCTCTGGATCACCCCGAAGCGATGCTGCTCGTCGACGATGGCGAGAGCCAGGGACTTGAAGGCCACATCCGGCTCGAAGAGGGCGTGGGTCCCCACGATGATCTGCGCCCCACCCGACGCAATGGCGGCGAGGGCTTCCCTGCGCTCTTTCGAGCGGAGCCGGCCGGACAGGCGCGTCACCCGCAGGCCGGCGGGCAGAAGCACCCGGCTCAAGGTGAGGAAGTGCTGGTCGGCCAGAACCTCGGTGGGCGCCACCAGCACCGCCTGCTTTCCGATCGCCACGGGAAGAAGCATGGCCAGGGTGGCCACGATGGTCTTGCCCGAGCCGACGTCTCCCTGCAGGAGGCGATTCATCTCGTGACCCGATTCGAGATCGGTGGCGATCTCCTTCAAAACCCGCTTCTGCGCCCCGGTGAGCGGAAAAGGAAGAACCCGCTTCGCGGCTTCGCGAGCGGCCTTGGTGGCCTGAATGACGGTCCCGGGTCTCCGGTCGAGCCGCCGGGCCGCGAGCCCCATGGCGAAGAGAAAGAACTCCTCGAGGATCAGGCGCACATGTCCCCGGGACCGGGCTCCGTTCAAGGCGGCGAGGTCCTCGTCGGGCGCGGGGTCATGGACGGAGAGGATCGCTTCGCGCCATCCGACCACTCCCAGTTCCGCCCGCAGTTCGGGAGTCAGGCGGTCCGGCGCGCCAAAGCTCTCGGGCAGGGACCTGACCAGATGGGTGAGGATCCGGCGCCAGACTTTCGGCAGCAGTGTTCCCCGCTTCTCGTACACCGGTACCACCCGCCCCATGTGAATGGCGTCGTCGAGCCCACCCGCCACCGCGGTTTCCTCTTCGCCGCCATGGTCGGCATCGTCCAGGATCTCGGCGTCGGGAGAGTGAAGAGCCAGGCCCCCACCGTAACGATCCCACTCCGGGGCCCCGTAGAGAACCACCCGGCGGCCGATCTTGAACGAGTCCTTCAGGTAGGCCTGGCCGAAGAAGACGCACCTGATCCGGCCGGAGACGTCCTCGACCACGGCCTCGAAGATGGGCATGCGCCGCGCGCGCTTGAGGCCCACGGCCACGATGCGCCCGCTCACCGTGGTGCGAACCCCCGCCCTCAGCGACTTGATGGGTGCGAGCTGCGAGCGATCCTCATACCGTCTAGGCAGGACGAGCAAAAGGTCCCGCACGGTGGCGATTCCCTCGCCGGCGAGCGCTCTGGCCCGCTCCGGACCGATCCCCTTCACGAACTGCACCGGAGTGTCGACCCGGATGTCGGCGCTCCCCGGGGAGGATGAGCGGCCGGGACCGGCCTTCAAACTGGGGTGGGGTGGCGACGCTTCCGAAAGCGGGGGTCGCACCGAACTCCGATCAGTACTCGATGGTGGCGAATGCCTGCTGGGGTCGGATCCGCCGGGCCGAATAGGGAAGGCGGAAAGGGGCGCGAATGTCGAAGCCGCTGGGCCGCGAGGAGTCCGCGGTGGCGCGGGCCACGATGTCACCCACCACCGAAGCGGAAAGGGGAAGGGGTCCCACCTGAGCGCTGACCAGCTCGAACTGACCGAAACCCCGATCGCTCTTGAAGTCGGCCACCACTTCGACCGCCATCTCGCCATTTAGAATGCTCAGAAAGGATGCGCCCTTGTCCTTGAGCTCCGAGAACTCGGCGAGATTGGCGAAGCCGCGCAGTTCAAGACGGCCCTCCCGCAAGATGATCCGAACGTCGCGGAGGCCGCGCGGCACTTTCTCCGCCAGCGCGAATCGAACATACGAATTGAGTTCCGACTCGAGCACCTCCACCGGCGTCCGTTTCGCCTTGGGGTCGTGGTCGAACTTCTCGAGGAGTTCCAGCTTCTTGCCGAAGGCGGCCGACAGCTCGCGGCTCAAGCCGCTCTTGGGCGCGGCGGGATTGGCGCCGCCCACCTGGCCGAGCAGGGCCAGCACCAGAAGGAAGGTCGAAGCCGAGCCGATCATGACGCGATGGTCTCGAGAAAGGAGGCTCCCGGAACCTCCGCGACGATCCCGAAGTTCTCGGCCAGGGTGGCCGCGATGTCCGAGAACGACTCTCGGTCTCCGAGGGCGCCGGCGCGGACCTTGGGGCCCGCGGCGATCAGCGGAACGAATTCCCGGGTGTGATCGGTCGACTCATCCGAGGGATCGCATCCGTGATCGCCGGTGAGGATCAGCAGATCGTCGTCGCGCAGAGCCGCCATGAGTTCAGGAACCCGCGCGTCGAACTTCTCCAGGTTCCGGGCAAAGCCCAAGACATCGCTGCGATGGCCGTAGAGAGTGTCGAAGTCGACGAGATTGGTGAAGATGAGTCCCCTCGGCCAGCGCCCGAGAGCGGCGATGGTCTGGTCCACTCCGTCGTCGTCCGACACGGTATGGACCGCCTCCTTGATGCCCCGGCCGGTGAAGATGTCCTCGATCTTCCCCACCCCGAAAACGGGTATCGAGGCGGCGGCCAGATGATCCAGCAGGGTCTGGCCCTCGGGGGGAACCGGGAAGTCGCGCCGATTGGGGGTGCGCTTGAAGGTCGCCGCCCCATCCCCCACGAAGGGACGGGCGATCACCCGGCATACGCCGAATTCTTCGCAGGCGAGGTGGTAGGCGATTCGGCAGTAACGATAAAGCTCGTCCGGGGGCACGATCTTCTCGTGAGCCGCGATCTGGAACACACTGTCCCCCGACGTGTAGACAATGAGCGCGCCCGTCGCGACGTGCTCCTCGCCCAGTTCCTTGAGGATCTCGGTGCCCGACGCGGCCTTGTTTCCCAGGACCGTCCGGCCGGTTTCCTTCGAAAAGCGATCGATGAGCGACGCGGGAAAACCCCCGGGGTAGAGCTTGAACGCCTTCTCGGTAAGCAGGCCCATCATTTCCCAGTGTCCGGTGGCGGTGTCCTTGCCTGAGCTCTTCTCGGCCAGCCGGCCGAAGCCGGCGCGGGGCAAGGGGTCGCGGGCGTTCGAGCAGGTGGGGGGAAGATTCCCGAGACCGAGGGCGGCGAGGTGCGGAATCCGGGCGTGGCCCAGGCTGAGAACGTGGCCCAGAGTGTCGGCGTGGGCGTCGCCGAACCGATCGGCGTCCGGAGCGGCGCCCACCCCCAGGCCGTCGCACACGATGACCACCGCGCGTCGATACGGCCCGGTCATTCTTCGAACCGCGGTTCGGCCTCGCGGCCCGACTTCGAGCTGAGCGCTCCTTCCCGTCTCACCCAGTCCTCGATGTGTCGAAGTGCCGCTTCGCGGTCAGAAAACCACGAAACCTCGAACTGATTGCGAAAGTACGTCATCTGGCGCTTGGCGTACTGCATGGTCGCGGTGACAATATCACGCTGAAGTTTGTCATCTCCCCCCGGGTCCAGCGGGCCTGCGGCGAGGCGCGCCACCACCTCCCGGTATCCGATCGCCCCCAGCGCGCGCGGCCTTCCCGAACCCTCCGAGGCCTGGGCCAGGACCCGCCTCGTCTCCTCGATCAGACCGGCCGACAGCATCCCCCGGGTTCGGGAGATCACGCGCTCTCGGAGCTCAACCCGGCTCGGGCCCAGGCCGATCAGAAGCGCCCGGCCCGTGAAGGCGGGCCGTCGCTCCATCTGGGCCCGTGAGAACGGCTTCCCAAGGGTGAAGAACACCTCGAGAGCGCGCACGATGCGGGTTCGGTCTGTGGGTTGCGTCCGGGCCGCGTAGGCCGGGTCCTTCACGCAGAGCAGCCGGTGCAGCCTCCGGGCGCCGAATCTTTGGGCGAGGCGGTGAAGCCGTTCGCGAACCGAAGGGTCGGCCCCCCCCTGCTCGAAAAGGCCCTTCAACAACGCGGTCAGGTAGAGGCCTGTCCCACCGGTCACGATGGGGAGGCGCCCGCGCGCGCCGATGTCCGCGATCGCGGCCGCGGCGCGCTGCGCGAAGACCGAGGCGTTCATCTCCTCCTGCGGGTCCAGGATGTCCAGCAGGTGATGGGGCACCTGGGCGCGCTCGGCCACCGTGGGCTTGCCGCTGCCGATATCGAGGCCGCGATACACCTGAACGCTGTCGCAGGAAACGATCTCGCCGGAGGCACTGAGGGCGGCGCGCATGGCCAGATCCGACTTGCCGCTCGCGGTGGGCCCGACGATGGCGACGAGGCGAGCCGCTTCTAGCTCAGCCAAAGTCGGACCGCGGCGAAGATCACCAGGAGAAGGACCACGATTCCCAGGCCCCGGATCTGGGTATCGGGCAGACGGGACACTAGGCCTCGATCAGGAGAGTGTCGGGTCGAAGGGCCTTGAGGATGTTGGCTTCATGGTCGGCGCCGATGGTCTGGCGGACCGCGAACAGCATCGCGTACAGAATCTCATTGAGGGTGTTGGTCAGCTGAAACATCCTCTCCTCCGCCGGAACCTGGGCGAGGGCGGCCAGGAGCGGGTACGGGTCGATGATTCCGCCCCCGGTGATCCGGCACGCGGCGATGACACCGCCCGCTACTTGCAGTTCGCTGACCGCGCCCTGAAGGGCGGCATCGACCTCGGGACCGATTTCTCGCAGCAGGTAGCGATAGATGTAGGCGTACATCGAGTTGTAGGCGCCCAAGGCCGACTCGGAGGTATCGCCGCCCTGGTCCTCCGCCGTCGGCCGCAGCTTCCGCCCGCGCACGCGCACGAAGCCGGCGCAGAAGAGCGCGTAAAGGGTCTTCTGGGTTTCCCCGTTCCCGATCTCGCTCTCGTGACAGATTTCCGCGACCGACCGACGTCCATCCACGGTGGACAGAATGTGCCTTTCGAACGGCTCGAGACGGCCCTGGTCCTGGTCCTTTAGGCACTCGAGGATGAGGCCCGGGTCGGGATAGCGGCCTCTGAGCGCGCCCTCAGGGTCGATCCGGCGAAGACCGTCGAGGACCAGGGCCACTGGATCGAACGAGACCGTTACCTTCTCGTTCTGAGGGAGGCTCGTCGACTCGAAGACGAAGTCGCCCACGGACCATTCGAACAGGCTGAAGATGATTCCCCGCACCTGCATCTCGACCCCTTCCCAGAGGTCACGCGGAGCCATGGCGCCCATCTCGATCAGGACCTTACCTTGACGCCGGCCGTGCGAGATCTGCTGCAACGACAACTCACGCTCCTCGGGGCTGATCTTTCCCAGGCGGAGAAGAGTCTCACCCAGACGGTCGCTCGGAGAATTACTGGTTGCGAAGACGACCTGGCCGTTGTGGAAATAGATCGCCTTCCGCGTGCCCTCGGCCTCGACGGAAAGGATCCCGGTGGAGGACGAGCGGCGCAGCTGAATCAGCAACTCGGGGAGCGGCAGCCCCGAGAGCTTTCCCTTCAATCCATGTGGAGTAAGAAACGGGATCAGACGTCGGGGAATCCCCTCGGTGTGGGTGATCACTGGGCTGGCCAAGCTTGAAGTCTAATGGACTCCGCCCAGCGGACAATGCGCTCAGTCTTCCGATCCTGGGAGCGATACCCGAACCAGGTCGATGCCCGTGTAGTAATGCTTCAGAATCTGATCGTAGGTGGAACCGGACTGGGCCATTCCAAAGGCTCCGACCTGGCACAGGCCGACCCCATGGCCCCAGCCCTTCCCGGTGAAGACAAACTGGCGAACGGATCCGTCCCCGGTGAGTTCGCGGTCGATGACGAAGAGGTTCTCCCGCACCCCGAGAGCAAAGCGGACCTCGAGCCCCTTGAGCACGATGTCGCGATCCGATCCTCGAATGGCGAGTTCAATCACCCTTCCCGAGACTCCGGTCCGGCGCACCTGGAGGTCGCGGACGGTCCCGGGGTTGCCATATCTGGCCGCGGATTTCGCGATCTGAGCGGGGGTGAACCGCTCCTCCCAGCGGTAGAAGCGGGAGGATCGGTCCGCCGACGGCCCCATCCGGCTCTGCTCGGCCACCAGGAAGGCCAGACGCCCGTCGCTCAGGATGTAGCGGACCTTGTCGCCCTGAGTGAGGGCCAGTTCGGATGCGGCCACCGGCGTACCGGAGAGATCGCGGAACAGGCGGAGCCGGTCCGAAACCCTCACGGTCTCGATCACGTCGCCAACCCGAAACCGGAACTCTCCCTCCGACCCACCCGCGAACTCGGCCCGATCGAGGGTGGGTGGCCCCATTCGAAGCGCGGATCGAGCGAGGATGCCGAGCGCCGTGCTTCGCAGGACTCGCCCCCGAGGCGCCAGTGTCCCGCTGGCCGACGGCGAGAGCACGTCCTCCTGGATCAGAATCGCCGCGGCGCGCGACTCCTCGGGACCGGCGAAATCCTTCTGATCCTCGGATTGGGGGAGGAACTCGGCATCGGTGGCCGAGAGCAGACGGTCGGCCCGCTCAGCCCAGCACAGCGCGGCCGAGACGTAGACGAAGAAGGCCCCGCGCCGGCCAAGATCCGTTCCCGTGGCGGCGGCGCACCCTTTTCGGCCAAGCGACCGCAGGAGCCGCTGCGTCCAGGCCTCCGCCTCTTCGGAGCGAAGGCCCTCGGCCAGCCACACCGCACTCTCCGCCGAGGTCCCCACCACATCGAGGGCCATGAGCAGGGCCACATCCCGGTTGATGGCGGGCTCGGGCCCGAGTTGGGGAATGCGCGCGCTGGACCTGATGACGGCGAGGCGGTCGCGCTCGGCCAGGCATTCCACGCCCTTGAGATAGGCCTGGTTCTGGGTGGGGAAGATATTGGAGCCGTCCTCGGTGTGTCCTCCGCACGTGGAGGTGTACAGGGCGTTGACCAGTTCCCCGCGATACTCGGCGACGATGCCCGCGGTCTCGGCCACGGCCTGATCCGTGAGCGGATGCTCGGTGCTGAATCCCCGGTAGACCTGACAGGCGGGAGTCGCGCAGATGTCGTATCCGCGGGCCTTGTATTGCCCCAGATTGCGAAGGGCATAGGTGCGGGCCGCCACCGCCTGGGCCTTCAGGGCCTCGATCTGGGGGAACATCCCGGGTGAAAGCTCGTTCGGCACCACGCCGCGCAGGTAGTCCTCGAGATTGAGAACGTTCACCGCCGTGACACCCACCACCCCCGCGCGGATCTCCACGTAGCCGCGCACCGGGGAGGTTCCAATCGAGAGACGCTCCAACGGATCCATGGTCTGCAGGACGACCAAGGGCGCCGTCTCACCCGTCTCCACGATCCGCACCTGCCCTTCCCCGGAGCCTCGCGGCAGATCGGTGCTGACGAACGCACCCGGGAATCCATGGGCCGCGATCTGCCGGGCCAGAGCGGCGGCATCTTCCCGGGCTGGAAAAGAGCCTGCCTTCACCTGGTAGGTTCGGGTCGCTTCGTTCCAGATCGGTTCGGCCCCCAGCCCGGTCGTATCCGCGAGCTTTTTCGCCAGTTCCCCGGCCTGAACCGCGTCGGAGACGCTGGCCGCCTGGACGCGGAACCTCGACACCGACCGCGCGCCCGCGTTTGCTAGTTCGAAGGTGAGGCGCTGGGCGGTCCTCGCGTTCTGGCCGACCCAGACCCGCATCCCCTTATCGGCGCCTCCGATGGAGACCCGGGGCGCATCCACCTCGAATCCGATACGGATGATCGGCGAGCCGAGAGAGGAGGAGAGGTCGGGCCCTTCGGGGACCGGTCCGGGCTCCTTGGGAGTGGGCGAGAAGACGGGGGCGGGACCGGGCTGGGCCGCCGCGGGCGTGGGGACTTTCGGCCTTGCCTTAGGCGAAGAGGACCGGCAGCCCGGCGCGACGAGAAAGACGGCCAAGCTCACGGCACCAAGACACGACCTGAATGCCACCCCGCGCTCCCCTAATAGACGAAGGTCACACGCATGGTGACCGTCTCCGCCGGATAGTCACTTGGAAGCGGAAGCAGGATGCTCCCCTCCAGGGCGTTCGACGCCGCCCGGTCGAGGGACACCATCCCCGAAGAGGAAAGGGGCGTGATCCTCGTCATCCTTCCGCCGCGCTCGACCGTGAACTCGATCCCAACCTGCCCCCTCACTCCGAGGCGGGCGGGTTCGGGAATGATCCAGTTTCGATAAACCTCGCCCTTGAAATGGTTGATCCAGCGCGTGAAGTCGGCGCCCTCGGGATCGAAGAAGAGAGGTCCCATCTGAAAGCCTGGAATCTCCATCTGGGACAGATCCTTCTGCTCGCGCAGCGCTCGCTCGACGCTCCTCGTGGTGGCGCTCAGCAATCCTCCCGACGGGCCCGCGATCCGCGAGTCCTCGGCCCGCGGCATCTGGAACGCGCCTCCGCTGGGCAAGGGAAGACCGCTTCGCTCCGCATCCTCGCCCCGGCCCTGACCGGCGCGAACCTGGGATTCGGGCGTCGCCTCCTGCGGGACCGATTTGTCCTGGGCCACCTTCGTGCCGCGCCTTCCGATGTCCCGGTCGCGCTCCAGACGCAGTTCCTCGGCCCGTTTATCCGACGCTTCTCCGATGCTGATCTTGGCCGATTTCTCGGGCGGAGGCGGGGTGGCGATGGGCCTCGGGGGGGGAGGCGTCGGCTGGGGCGCGGCCGAAGCCTCGCGCCGCGGAGCCGGCGGCAGAGGAGCCAGGGCCTTCGGCAGGAGGAACGCCCTTCGCTGGACCGGCTGCGGCTCCGGCACGATGACCTTGGTTTCGCTCGGCTGGATCAGAAAGAGAAGAGCGACGATGAGAACGTGTGCGGCCAGCGAGCCCAGAACCGGGGTGTCGCGACGGGGGGCCTCAATGAGGGGTATAGGCCTTCGCGGGTCCTCGGTGGTTTCCGTGACCTCGTCGACTTCTTTGAAATTGAATACCGCCACGATGCAGGTTCGATGTTCTCAGGCCAGGGTGTTTGGACCCACGTCGCTCATTCTCTCGATGATCTCCTTCGCAATCCTTAAGACGGCCAGCCCATCCGAACCCGAGACCACCGGCGCCGACCTCTCTTCGATGGCGGTCAGGAAGGCCCTGGCCTGACGGCGCAGGGGCTCGCTCTCCGGATCCAGAGCGCCGGATCCGATGGAGTCCAGCCGGATCTCAAGAGCCCCGCCCGCGCCGGCCACCAGCCTCGCCACCTGAGCCTGGCGGGTGAGGAAGTCGCACGAGACGTACAGCTTCGAGCCAAATACCCGAAACTTCCGCAGCTTCTCGGCCGAGACCCGGCTGGCCGTGAGGTTGGCGATAAGCCCGGACGCGAAGCGGATCCGGACGTTGGCGATGTCCACCCGATCGGTCAGCACCGGCACTCCAACCGCGTCGATCTGCACCGGCTTCGAGGAATCGAGGGCGATCAACAGATCGAGATCATGGATCATGAGATCGAGGATCACGTCGATGTCCAGGCTCCGGTTAGGGAACGGAGAGAGCCGGTGGACCTCCACGAAACGCGGCGCGCCGATCTTGCCGAGCGCCTCCGCGGCCGGGTTGAAGCGCTCGACATGGCCGACCTGCAGGAGAACTCCGCGCCCCTCGGCCAGTGCCACCAGTCGCTCGGCGTCCTCGATGGTCGAGGTGATGGGCTTCTCGATCAGAACGTGGCGGCCCGCGGCGATGAGTTTCGTAGCCACCTCCGCATGGGCCGCGGTCGGAACCGCCACCACCGCCGCATCCACGCTTTCGATGAACGCCTCGAGGCTGGCCGCCGCTCCGACCCCGAAAGGCGCGCCCACCCTGAAGGCCTTGGCCAGGTCGAGGTCGAAGACGCTCGTGAGCGTCGCCTGCTCGAGCCCCGCGAAGACCCGTGCGTGGTGGGAGCCGAGGACTCCCGTGCCCACGACTCCTATTCTCATGACATCCTTGCTCATCGGTTTCTCCTGCGGAGGCTCAAAGGTCCCCGGTCTTTCGGGTCACGCCCACGACCAAAAGTCCCGCCTTCTCGGCCTGGGCCAGGAAAGCCGGTTTTTCGAGCAGCAGCGTCTTCCCCGCTTCGATGGCGAGGACCCGGGCTCCCGCCGCGGCCAGGGCCTCCACGGTCTTGAGGCCGACGACGGGCACGTCGAATCGCATGTCCTGCTTGGGCTTGGCCATCTTCACCACCACCACCCCGGGGCCCGCGATGCGGGCGCCGCGCTGGATGGCTTCGTCGGTGCCCTCCATGGCTTCCAGGGCGACCACGGCGCGGTCTTTCACCACCACGGTCTGCCCGATGTCGAGCCGGCCCAGCTCGGTCGCAATCCGTACTCCGTAATCGATGGCCGCCGCCTCATCCGCAGAGGGCTTCTTCCCCACCATTATTCCCAGATCGGCCAACTGGTCGCCGAGGAGTTCCACCGACGAGATGAGGCGAATGCCCTCCCGCTCGAGCGCGTCGGCGACGCCTCCGATCAGGCTGTCGGTATTTTTCAGGGCCAGTCGAGCCAGGACGCCCATCAGGGTCAGGTCGGGCACGATGCCGGAGAAGATCTGCCGGTGCCTGACCTGGCCGGCCATGACGGCCTCGCGCGCGCCCGCCTTCTTCAGGGCCGCAATGCACGCCCCGAGTTGTCCGAGGGAGAGCTCGAAGGTCTCGTCCACCAGGGCCTCGAGTCCCGCGTCCGTCTCCTCCTTGAGCTTGATCAGAGCGATCCGGCGGCCCTGTCGCCGGGCCGCTTCGGCGACCAGAAACGGGAACCGTCCGTTGCCCGCGATCAGGCCCAGAGCGCCGCCGGAGGGTCGCTCACTCACTCGTCGTGGTCCGACACTCGCTTCCGTCGCTTGAGAACGACCCCGCGCCTGGCCGAGCGAACGAAGTCGATCAGCAGCCTGACTTCGCTCCGATCGCCCACCCCGGCCTCCCCCTCGATCCGGAGCAGGGCCTCGGTGGCGGGAAGGCCGCTCTGCATCAGGATCCGATAGGCCCGCCGGATGGCGGACACGGCCTCGGGAGAAAAACCGCGGCGCTTCAAGCCCAGGGTGTTGGGACCAAAAAGGCAGGCCCGGTTGCCGACGGTCTTCGAATAGGGAAGCACATCCATGGTGGCCACGGTGAAGCCGCCCAGGAAAGCGTAGGGACCCACCCGGCAGAATTGATGGACCGCGGAGAAGGCGCCCACGGTGGCGTAGTCGCTGACCTCGACATGGCCGGCCAGAGTCGCGGCATTGGCGAAGATGGTGTGGGATCCCACATGGCAATCGTGGGCGACGTGGGCCTGAGCCATGAAGAGATTGTCGGATCCGATCTCGGTAATGCCCCCGCCGCCGCCGGTGCCGCGGTGCACGGTCACGCCTTCCCGAAAAACGTTCCGGTCGCCGATCCGGACGCGGGTCTTCTCGCCCCCGAACTTTATGTCCTGGGGAGCGAGGCCGATCGAGGCGAAAGGGAACACGTGATTCCCCTCGCCCAGCCGGGTGTCGCCGTCGATCACGGCATGGGCCTCGACGACCGAGTGCTGGCCCAAGGTGACCTCCGGGCCGATGACGGCGTAGGGACCAATCCTCACCCCGGCCCCAATGGTGGCTCCGTCGGCCACGATGGCGGTCTCGTGAATTTCGGGGGGGCGGAGGTGCGACAGGGACAGAAGCAGCCGCGCCTCGGCCACCCGCTGATCGCCCACCTTGATCTCGCCCTTGATCCGGAACAGGTCGCCGCGGCGGTGGATCAGGGAGATCTCGAGATCCAGCCGGTCGCCCGGCGTGACCGGCCTGCGGAACTTGGCGTTATCGATCCCCACCACCAGCACCTCGCTCCGGGTGGGGTCGGTCGACTGCAGGAGCCAGATGCCCGCCGCCTGGGCCAGGCTCTCCATCAGCAGCACGCCGGGCATCACCGGCGCCCCGGGGAAGTGTCCCCCGAAGAACTCCTCGGCGCCGGTCACCGTCTTCAGCGCCTTGAGGCCGGTGGCGGCGTCGAAATGGGTGATCCGATCGACAAGGACGAACGGGTAACGGGTCGGTAGTCGTCGGGCCAGACCGCCCACTTCCATTCCGGACCGAATGGCGGCCATCTCCTGAGTCTGTTGTGCCAACGAAAGGGCCTCCTTCGGCGCGGTGGGGAACCGAGTCAAATGGTCTTCCGGATTGCGGCAGGGATCCGACGAGGCGGCGATCGCGGCGCCGCCTCGCCGGGCCCTCCGGGGTCCTGACTACGGAATCGGGGTCGGGGTTGGCTTCGGGGCGGCGGGCGCGGCGGAAGCGGGAGCAGCGGGCGCGGCGGGCGCCGGCTTGGGCGCGGCAGCGGGGCGCGCAGCCTTCTCCAGGTCGTCGGCCTTCACGATGACATCGCGGGTGATGTCCAGCTCCTCGTTGATGAGCACCAGGGTGGCCCGGTCCAGAATGAAGTCCAGCGTCTTCTCCTTGCCCACGGCCTGAAGAATCGGCTGGATCTTCGTGTTGAAATCCACCTGAAACTCCTGGGCCTTCTGCTGGGCCGACTGCTGCATGCGCTGGATGTCGGCCTGCGAATCCTCAGCCAGAGCCTGCCGCTCCCGGTTCTTCTTGACGATCTCCTGCTGCTTCTTCTCCACCGCATCCGGAGACAGGATGGCGCTCTGCTTCTGCAGATCGTCCTGGAGGGCCTTTATGGCGGTATCGAGCTGGGCAATCTGGGTCTGCCGCTTGGTGAGCTCGGAGCGGATCTCGCTCTCCAGCTGGTCCATCCGAGTGGCGTAACTCTTGCCCAGCAGGCTCTGCTGCGAGATCCGCTGCATGTCGACCACGCCCAGCTTGACCGGCTTTCCGGTTGGGTCCTGGGCCTGGGCAAACACAACCGAACTCGTGGCCAGAATCAGGGCCGCCGAGCCAACGAACGCAAACAACTTCTTCATCAGTTCTCCTTAGAAAGTGGTGCCGACTGCAAACCGGAAGGTGCGCTTGTCCGCGTAACGCGGGTCGGCGTTGGGGTTGATCGCGTAAATCAACCGGAACGGCACGTTTAACACGGGCATGATAAACCGAACCTCCGCCCCGGTGGAGACGGCGAAGGTCTTGGGGGTGATCCGGTCCCCGGCCAGGAAGGCCTGCCCGGCATCGAAAAAGAGAAGGGCGCGCACGGGCCCGACCACGTCGATGTAGTACTCCGCGTTGAACAGAGCATACTTGTCACCGCCCACCAGCGCCGAGCTGGAGGGCTCGCGCGGGCCGACCGCGCGGATGTTGTAACCGCGAATCTGCTGCTCGCCACCCATGTAGAAACGCAGGTAGAAGGGAAGGCTGGATCGCCCGGTCACCGGGTCGATCACCGCCGTGTCCGAGAAGGGAGTGATGAAACCCACCTGGGCCCGCAGGCCCAGGGCGGTCTTCTTGGTGTGGGGAATGTACACAATCCCTTCGACGTCGGGCCGGAAGTAGTTCAGCGACCCGCCCAAAGGCCCACCGGTGAACTGACCGGACAGGGTCAGCTTCACTCCCCGGTGAGGCGTGAACGGGTTGTCGACCGTGTTGTAGACCAGGGAGGGCGACAGCCGGCTCTCCCGCCTCTTCCCCAGATCCTCGACGAAGAAGGATTGGGATATGGTCGGGGTGCTGAAGTTGAGGGGATCGTTCGGGTCGATCTCGGACTGCGAGATGGTGACCACCTCGTAGGCGTAGTTGAGGAAGACGCGGGAAAAGCGGCCGAGGGGAAAGCCGGTGGTGAACGAGGCGCCCGTGCGGTCGTCCTGGTAGCCGAAGACATTGGCCGAGGCGTAGGTCTGGTAGATGATCCTGCGCTTGTAGAGGTCGATCCCGGCGGTGATGGGTCGATCGAACAGGTACGGCTCGGTCACCGCGAACTGATAGTTCTTCGTGCGTTTTCCGGTCTGGGCGGAGATCTGGAAGGTCTCCCCCTGGCCCAGGAAGTTGGAGGTCTGGAAGGAAGCGTTCAGGAACCTGCCCTCGAGCCCGGACACGCCGCCGCCGAAGGTGAACTGGTTGCGATTCTGCTCCTCCACCTTCAGAGTGACGTCGATCTTGTCGTCGGCCAGTTGAGAGGGAGCGAGGTTCGGCGCGCTCTCTATGGGCTTGAAATAGCCGAGCTGGTTGATCCTTCGGATGGAGAGTTTCAGCAACTCCGTGTTGAACACTTCCCCCTCGGTCAGGTAGACCTCGCGCCGGATCACCTTGTCGCGAGTGGAATCGTTGCCCGCGAAGTTGATCTTGCCCACGAAGTACTGCTTGTCCTCGGTGATATCCAGAACCAGATCCACCGTCTTCGAGTCTTTGTTCGGGGTGCGCCGGGTGAAACCGGTGTACTGAAAATAGCCCTGGGCGCCGTAAGCGTCACGAAGCTTCTCGAATCCCTTCTTGAGCTCCTTCTCGGAGTAGATCTGTCCCTCATGAATCTTGAAGATGGGAAGCACCAGTTCGGGCTTGAACAGCTTCATTCCCTCGAAACTGACCTTGCCCACGCGGTAAATCTCACCCTCCTCCACCGGGATCTGGATCATCATCCACTTGACCGGCTTCTTGCGGAAGAGCCCGGACTCGCCGTCCACATACGTGATCTTCGGCTGGCCGATGGCCGCGGTCACGTAGCCCGCGTTCAAATAGTGATCGCGCAGGAGCTCCTGATCCTCTCCCCACTTCTCCTCGTTGTAGGTGGCCTTCCCCGATAGCCAGGACAGATTCCAGAAGCCGGCTTGTTTGAGCTTCTTCATCTCGCCGCGCAACCGTCCGTCGGAGTACACGGTGTTGTTCTCGAACTCGATCGACTTGATCTTCGTCTTGGGACCATCGTCGATGGTGAAGGTGACCTGTTCCCCGCTGCCCCCGACGGTCCTGGCCTCATGCTTGACCGTGCCGAACAGGCGCCCCTTGTCCTTGAGCATGTCCCGAATCACGTCCTCCACCTGGCGCGCCTTGGACGGATCGAAGAAGGAATCGAGCTTGATCGCGGCTTCCTTCTCCTTGAGCTTGTCTTCGATGGCGGTCTTGGTGAGAGCCTTGCTGCCGCGGTAGTCGACGATCTGAACCCGTTTCCGCTCGCTCACCGTGAAGAGGATCACCTTGTTCCCGGCCGCGGTGTCGTTCTCCTCGACGCTCATGTTGTCGAGAAACCCCACCGCCCACAAGCGCCGGAAATCGGCCCGGATCACGCTCTCGTCATAGATCGTGCCCGGCTTGGTGGAGACGTAGTAGAGGATGGTCTCCGTGGGAAGGTACTGGTTCCCACGGACCTCCACGCGTTCGACGATCACCGGCCGTGCTTCGTCCTGGGCGCACGCGCGCCCCGGATCGCCGAAAGCCACTGCCGCCAGAACGCTGAGTGCGAATGCCACGCGGATGAGGTTCATGCGGAGAGTCGGCCTCGGTTGTCGTTTTGCCAATACCAAAGTGCGCCATCATGGACGCCCACCTCGATGGGAGCGTCCGGAGTCAGGACCCCGCGCAAAAAAGCCTCGGAGAGGGAGTCCTCAATGTGCCTTTCGATGGCTCGCCGGAGCGGACGCGCCCCGTAGGAGCGGTCCTTGAGAGTCTTGCGCAGGAGCCATTCGATCCCATCATCGCGGATGGAGATGGAAAGTCCCTTGGAGCGCAGGTTCTCGGAAAGGTGCCCCACCAGGTTGCGGGTGATCCGGCCCAGGTCGGCGTCGGAAAGCGCATCGAAGAGGATGATCTCATCAATCCGGTTGATGAACTCCGGGTTGAAGGTGTGCTTGACCTCCGACATCACCGCATCGGTGGTGGCGACGTCGGTCTGGGCCGTGTTCTGGGCGAAGCCCATGCGGCCCCGCTTCTCGATGGCGCGCGCGCCCAGATTCGAGGTCATGATCACGATGGCGTGCTTGAAATCGATGAGGTTGCCGAACGAATCGGTGAGGCGGCCGTCCTCGAAAACCTGCAACAGGACGTTGTAGATATCGGGATGGGCCTTCTCGACCTCGTCGAGCAGGATCACGCAGTAGGGATTGCGACGCACGCGTTCGGTGAGCTGCCCGCCGTCCTCATAGCCCACGTAGCCGGGAGGCGAACCGATGAGACGCGAGACCGCGTGCTTCTCCATGTACTCCGACATGTCGACCCGGATCAGGTGACGCTCGGAGCCGAAGAGAAGCTCGGCCAGACCGCGCGCCACCTCGGTCTTTCCCACCCCGGTGGGTCCGAGGAACAGGAATGAGCCCACCGGCCGCTTCGAGTCGCGCAATCCGGCCCGGGTCCTTCGGACCGCCCGGGCCAGGGCCGAGATGGCGCGATCCTGGGACACCACCCGCTTGTGAAGTTCGTCCTCGATGCGGAGGAGGCGGTTCGACTCGTCCTCCCGGATGGACATGACCGGTATTCCGGTGGCCCGCGCCACCACCGCATCGATGTCGTCCCTGAACACGAGAATGGGCTCGGACTCGTCGCGCGGGAGCTGCAAAGGCAACTCGGAATCGCTCGCGTCCGGCACCGCGTCCTCCGAGCGCTTCAGCCAGCGTAGCTTGACCCGGCTCCCGGCCTCGTCCAGCACGTCGATGGCCTTGTCGGGAAGGCAGCGATCGGGCATGTAGCGCGAGGACAGGGCGACCGCGGCCTCGAGAGCTTCGTCCTTGAACTGAACCCCGTGAAATCGTTCGTACCTGGATTTCAGTCCGCGCAGGATCTCGATCGACTCCTCCTCGGTGGGGGGCTTCAAGGTGACCATCTGGAAACGCCGGGAGAGGGCCCGATCCCTCTCGATATGTTTTCGAAACTCGGTGGGGGTGGTGGCGCCGATGCACTGAAGCTCGCCGCGGGAGAGCGCGGGTTTGAGAATGTTGGCGGCGTCGAGGCTTCCCTCCGCAGAACCCGCGCCGATGAGGGTGTGCAACTCATCCATAAAGAGAATCACGCCGGGGTTCTCGGCGAGCTCCTTGAGCAGATTCTTCAGGCGCTCCTCGAACTGACCGCGATACTTGGTGCCCGCGACGAGCAAAGCCAGGTCGAGGGCGAGCACGCGCCTGTCGAGAAGGGGCTTCGGGGCCTCGCCCTGAACGATCAATGCGGCCAGGGCCTCCACCAGCGCCGTCTTCCCCACCCCAGGCTCCCCGATCAGGACCGGGTTGTTGCGCTGCCTTCGGCCCAGGATCTCGATCACCCGTTCGATCTCGTCGCGCCGGCCGATGACGGGATCGAGCTTCCCGCGAGCGGCCAGGTCGGTCAGGTCCCGGCAGTACTCGGCCAGAAGGGGCGTCTCCTTGGCCCGGACCTGCGGCTGGGCCTTTTCGGAAAGGAGGCGCACGATCTCTTCGCGCAGAAACGGAAGGGAGAGGCCGTTCTCCCGGAGTACCTCGGCCGCGGTGGCGGTGTCCTCGCGCAGAAGGCCCAGCAACAGATGCTCGGTTCCGGTGTAGGAATGGCCGAGCTTCTCGGCCTCGTCCTGAGCCAGGGCCAGAACCCGCTTGACCTCCGGGGAGAGCGGCATCTCGACCGTGGTCGACACCTGCTCGCCGTACCGGCACCGGCCTTCCACCTGCCTCCGAACGTCCTCCATTCTGAGGTTTCCCCGGTTGAGCAGGCGCTGGGTGAGACCCTTGCCTTCGCGAATCAGGCCGAGCAGAACGTGCTCCGTCTGAATGGAATGCGCTCCCAGCTGGGAGGCTTCATAGCGGGCAAAGAAGATGACCCGGCGGGCGCGCTCTGTATATCGTTCAAACACGGTGACTTGAGGGGGGTTCTTGAGCACGGATTGTACGTGATAGGGGCGGATCCTCTTCATCTGGGCTTGCCCTTTGGACGAGAGGGCGGCCGCAAGAGACGGCAGGGGAACTCTTAAGCGCGCCGAGGCAGATTCAATCACCCTCCCTCGAGCTCGAACAGCTTGTTCCTGGACGTTTGACCGGAGCTGAGGCGGACGGCCGACCTCGGAATTTTGTAGAACACAGCCAGGGCTTCTTTCACCTCGAGGTTCGCCTTCCCATCGACCGGAGGAGCGCTGACCCACACATGTAGTTCATCCTCCCGCTGTTCGATCCGGGCCCGGCGGGCGCCGGCGTGCACTCTCACGCGTATCTTCATGGGAAAGCGGGGGGAAGGGCCAAGGGCGGCCGCGCCGCCGCGAGACGGGCTAGAACAGCGACGCCGCCGCAGCCCGGGCCAGGGCCATGAGAACCCCCGGGAAAAGCCCCAGGCCAAAGGTCAGGGCGGCGGCAAGGGCCACGATCGAAGGCACCAGGCCTCCCTCGGTGCTGAATTCAGTTCCCGCCTCCGGCTCTTCCATGTACATCAGGACCACCAGGCGAAGGTAGTAATAGGCCGAGACCACGCTCATCAGGACGCCCACCGCGGCCAGGCCGGGGTAGCCGGCGGCCACCGCGGCCTTGAAGAGCTGGAACTTGCCCACGAAGCCGACCGAGACCGGTACGCCGGTCAGCGAAATCAGGAGAATGGTCAGCATGGCCGAAAGCGTCGGATCGCGCCGGGACAGACCGGTGAGGTCGGTGGTGAGAGCGGGCTCCCGGCCGTTTCGGCGGATCGCGATCAGAAGACCGAAGGCTCCGAGGTTCGTGATCGCGTAGGTGGCCACGTAGAAGAGGAGAGCTTCGAGCCCGCCGTGCCGCCCGTTCATACCCACGATTCCGGCCAGCATGTAGCCCGCGTGCGCCACCGAGGAAAACGCGAGCAGGCGCTTCAAATCGGTCTGGGCCAGGGCGCCCAGGTTCCCGATCACCATGGTGAAACCGGCCACCAGGGCCACGCCGGGAGCCCACGAGTCGCCCAGGCCGCCCAGGGTCAGAGCGACCACGCGGCCGAGGGCGCCGAACGCCGCGATCTTCACCCCGGCGGCCATGAAAGCGGTCACGGACGTGGTGGCGCCCTGATAGACGTCGGGCGCCCACATGTGGAAGGGCGCGGCGCCGACTTTGAAGAGGAAGCCCACGAAGAAGAAGGCGGCGCCCATCAGGGCCAGAGGGCCGCCGCCCGAAACCCCCTGGGCCATGACGGCCAGGGTGGTGCTTCCCGAAGCCCCGTAGAGCAGGGCGATGCCGAAGAGCAGGAAGGCCGACGAAAAGGCGCCGGTGATGAAGTACTTGATTCCGGCTTCCTGACGCCGCGGGTCGGTGCGCGGCATGGCGCAAAGCGCATACAGGGCCACGGACATGATCTCGAGGGCCACGAAGAGGGAGATTGCTTCCGCCGCGGTGGCGAGACCCAGCATTCCCACCACGGAGAAGAGGATCAGGGTGAAGAATTCGTGCGGATGCACCTGGTCGTCGTCGAGCCGGGCGGCGGCGAGCCAGACCGCCAGAATGGCCACCACCAGAATGGAAGACTGAAGGAAGGCGCTGTAGGCCCCGCCCACGATGGTCCCGCCCAGCGCGCCGGTGGCGGGCGCGGTGACGATCAGGGCGAGAGCCGCGCCGAGCCCGAGGGTGGCGATGTTCCGGCAGGCGGCCAGGCCGCTGCCAAAAAAGGCGCCCGCCAACAGGACGGCGAAGCCGGCAAGCGCGACCAGGATCGCGGGCAGAACCGGCTGGAGGTCGAGCAGAGCCAGGTTCACGGACGGGCCCCCTCACCGGACATCGGCCGGTTCAGGGGCGGCCGCGCGTCCGGACGTCCGTTCACTTGAATGGTCTTGGCGCGGGCGTCGCGAATGATCTTGTTGACCGGAGTCTCGAGGCTCGGGGTGAAGAGCGAACTGAAGACGCCCATGAACAGGGCCAGAAACACCAGGGGCAGCAGGGTGGCCCACTCGCGGGGCTTGAGATCGGGCAGATTCGCGTTCTTCACGTTCGTCACTTCGCCGTACATGACTCTTTGCACCATCCAGAGGATGTAGGCGGCGGAGAGGATGACCCCGAGGGTCGAGACGATCACGAGGATGGGCGAGAACGTGAACGAGCCGACCAGAATGAGGAACTCGCCGATGAAGCCATTGAATCCCGGCACCGCGATGGAGGAGAGACAGATGAGAAGGAACACCGCGGAGAAGCGCGGGATCACGTTGCGGAGCCCGCCGAATTCGGAGATGAGACGAGTATGCCGCCGCTCGTACAGCATGCCGACCATCAGGAACAAGGCGCCGGTAGAGACGCCGTGGTTGAGCATCTGATAGCTGGCACCCACCACCGACATCGGGGAGAAGGCGGCGATGCCGAGCATGACGAAACCGAGATGGGACACCGATGAGTAGGCCACCAGTTTCTTGAGATCCGGCTGAACCAGGGAGACGAGCGCGCCATAGACGATGCCCACCGCGGCCAGGAACGCGACGTAGGGGGCGGCCTTCATGAACGCGACCGGGAAGAGGGGAATGGCGAGGCGAAGGAATCCGTACCCGCCCATCTTCAACATGACCCCGGCCAGGATCACCGAACCGGCGGTGGGCGCTTCCACATGAGCGTCCGGCAGCCAGGTGTGGAAGGGGAACATGGGCACTTTGACCGCGAAGGCCAGAGCGAAGGCCAGGAAGAGCCACATCTGCATGCCGGGGTCGATGGTGGCCCGGGTCAGTTCCCGCAGGTCGAAGGACCGGGCCCCGGTTTCCCGATAGAGAACCAGGAAGGCCACCAGCATCAGGGCGCTGCCCGCCATGGTGTACAGGAAGAACTTCACCGCCGCGTAGATGCGCCGGCCGTGACCGAAGATTCCGATCAGGAAGTACATCGGAATCAACATCGCCTCCCAGAACACGTAGAAGAGGAACAGATCGAGGGCGCAGAACACGCCGATCATGGCCGACTCGAGAATCAGGATGAAGATGTTGAATTCGCGGACCCGCTCATCGATCGAGGTCCAGGATCCGAGCAGGGAGATGGGGGTCAGCAGGGTCGACAGGATGATCAGCCACAGGCTGATGCCGTCGATCCCGAGGTCGTAGTTGATCCCCCACTGCGGAAGCCAGTTCAGGTGCTCGACGAACCTGTACTCGGGGCCGGACTCGAACCCGGAGAGCTGGGTGAGCAGGTAGAGCGACGCGAAGAACAGAAGCAGGGTGAGGCCGAGGGTGAAGCGTTTGATGGTGTCGTTGGACAGGCCCCGACCGAGGACGAGCACCAGGGCGCCCAGCAGCGGCATCAGGATCAGGAGGGATAGAAGACCCATGGTTCTACTTCTGAGACCACAAAATGGCGGTCAGGAGCGCCACCGCGCCGGCCAGGATGGACAGAGCCGATCCGCGGACCAGGCCGTTTTGAAGGACTCTCCCGCCCTCTGCGAACTCCACCGCGAGACAACCCAGGCCGTTCACCACTCCGTCGATCCAGCCCGCGTCGACTTTCTTCCACAGCACCCGCTCGGAGAGGTCGACCACCCCGTTGGTCCCGTTGCGGACGAAGGAGTCGTAGGCCTCGTCGAAGCCCCACTTCGCGTCCAGCAGGTCCTTGAGACCGGCGTACTTCGCCGCCATCGTCGCGGGCAGGTCGCGCAGCGCGCCCGCGTGCGCGTACATGAGGTAGGCGAGCCATACGCCGGCGCCGGCGACCGCGAAGGCGAGGAGGGGCAGCCAGGTCAGATGCGGGACGACTTCTTCGACCCGTATCGCAGGCTCGAGAAGGTGGGGCAGATCGAATTTCCCGGTGACGAGATTTCCCCCCGCCAGCACGGCGCCGATCGCCAGCAGGACAAGGGGAATCAGCATGACCGCCGGGGACTCGTGGATGCCGGCATGGGCGTGACCATGACCGCTGTGGTCATCGGCGTGAGCGTCTGCCTGATGATCGGCTCCATGGCCGGGCTGGGCGCCGTGCGCTCTCTCCAGGCCTCCGCGGTACTCGCCCATGAAGGTCATGAAGTAGAGCCGGGTCATATAGAAGGCGGTGAGGCCCGCGGTGACGAGGCCAAGGACGAACAGCACCTTGCTATGAGGGAACGCCGCGGCCAGGATCTCTTCCTTGGAGAAGTATCCGGAGAAGAACGGAGTGCCGATGATGGCCAGCCACCCTGCGGTGAAGGTCCAGAACGTCCAGGGCGTGCGGGTGCGCAGTCCGCCCATGTGCCGCATGTCCTGCTCGCCGGAAAGAGCATGAATCACCGACCCGGAGCCGAGGAACATCAGGGCCTTGAAGAACGCGTGAGTGAACAGGTGGAAGATCCCCACTCCAAACGCCCCCACACCGCAGGCCAGGAACATGTAGCCAAGCTGCGACACGGTGGAATACGCCAGCACCTTCTTGATGTCGTTCTGGACCACGGCGATAGTGGCGGCCACGAAGGCGGTGACCGCCCCGATGGTGGCCACGGTCCACATCGCGGTCTCCGACATCGAGAACAAGGCCCCGAGACGGGCGACCATATAGACGCCAGCGGTAACCATGGTGGCCGCGTGGATGAGAGCCGACACCGGGGTCGGGCCTTCCATAGCGTCCGGGAGCCAGACGTGCAGGGGAATCTGGGCGCTCTTGCCGCAGGCTCCGATGAAGAGAGCGATGGCGATCAGGGTCAGGGGGCCGAAGACGCCGAATCCCTCGGGATGCATGGTGCTGATCCGAATCGGGATGTCGAACAGGTCCAGGGTGCCGAGCTCCGCGGCGGCGAGGGCCATGCCGATGATGAGGCCCGCGTCCCCCACCCGGTTGACCACGAACGCCTTCTTGCCCGCATCCGACGCGCTCTTCTTCTTGAACCAGAAGCCGATCAGCAGGTATGAGCAAAGGCCCACCCCTTCCCAGCCCACGAACATGAGGGCCAACGAACCGCCGGTGACCAGAACCAGCATGAAGAAGGTGAACAGATTCAGGTAGGAGAAGTACCGGATCCGCTCCGCATCGTGCGACATGTAGCCGATCGAGTAGACGTGGATCAGGAAGCCGATACCCGTGATCACCAGCATCAGCGTGCAGGAGAGGGGATCGATGAGAAGGGCCATCGGGATGGTGAGGCTGGCCACGTCGATCCAGTTCAGGGGCAGGGTGGGCTGGATGAATTGAAGCCCGTGCTCTGCGGCGGGCAGGGCGAGCAGGCTGCGCACGGTGGCCAGGGTGAGGACAAAGGACACGAACACGCAGCCGGTGGCGAGGATGGTCATCCCCTGCTCTTCACCCTGTTTCTTCGCCAGGCCTCCAAAAAGGGCCAGCACCGCGAAGCCGAACAGGGGCATCATGAGCACCATCCAGGGGGCCCACAGCGCGATTCGGTCGGGGGTGAACATGGTCGTCGTCTAGCCCTTCATGATGTTGAAGCTGTCGACGTCGAGATCTTCGCGATGGCGCTGAAGTGCGATCACGATGGCGAGGCCCACCGCGGCTTCGGCGGCGGCCACGGTGAAAACGAAGAAGACCAGAATCTGGCCGTCGATGGTGCCGTGCGCGCGAGAGAAGGCCACGAAAGCGAGGTTCACCGCGTTCAGCATGAGCTCGATACACATCATGACCGTGATGACGTTGCGGCGAACGAACACTCCCACCGTGCCCACCACGAAAAGGAACGCGCTCACCGCCAGCGCGACCTGGACGAAGCCCGCGTGGGCGACCTCGAAACCGTTCAGGGTCGAGGTGTAGAGGGCGTCGAGATCCGGCATCTCTACTTTCCCTTCTCTTTTCTCGCCACCACTATGGCGCCCACCATGGCGGAAAGGATCAGGATGGACGTGGCCTCGAAAGCGTAGAGGAATCGCGGCGACGAGAACAGTCCACGGGCCACATCCGCCGAGGTGGTGACCCTCTGATTCGCGGGCAGGGTCTCCGCTCCCTTCCAGACCACCACCATCGACTGGAGGGCCAGGATGATGCCCAGGGCCATGGCCGCGCGGCCTATGCCCCCTCCGCGGTCGCCCTCGTCCTGCTTCGTGTTCAGCAGCATGATGACGAAGAGAAAGAGCACCATGATGGCGCCCGCGTAGACCACCACCTGGAGCACCGCGATGAAGCCCGAGCCGAGCATGGCGAACATCACGGCCAGGGAGCACATGGTGACGATCAGCGAGAACGCGGAATTGATGGGGCTGCGCTGGGCGATCACGAACAGGCCCGAGGCGAGAGCCACGATGGCCGCCCCGTAGAAGAGGATGACGTCAAGAATCATCTCGACACCCCCGGGGCGGCGACCACCCTGGCGGCCATGGTGGTGGGCGGTGATTTTCGTTCGCCGAACCCGGCGGTGAGGCCCGAGTAGAAAACGACCCAGATCGCGACCGCGGGGATCAATCGCTTCCAGCCGAAGCGCATGAGCTGGTCATACCGGAACCGAGGCACGGTGGCCCGGACCCAGATGAAGACGAAGAGCAGGAACAGCATCTTCGCGAAGAACCACAACGGCGAGTTGGGAAGAATGCCGGGCAGCAGCGAGAGCCAGCCGCCCAGGAACATGTTCGAGGCGAGCGCGCACACCGTGATCATGTTGATGTACTCGGCCATCTGGAGCAGGGCGAACTTCATGGAAGAGTATTCGAGGTGGAACCCGGCCACCAGCTCGGTCTCGCTTTCGGCCAGGTCGAAGGGGGTGCGGTTCACTTCCGCGCAAGCCGCGATCATATAGATGATGAAGGCGGGCGACTGCAGGATCATCCACGGCCAGATCCCCCACTGCTCCGTGGTGGCCACGATGTCGGTCAGCCGGAACGAACCCGCGGCCATGATCACGGACACCCACGACATCCCCAGGGCAAGCTCGTAAGAGAACATCTGGGCCGAACTGCGCAGACCGCCGAGGAGCGCGTACTTGTTGTTCGACGCGTATCCGGCGAGCACGATGCCGTAGACGCCGAGAGAGGTGACCGCGAAGATGAAGAGCACGCCCACATCCAGGCTGGCAATCTGGATGTCGAGGGGACGGCCAAGCACACTCACCTGGCCATAGAAGGGCAGGACCAGCGGGCCGCCATAAGGCACCACGGCCAGCGCGACATACGCAGTGATGATGGCCACCACCGGCGCCGCGAAAAAGAGGAACTTGTGCGCCCCTTCCGGCATCACTTCTTCCTTGAAGAAGAGCTTGATGCCGTCGGCCGCGGGCTGAAGGATGCCGAACCAGCCCACCCGGTTGGGGCCGCGGCGGAACTGCATGAACGCCAGCACCCGGCGCTCGATCAAGGTCATGAGGGAGAAGAGGACAAGCAGCGCGCCGAAGATGACCGCCACCTTGATGAGCGCGATCAGGGCATCAATCCCCATCTCCTTGTTCGCGGGCGAGAGCAGCATCTCCATGGAGGTCGATTACCCCTTGCCCTGGGCGGCCGCGAAGCTCTCGGCCTTGGCTGTCCACGACCCGCCGTTCCTGACGTAGTACTCGTATTCGTCGCGGAACTTCTCCAGCGACGAGACCACAGGGGTGATGGCGGCATCGCCAAAGGCGCACAGGGTCCGGCCGGCGATGGAGTCGCAGACCTGCTTGAGGGTGTCGAGATCCTTCTCCTCCCCCTGGCCCTTCTCGATCCGCACCAGCATGCGATAGAGCCAGCCCGTGCCCTCGCGACAGGGCGAGCACTTGCCGCAAGACTCGTGCTTGTAGAAAGCGCTCAGGTTCCGAGCCAGGGCCACCATCGAGCGCGAGTCGTCAGCCACAATGCACCCGGCCGAACCCAGCATCGATCCCGCCTTCATCACGCTGTCGAAGTCCAGGGCCACGTCCAACTCGCTCTCGGTCAGGATGGGCACCGACGAACCGCCGGGAATGACCGCGCGTATCTTGCGACCCTCGCGCGGACCGCCCGCGTAGTCGTAGACCAGCTGGCGCAGGGTGATCCGGCCCAGGTGGGCCTCATAGCTGCCGGGGCGCTTCACATCGCCGCTGATCGAATAGAGCTTCGGTCCGCCGTTCTTCTCCGGGCCCAACGACGCGAACCACTCGGCCCCTCGCTCCAGGATCAGGGGCACGTTGCACAGAGTCTCGACGTTGTTGACGATGGTCGGGCAACCGTAGAGACCGGAGACCGCGGGAAAGGGCGGCTTCAATCGCGGCTGCCCACGCTTCCCCTCGAGGCTCTCGAGGAGTGCTGTCTCCTCCCCGCATTCGTACGAGCCCGCGCCGCGATGAACCACCATCTCGATATCGATGCCGGTGCCGAGGATGTTCCTGCCCACGTAGCCGGCAGCGTACGCCTCTTCGATGGCTTGGTTGAGAACGCGGGCGCCTTCCTGGAATTCGCCGCGGATATAGATGTAGCAGGTCTTCGATCGAATGGCGTGGGCCGAAATCACCGAGGACTCGATGAGCTGATGAGGGTCCTTCTCGATGATGACCCGATCCTTGTACGTTCCGGGCTCGGACTCGTCGGCGTTCACGCACAGATAGCGGGGCTTCGGGGAATCCTTGGGCAGGAAGGTCCACTTGAGGCCGGTGGGAAAGCCCGCTCCCCCGCGACCGCGCAGGCCCGACTTCTTCACCTCATCGACGATGTGATCCGGCGGCATCTCCAGATACTTCTTCAGATTCGCGTAGCCGCCGCTCTTCTTGTAGACCTCGATCGACTGCGAGCCGGCGGTCCAGACGTTCCTGAACAGCAGCGGCTCGCCCGGGCTCTTCGGCCATTCGAAGGGTTTGTAGACGGTCTCGCCGGCGAGGACCCGGTCGATGTCCTGGTCGGTGGCGTTCTCCAGCCACTCGCCATTCACCTGAACCGCGGGCGCGCCACCGCAGGCGGCCAGGCATTCCACCGGCTTCACCGTGAACTTGCCGTCGGCGGTGGTCCCGTGGGGCTTGATCCCGAGCTTGGCGCAGGTCCGGTTCATCAGGCCTTCGGAGCCGCCCAGCGCGCACGAAAGCGTGGTGCAGACCTCGATCAGCGTCTTCCCCTCGGGCTTGAAGGTGAACATCGAGTAGAAGCTGGCAGTGTCGTGGACCTGGGCGGTCGAAAGCCCCAGAATTCCGGCGATCTCGGCCATGGCTTCGGAAGTGATGTAGCCGTCCTGTTCCTGAGCGAGCCGGAGCGCGGGCAGAAGGGCCGAACGCTTGATCGGATACTTCGCGATCGTGTCGTCGAGCTTGGTCCGGTTCTCGGGGGTGAAAGGCATGGTCTGGTCTATCGGGACTGCGGAACTTAGCGGTGTTCCGCTACCACTCGAGCGCGCCGGACTTCCAGGCGTAGGCGAAACCCGTGCCCAGTATCCCCATGAACACCATCATCTCGATGAAGCCGAACATCCCCAGCTCCTTGAAGACGAGCGCCCAGGGGTAGAGGAAGGCGGCATCCACGTCGAAAAGAATGAAGAGCATCGCGACGAGGTAGAACTTGATGGGAAACCGCTCGCCGAGTCTCGCCACCGAGGGAACGCCGCACTCGTAGACGGAGTTTTTCGCCGGATTGGGACGCGGACGTCCAAGAAGATACGACACCACCACGCCGACAAGCGCAAACCCAGTCGCGGCCAGGAAGAGCAGCACGACCGGGAAATAGGCGGGCAGGCTTGAGGTGGCTGCGATGGGCGTCATCTTCGGTGGTTTTGGTGCTTCGGAATCTCTTGCCGGTGGGGGTTTCGAGGCGTTTTTTTGGGGACTCGCCACGCAATAACGAAAGCGGGCGGACTATAAGTGGGCGGAGAAGAGACGTCAAGGATCGCGGGCGAGAACGGCCTCGATACCGATCCCGCCATTCCGTGGGCTCGAAGGATGAGGCGCGGCCAGATGTTGTGCCGCCGGGCGCGCGGCGAGATCCCCGGGGTGGCAGGCCTGGTCAGTCCCCCCGGCGAGGAAGCAGCGACGGATCACGAGGGCTAGAATTCCCCCATGTTCGACTACTTCCGTGCCCTCGACGACCTCCCTGAAGAAGAGAAAGACATCCACCAGGCGGCGCGCGAATTCGTGGACAAGGAGATCATCCCCCCACGTCCAGGGCTGGTGGGACAAGGACACGCTCCCCCGCGAACTCCTCACCCACATGGGAGAACTTGGTTTCCTCGGGCCCACCACCCCCCCCGAGTACGGTGGCGCCGGCACCTCGAGCACCGCTTCCGGCCTGATCTGCTACGAATTGGAGCGGGCCGACTCGGGAGTCCGTTCGAGCGCCAGCGTCCAGGGCAGCCTGGTCATGTTCCCCATCGCGGCCTACGGCTCCGAGGAACAGAAGAAGAAATTTCTCCCCGAACTCGGGGCGGGAAAGATCGTGGGCTGTTTCGGCCTCACCGAATCGGAGGGCGGCTCGGACCCGGGCGCCATGCGCACGCGCGCCGATCGTGACGGCGACTCCTACGTCCTGAACGGATCCAAGGCCTGGATCACCAGCAGCCCGATCTCCGACATCGCGATCGTGTGGGCGCGGACCTTCGAGGACAAGAAAGGCGAGGGCACGATCCGCGGCTTCATCGTTCCCATGGACACGAAGGGTGCGAGCGCTCCCGAGACCAAGAACAAGATGAGCCTCCGCGCCAGCATCACGGGCGAGATCGTGCTCGAGGACGTTCGCGTTCCCGTCTCCGCTCTTCTACCCAAATCCGGCGGCCTCAAGTCGCCTCTTGGCTGCCTCACCCAGGCTCGCTATGGCATCGCCTGGGGTGCCTTGGGCGCGCTCGAAACCGTGTTGACCGCCTCGATCGCATACACGAAGACCCGCACCACCTTCGGCAAGCCCATCGCGGCCCGCCAGCTCATCCAGGACAAGCTCACCCGCATGGCCACCCAGCATTCGCTCGGCCTGCTCATGGTCCGTCGCCTCGGCGAGTTGAAGGACGCCGGCACGATGAACTACGCCCAGGTCAGCATGGCCAAGCGCAACAACGTCCGCGTGGCCCTCGAAGGCGCCCGCCTCGCCCGCGAAATGCACGGCGGCAACGGCATCACCACCGAGTACTCGATCATCCGCCACATGCTGAATCTGGAGACCGTGGATACGTACGAGGGGACGCACGATATTCATACCCTGATTGTGGGTCGGGACCTGACGGGCTTGAACGCGCTGGAGTAGCGGCGCGCTCCGCTCTCGCCAGGACTCCCGCGTCCGGATCACACCTGGAACCCGCTCGGCTTCTGCAAGCCGTTCCCCCGCAATTCAACAGCCGAGGCAGCGGTAAGCTAACCGTGTGAGCAAGCAGGCCGCGCGCGAAGACGCCCTCATCCGCAAGATCCGCGGCCTGCCGCCCGAGAAGGTCGCCGAGGTCGAGAACTTCGTGGAGTTCCTCGCCCAGCGCGCCGACCGACAGCTCACCTACGCGGCTGCGAGCCTCGCCGAGAAGAGCTTCCGCAAGGTCTGGGACAATCCCACCGATGCCGCCCACGACCGGTTATAGCTTCGACGACGTCGTCCTCGTTCCCTTCGCCTTCACCGACCAGGCCGGCATCGAGAAGCGCCTCGTCCTCAGGAAGCTCGGGCAGCTCCCGCCGGCCGACTTGAGCACGCTCCGCAAGGGTCCCGATCAGATTCTCGGCTGAGTCGGTCGAGTCCCGGGATCCATGGCTCGGCCGACTGGGCGTACCGCAAACCACACGCCTCTGCTCGCCCGGAAGGCGAGGTCGAAGCTGAGGGCTCTAGAGCCCTTGGCCCTTGGCGGCCTGCCCTTTCAGCAGAAACGTTCTCGGGTATTGACCCCGCCCACAGAGTTTGAACGAGCCGAAGTCCTTGAACCAGTCGCCTTCCGGGGCGTCGGGTTCGGACTCACGCCACATCTTCAGCGCGTAAAGGTCGCCGGCCGTAATCTTCCGCTGGCGAAGCCGCTCAAACAGGTGGTCCCGGAGGGCTGGTGGCAGGTCAGCCCACTGGATTTGCGGCATCAGCTACCAAAGGTGAGGCGGGCCAGTTCTGCCTTAAGCCGCTTCTGCTCCCTGCGGTTCGTCGATCGGGCCAGCTGCTCCGCGAGATCGAAGAAATATTCCTTTTCGCGCTCCTTCGCGGCGAGACCAGACTCGACCAGATCGGCGATCATCTTGCTGGAGCTCAGTCCCTTGGTCCTTGCGAGGGCTCGCACCCGGCGCGACACGTGCGCCGGCAGATTCACGCTCTGTCGGATGGACGCTTCGGCGGTTTGCATGCACGCACTCTACAGCACCTTGCACCATTGTGGTGCCTTCCTTGCGCTTTCGCTGTACGCGTCCTCGTTGTCGCCGGTCAAGTCCCGATCTTTGTGTAGATTGATTTCTACGTCAACGAAGGCTGGTTAAGGGAGAACCTCGGTGGCTTCGGGCTGGCGAGGCCCATCAAGCCGCCGCGGTGGCCTCCTTCACCGGACGCGCCTTGAAAGCGGCCATGTCGAGGTATCGGCGATCGCTCCAAACCTCGGTGGTCTCGATGGCGACGGCGGTGATGAGGCGGAGGGCGCTCGGCCGATCGGGAAAAGCGCCGACGGCTTTTGTCTGCCGTTTGATTTCTCCGTGGAGACTCTCGACGCCGTTGGTCGAGTGGATTCGTGATCAATGGCTCTCTCATTCCCACCTCCCCACCTGGTTGGACCGCGCTTTGTCGCGCCCGGCTCTCACCCAAGGAGCCGGGCGCGGCAAAGCCGAGGCGCGGGTTCGCGAGCGCAGAAAAGCAAGGACCGTGACAGGGGCTGCCGGCGAGACGAAACGGCCGCTGGCGCGGGCCTGCCCGGAGCGAGCGCTTCAGGAAAGAAACGCCGAGGCCCACCACGCGCCACGCGGCCGAGAACACGTCGCGCACGAGTTGAGGGCGACGCAGGAGCCCACAGCACGGGCGCGACGACTGAGGACCACGGACCACGAGCCACGCGAGGCCTCGGCTTCCTTATTGACGACGCGGGCGCGCGGACAAGAGGGGCGCCGGCGTCCCCCAAGGGGAGGCTTCGCGCTGAAGCGCGCACCAACCACAGACGAGGCCTTGCGGCCTGCGTATTCCGGCGATGCCAGCCACTGATTCCGGTTGATGCCAGCCACCGATTCCAGCTGATGCCAGCCACCCATTCCGGCTGAAACCAGCCAGGGGGTTCGGGACGGAACGGAGTTTGGGTTTGTTGGGTCGAAGAGTCAAGCGCGTGGAAGGCTCGGCCTGTGGGAAACCGGGTCCGTCTCCGGTTTTCCATAAGCGGAGGAGCCTTCCGCGAAAGAAACAAGCCGGGCGTTGACGTAGATTTCGGGCGAGCGTCTGGCGCATGTGA
>JAQBHL010000083.1:0-11818 GCA_032127745.1 Acidobacteriota bacterium
TGCCTGCTCACCCTGCGCGACGAGTGGCCGGCCCTGCTTCCCGGTGAGGAGACGCGGCGGGTGGCCCGGCTGGCTCGGACTTTCGAAGAGCAGATCGCCGCGAATCCGGGGACGCTTCGGGAGGCCCTGCGGCCCCAGACGGATGCGAAGGCCTGGCTCCACGGGCACTGCCACCAGAAGGCTTTCGGCACCATGGACTCGGTTCAGAAGACCCTCGCCCTGGTTCCGGGCCTCACCGTCGAGACCATCGACTCGGGCTGCTGCGGGATGGCCGGCGCTTTCGGATTCGACCGCCGGCACTTCGATACCTCGATGCGCCTGGCGGAGATGGATCTTCTGCCCGCGGTCCGCGCCGCCGGCCCGGAAGACCGGATCGTGGCGAGCGGCACCAGTTGCCGCCACCAGATCGCCGATGGCGCGAAACGCCACGCCGTCCACGTCGCCGAGCTGCTCGCCGGAGCACTTCCGCCCGAGCCGTCCTGACCCAAGCGGGTGTCAAGGAGCCCCAGGGAACGGACCCTGAGGCCGGTCCGTGCGGTCCTGGTCGGGAACGAGCGGCTAGGCTTGGGTCATGAACCGGGCTGACCTTGTTTGCGTGGGAGAGTCGTTCGAGGATCTGATTTTTGCCGGTCTCGAGCGGCTGCCCAGGCTGGGCGAGGAGTTGCGGACCACCTCCTTCCTCCGAACCTTCGGCGGTGGCGCCACCATCACCGCGGTGGCCGCGGCACGGCTAGGCGTGGCCACCCGCATCGTGAGCGGACTGTCGGATGGCGCATGCGCGCGGCTCCGCGCCGAAGGAGTCCGGGTCACCAACCTCAGGAAGCGGGGCGAAGAGCACGCCCTCACCGCCGCGCTCTCCACCCCCAAGGATCGGGCCTTTGTCACCTTCGATGGAGTGAACGCCGTCCTCGGTCCCCGCTTCGTGTCCGCTCTGGGCCGGCTTCAAGCCCGCATCGTTCACTGCGCGCTGTGCCCGAGGGACATTGTCCCGCTTGCCCGTGTGCTTCGTGACCTGCGCGGTCGAGGCACGATCGTTTCCATCGATGTCGGCTACGACCTGGACCTGGCGAAGGATGGCGACCTGCCAAAGTTGCTTGGCGCGACCGACTTCGTCTTCGTCAACGAGGACGAGGCCAAGCTCTATTCGGGGCGCCGCTCGCTCGCCGGCGCGGAGGGGTTCTGGAAGGAGCACGCCGGAAACACCGTCATCAAGCTCGGGGCCAGGGGGAGCCGCTGGATTTCTCCGAAGGGGATCGTGGAGGAGCCTGCGCCCAGAGTCCGCACCATCGATACCACCGGCGCCGGGGACGCGTTCAACGCCGGCTTCCTGTCCGGCCTGCTCAGCGGACTTCCGGCCCAGAGGGCCTTGAGGCTTGGCAACGCGGTGGGCGCACGCTCGACCCGGGTGGTGGGCGGGCTGGATGGCCTGCCTCGGCTTGACGAGCTTTAAGGGGCCCGAGCCCCGACTCCATGGGCGTTACGAACACGCGGTCAAGAGCCCGGCGTCTCTTTTAGGGCCTTCCTGTCCGCTCGGCGACTACGCCGCGGAGGATCATCGCGAACTGAGCCCAAAGGCCGGAGTCACCGCCGCGACGAACCGCGCCTCGACTGAAAACCTGCACCGGAGGGCGCTCGTGGTGCCATAATCTGCGTCCGATGGAGCGCTCCAAGAACGTAGCCATTTCTTTTCCGCCGGCCTCGCCGCCTCCATCGCGCGTCTTCATTCCGCTCCGTCCGGGCGCATGAGCGGAATCGTCCTCGCCATCATCGGCGGAGCGGGGGTGCGCACGCCCCTCCTGGTGCGGGGACTCGCGCAGTCGGGTTTGCCCATCTCGGAGGTCCGGTTGTTCGACCTCGATGGCGAACGGCTGGGCCTGATCGCTCCCCTCGCGGAAAGAGTGGCGGGGGTCAAGGTGGCGGTCCGGGAAGAGGTGAGCGCCTGCGTGAGCGGAGCGGATTTCGTCATCGCCAGCATTCGCCCCGGTGGCATCGAACGCCGCGCCCGCTACGAGCAGGTCGCCCTCGACCACGGTGTGATCGGCCAGGAGACGGTGGGAGTTGGCGGATGGGCCATGGCCCTCGCCACCATTCCGGCCATGGTGGGATACGCCCGCGAGGTCGCAAGGCACGCCCCGGACGCCTGGATGATCAGCTTCACCAATCCGGTCGGCATGGTCACCGAGGCCGTTCTCAAAGCCACCCAGGTCCCGATGCTCGGGATCTGCGACACCCCCAGCGAACTCTTCGAGGAAATCGCCCATGCCGTCGGGGCGCCTTCGGCCGAGTGCCACTTCGACTACTTCGGGCTGAACCATCTGGGCTGGGTTCGCGAGGTGTGGATCTCCGGCGAACCGCAGATGGCGCGGATCCTGGCCGACGACAGGGTCCTGGCCAAGATCTACCGGGCCGGGCTCTTCGAACCTTCACGCCTGCGCGAACTGGGGGTGCTCCCCACGGAATACGTCTACTTCTACGAACGCCCCGAGCGGGCTCTGGCCAACACTCTGAAGTCCGGCACCAGCCGAGGCGCCGCGGTGTCCCGCATGAACGACGCGCTCTTCGAGGCCCTGCGATCCGGGACGGAGGATTCGGTGCGGGTGTATGAGGCTTACCTGGCCGAACGGAATGGAACGTACTTCTCGCTCGAGGGCCAGGGCGACGCGGCGCGGAGGAACCCGCTCAGCGCGGCTTCACTTCTCACCGGCTATGACAAGATCGCGGTTTCCGTGATTCAGGCTCTCCACCACAACTCAGGAACACTCATTCCGCTGTCCGTCCCCAATCGCGGCAACATCGCCGGACTCCTCGAAGACGACGTGGTCGAAGTCCCCTGCCTGGTCAACGCGAACGGCGCGCATCCCCTTCACGTGGGAGCGCCGCCCCAAACCGTGCAGGCGATGCTCAACCGGGTGAAGGCCTACGAGAGGGCCACCGTGGCCGCGGCCCTGAGCGGATTGCGGGACGACGCGGTGAACGCACTTTCCCTGAATCCCCTGGTGGGCGACCAAGCCACCGCCGCGCGTCTTGCGGAAGTCCTTCTCTAGTCCAATCCGTCCTCCCTCTCGCCAACCCGCACCAACGAGGCCTGATGCCCGCATGACCGACAACGCCGCACCCACGACAACCCTACGGCGTGGCATGGGACTGCTGCCCGCCACCGCCACCAACATCATCGGCATGGTCGGGGTCGGCCCCTTCCTCGTGATTCCATTCATGATCACCTCGATGGGAGGACCGCACATTCTCTACGCGTGGATCGCGGGCGCGATCCTCGCTTTCGCCGACGGCCTCGTCTACTCGCATTTCGGCGCGGCTCTGCCTGGAAGCGGGGGCTCGTATCTGTACCTTCGCGAGGCCTACAAGCCGTTTCGCGTTGCCGGCCTGCCCATAGGCGACATGATGGGGTTTGTGTTCATCTGCCAGGTGATCCTGGTCGCGCCTATCTCCATTGCCAGTGGCGGCGTCGGGTTCGCTGATTACCTGCAGTTCTACTGGACGACAATGTCGCCGCTCCAGCACGACCTGGTGGCCGGTGGCGTGTGTCTTTTCGTGACCGGGCTCTTGTGGCGCAAGATCGAAGACATCGGGAGACTGGCCGTCATCCTCCTCGGCTTCGTGCTCCTGACCGTGGGGTGGGTCATCGTGGCCGGGCTGTTCAAGTTCTCTTTCGCCCAGGCCTTCGACTGGCCCAGCTCGGCCTTCGAGTACAACGCGGACTTCTTCGCCAAGCTCGGCGCCACTTCCATTCTCGCCATGTACAGCTACGGCGGATACAACCAGGTCTGCAATATCGCGGAGGAGGTGAAGGATCCGGTGCGCACCATGCCCCGCTCCATCATTCTTTCCATCGTGGTGGTGGCCTCGCTCTACATGGTGATGTCGACGGTCATCCTGGGCATGGTGCCGTGGCAGGAAGCGAAGGAAACCCGCACCATCGCGTCCATCTTTATCGCCCGCACCTTCGCCGACCCGGCCGCAGGACAGATCGCTGCTCTGGTCATGACCGTGATGATCCAGTTCGTGGCCGCCGCCTCGCTTTATGCGGTGGTTCTCGGCTACTCCCGCATTCCCTTTGCGGCCGCGCGCGATGGTCAGTTTTTCAAAGTGTTTGCCACCCTCCACCCCACCAAGGCGTTCCCCCACATAGCGCTCCTGACCGTAGGACTGCTCGCGGTCCCTTTCTGCTTCTTCTCCCTCGGTCAGCTCGCGACCTGGCTGATTCAGGTGCAGGTTCTACTCTGCTTCCTATGGCAGTGCGCGGGCGTCATCTTGTTGTATCGCTACCGGAAGGACCTGCCCCAGCCCTTTGTGATGTGGCTCTACCCGCTGCCCGCGATCCTGTCTTTTTCTCTGTGGTTCTACATCTTCATCTCCGGATCGAAGGAGGGGGCTATCTTCTCGTTCTTCTACCTTGCCGCGTCGATCGCCGCCTACGTCGCTTTCAGGTCGCACCAGTTGCGAAAGGGGCGAACCGCCTAGCCCCCTGGTTCTCTGCGAGGGTCACGGTCCTGAATTTGATGCTTGACACGAGCGCACGCCCATCGCTAGCTTCGTGAGCGTGGACCGTTCCCAGGCTGGCATGGAGGCGCCGGGCCATTGCCGCGTTCTCGAAAGAGCGGCCGGCTTCGCCCGGACATTTCTGAGCGGGAGTTCGACGTGACCACACTGCACTTTCCCAAGGGGTCGCTCGCCGCCCCGGGAAGTCCGGTGGTGGTGACCCCCGAAGCCGCGGGTTGGGCGTTCTCGGGCCTGAGCATCGTGTCGCTCAAACCTGGTGAGACCCGCCTGATCGAGACCGGCCCTGACGAAATGGTGGTGGTGCCCCTTGCGGGCGCCGCCCAGGTGCGGTGCGAGAACACCACCTTCGAACTGCAGGGCCGTCGCTCCGTATTCTCACGAGTGACCGACTTCGTCTACCTGCCTCGCGAGGCGAGCTTCACCCTGGCCTCGGCAGAGGGGGGCGAATTCGCACTTCCCAGCGCGCGCGCGCGGCGCCGGCTGTCTCCGGCCTACGGACCGGCGAACGCCGTCCCCATCGAAGTGCGCGGGGCCGGGACGGCGACTCGCCAGCTCACCAACTTCCTGGCCCCCGGGGTCTTTGAAACCGATCGTCTGAGCGCGGTCGAGGTCCTGACCCCGGCCGGAAACTGGTCGTCGTATCCGCCCCACAAGCACGACCAGGAACGACCGGGTGAAGCCATCCTCGAGGAGATCTATTACTTCCGCCTCGAGGGTGAGGCGAGTTTCGGCGTGCACAAGACCTACGCCGCCGATGGCGCCTTCGACGTCACCGCGACCGTTCGTGACGGGGATATCTTCCTGGTGCCCCGCGGCTACCATGGCCCCTCGATCGCGCCGCCCGAACGCCCTCTGTGGTATCTCAACGTCCTCGCCGGTCCGGCCGAGGAGCGCTCCATGAATTTCTGCGATGATCCCGCCCATCACTGGATCCGCGATTCATGGCGCGACCAGCCCAAGGATCCTCGGGTGCCCATGACCAGCGCCACGGAGCGGCCCTAAACGATCAAGGAGCGAGCCCCATGAAAACCAGACGACTCACCACCGCTCAGGCCCTCATCCAGTTCCTGATCAACCAGAACTCCCGCCGCGATGGAGTCACCCGGCGCTTCATCCCGAAAGTGCTCGGAATCTTCGGTCATGGAAACGTGGCCGGGCTTGGCGAGGCTCTGCAGGCGGCCGGGAACGACATGCCGTTCGTCCCCGGCCGTAACGAGCAGGCTCTCGTTCACGCGGCCGCGGGTTTCGCGAAGATGACGAATCGGCTCCAGACCCTCGCCTGCACCAGTTCGGTGGGTCCGGGAGCCACCAACATGATTACCGGAGCTGCGGGCGCCACCATCAATCGCCTGCCGGTTCTGCTTCTCCCCGGTGACATCTTCGCGACGCGTCGGGTGGCCCCGGTCCTGCAGCAACTCGAGTCGCCCTGGTCGGCGGAGAGCTCGGTTAACGACGCTTTCAAGCCGGTGTCCCGATATTGGGATCGGATTCAAAGACCCGAGCAGCTTGTGACCTCACTCCAGGAGGCGATGCGTGTCCTCACCAGCGTCTCGGACACCGGTGCGGTGACCTTGTGCCTTCCCGAGGACGTCCAGAGCGAAGCGTGGGATTTCCCGGAGGCGCTGTTCGAACCACGAGTGTGGGACATCCGCCGCCCTCGCCCCGAACCGGAGGCGGTGGCCCGCGCGATCGAGATGATCAAGGCCGCGAAGCGCCCGCTCATCCTGGCCGGCGGCGGGGTGCTTTACTCCGAGGCCTCGGCAGCCCTCGCGCACTTCGCCGACGCCACCTCGATCCCGGTGGCGGAAACTCAGGCCGGGAAGGGATCGCTCGCCTTCGATCATCCGCTGTCTCTGGGCGCCATCGGCGCCACCGGCACCCGGGGCGCCAACGTCATGGCCAGGGAAGCCGATCTCGTCATCGGCATCGGCACGCGCTACTCGGACTTCACCACCGCTTCGAAGACCGCGTTTCAGCATCCGTCGGTGCGCTTCATCAACCTCAACGTTCTGGAGTTCGACGCGTTCAAGCATGGCGGCCTGGCCGTGGTGGCGGACGCCCGCGAAGCGATCACCGCCCTGGGTGAGGCTCTTCCCGGTTTCCAGAGCCCCGCCGCATGGCGCGGCCGGGCCGGCCAGGCGAATCGCGAATGGGAAGCGCAGGTTGAAGCGATCTACGCCGCCGGCAGCACCGCGCGGCCCAGCCAGGGCGAAGTGATCGGAGCCGTGAACGAGGCGGCCGGGGAGCGGGGGGTTGTCGTCTGCGCGGCGGGCAGCCTGCCCGGCGACCTCCACAAGCTCTGGCGTGCCCGCGACCCGAAGAGCTATCACCTCGAGTATGGCTATTCCTGCATGGGCTATGAAATCGCGGGAGGCCTGGGCGTGAAGATGGCGGCGCCCGATCGTGAGGTCTTCGTCATGGTCGGAGACGGTTCCTGGCTGATGATGTCATCCGAACTTGTCACGGTCCGTCAGGAGGGCGTGAAGCTGATCGTCGTTTTGATCGACAACGGCGGCTACGGCTCGATCGGGAGTCTGTCGCAGTCGCTAGGGTCTTCCGGCTTCGGCACCCAGCTGCGCTACCGGGGCGACGACGGCTCGCTCTCTTCGCGTCAGATCGAGGTCGACTTCGCCGCGAATGCGCGGAGCCTCGGACTCGCGGTGCACGCTGCGGACACTCTGGCCGACCTGCGCTCGGCTTTGGTCAAGGCGAAGGCCGCTTCCGAGACCACGGTCATCGTCACCCACACTGATCCTTCGGTGAAGGTCGGCGGTTTCGAGTCGTGGTGGGACGTGCCGCCGGCCGAAGTGTCGACGAGCGAGACCGTGAAGACAGCGCGACTCGCCTACGACGAAGCGAAGAAGAAGGAGCGCTGGCACCTGTAGTGCCGGCCTGGGCCGGGCTCGAACCCGGCCTCCACGCCCCGAAGCTTCACTGCGCCCGGCATTCGAGCAATGAGGGGTGAGGCTCAGGCCACGTCGCGCGGGATCGCCGCACCGTAGCTGTGACCGATGGCCTCGATCCATCGCGCGTCCCGAACCGCTTCTTCCACCGGTGTCGAAGGCGGAGCGCCGGAGAGGACGCTCTCCCGGAAGTGGTGGAGTTCGGCGCGAAAGGCCTCGTCGTAGCTCACGATCCGGTCTTCCACCACCAGCTCTCCTCCGTCCATTCTCTCGACTTGAAGCTGGGTCGGCGCATGCCGCAGATAAGGCGAGGGAAAGGTGAGGGTGACTCGAAGAGCAGGCGACACGAACCGCAGACGCTCTTCGTAGTGCTTCACCCCGGGAACGGAGATCCAGCTCATCGACACGCGCACGCCGCGCGGGAACTGCGATATGGAATGCTGGGCCATCCCTTCATTCCACACCGAAGACGAAAGCACGCGTTCCGGTTCCCCCAGAGCGCCCCGCAAGGCGTTCACATCGTGAATCAGGCTCTGCCAGAGCATCAGGGCCGCGACCCGCTCGTCGAGGGATGCGCCCGGGCGCAGAGTGGCGTCCAGGCCCTCTTTCAGACTCTGCGTCTGGGCTTCGGCCCGGGCTTCGGCGTTGGTTGCGGCTTCGTCAGGGCCTGGCCGTCGCGGCTCCGCATGGGGGAGGACGGCGTGGTGCTCGCGATAGGCGCCGTCGGAAGGGTGAAGGACAGTGGCCTCAACGTAGCGTAGATCGTCCATCGATCGGATCAGGTCGCAGGCCGTCAGGTACGCCGGATCGAAACGCTTGTGATAGCCAACCATGGTGAGGCCCCGCGCCGCCCGGGCGGCCGCGGCCAGGGCTTCCGTCTCGGGCCGTCCAAACCCCAGCGGCTTCTCCACGAAGACGTGTTTGCCCGCGTCAAAAGCGGAGCGAAGCACGGCATCGTGGCGGCCGGAGGACAGGATCAGAACCGCGTCGAGCTTGGGGTCAGCGGTGACCTCCTTGAAGTCTCGAAACCGCCGCGATACGTGGTACCGCTCTCCCACCGCGGCCAGGACGCTGTCGGAGATATCGCCAATCGCCGCGATCTCGAACCGGTCGGGCCGCTCGGCCAGGGTGGGCAGATGCATCATCTGAGCTATGCCGCCACATCCGATCACGCCCACGCGCAGCTTCCCGTTCACAGTCCCAGAACCTCGCGAAGATAAGCCCGGCTCTTCTGTGCGCTTTCGGATGGATCCGGTTTCAGCCGGCCGGACTCATCCGCGACCACGTCCTGCTCCACGATCATCCAGCCGTCATAACTTCGCTTGGCCAGAGCTGAAGCCACTCCCTTGAAGTCGACCACACCCTCACCGAGCACGCAGAAGACGCCCCGCTTCCAGGCTTCGCTCATGTGGATGGGGGTGCTCCTCACTCGATCGAGCTCGGTGGCATCGGCGTCTTTGAGGTGAACGTAGCGGATGCGCGCCCCGTGGCGAGTGGCGATATCCACCGGATCACCTCCCCCGTAGACGGCGTGGCCGGTATCGAGAAGGAGGTTGACCCTCTCGGGGCGGGTGCCCTCGAGCAGGCGATCGATCTCGAGGGACGTCTCGATGAAGGTTCCGGCGTGGTGGTGAACCACCAGGCTCATGCCGCATTCGTCCATGACCCGCTGGGCGAGGGTGTCGAGGGTCTGAAGGGCGATGGTCCATTCGGCGGCGCTCCATCCCCTGGATCCATCCTTTGGAATTCGCCCCGCCTCCGCGGTCCTCCGCGGATCCTCGTCGTCCGCCACAATGAGTTCCCTGACCCCGAACTGCGCCAGAAGCCCCCCCACTTTCAGGGCATGCGCGACGGTCGCGTCACGGGAGGACGCGTCTTCGAGGGCGACGGGAACGAACGACGAGCCGAGGGCGAGACCACGCGAGTCGAGCTCGCGGGCGAGGGCCTCTTTGGTAGTGGGCAGGTATCCGTAAGGACCAAGCTCGGTGCCTTCGTAGCCCGCCGCCGCGATGGCATCCAGAACCGCGCTGAATGGAGGGTTGGGAAGATGCGCCTCATAGATTCCCCAGCTCACGGGGGCGTTTCCGATTCGGGGTTGGGCCATATGGAGTTCAGTTCCTGGAGTCAACAGCGCCCGTCCGCGCGCCGATGCATTTTAGCGCCAGGTCGTTCTGTTCCGGACCGGAGACTTGGCAGGTCACCATCCCTCACCCCGGCGCCTGCCCCGGACGCGGTCCGGGGTAGCCCGGGTTGACGGGAAAGGCGATGAGTCATCGCAACTGTGAAGCACACCACCAGCGTTCATGGCGCTTTCGGGGTGTCGGGCGCCCGCCCCGGTCGGGATGGTCTCGGTTCGACCCATGGGACCAGGAATTCGGCCAGCATGTTGGCTGCCGAGCGTCCCGATCGCGTATCGCTGATCGTTGCTCGGATTGCGTGAGTCAACCGAGGACGCGGTCTTGACTGGCTGACTCCCGCTCGACGCGAGGGCACAGCCGGGCCGCCTCACCTGCTCTTCTGGATCTTCTCCGTCAGCACCGGGACGAGCTCCATGAGGTCCGCCACGACCCCGAGGTCGCCGCCCGGAAGATAGGCGCCTTCGGGTTCTTGTTGACCGCGATCAGGAGCGGGTTGCCCTTGATCCCGCCCATGTGCTGGAACGACCCGCTGATACCCAGAGCGAGGTAGACCTTCGGCCTGACCGTCTTCCCCGACGTGCCGACCTGGCGCGCCTTGTCGAGCCACTTGGCGTCGGCGATCGGGCGGGAGCAGGACAGGGCCGCGCCCATGGCCCGGGCCAGCTCCTCCACGATCGCGAGGTTCTCCTTGTCGCCGATGCCGCGCCCCACCGACACGAGCACGTCCTCGCGCGTGATGTCCACGTCGCCGGCTTCCGCCTGGATCAGCTCCACGAACCTTCGCCGAGCGGTGAGCCCGGCAGCGTCGGCCGAGCGGTCCAGGATCTTCCCCGCGGCAGCACCGTCTTCGGCGGGCTTGAAGACGCCGGCGCGCACCGTGATCACCGCGCCCCGGGCGACGTCGCAGTGGACGTGGGCGCTCACCTGCCCCGCGTACTCCTGCCGCACGACCTTCAGGGTCGTGCCCTGCAGCCCTTCGACGCTGACCACGTCGGGCACGTAGGTGACCCCGAGCTTCACCGAGAGTCCCGGCCCGAGATCGAGGCCAAACGTGTTGTGGGGGAGGAGCAGTGTGGCCCCGGCCGGCAACACCTTCGCCAGAAGGGGGCGCAGGAGCTCGGCGTTTGGATAGGCGAGTGCTACCTGGTCGAACTTCCAGACCTCTCCGAAGCAAGCCGCCATTTCCCCGCACACGGCGTCGACGCCGGAGCCCGCCACCACCGCGTCGGGCGTGCAGCCGGGGAAGAGCGCCTGGGCGGCTGTGACCAGCTCGCGGGCGGAGTCGTCCGCCTTCCCATCCTTGTGGGCGACGAGAACGAAGACCTTCGCGTCCATTACCTGATCCCTCCCTTGGCCTTCAGCAGATCCAGGAGCTTGCCCGCCACCTCCTCGGTGCTCCCCTGGATCATCTCGGCGCCCGCGCCCAGTTGGGGCACGAAGTAGTCGATGCGCCGGACCCTGGCGCCCGCAGCGCCCACGGTGTCGGGTGCCACGCCCAGCGCCTCGGAGTCCATCACCGGGATCTCCACGGACGCCACCTTGCGGATGCCGCGGATGCCCACGTAGCGAGGCTCGTTGATGCCGGTCTGGATCGAGAGGACGCAGGGGAGGTCGATCTCGCTGATCTCCTGGTTGCCCCCCTCGATCTCGCGGCCGATCCGCAGGCTGGCGCCGCCATTCGTCTCGATCTTGTTGACGAGCGAGGCGTAGGGCCAGTCGAGCAGGGCCGCCAGCATGCCGCCCACCTGCGCGGCGCCGTCGTCCGCCTGGGCGCCGGTCAGGACGAGGTCGTACTTGCCTGCCTTTCAAAGGCGGCGGCCTTCAGGATAGTTGCGATCCCCAGGCCGTCGGAGCCCGTGAAGGCGGCGTCGGTCAGGAGGAGCCCGTGATTGGCGCCCATGGCCATCTCCCTGCGCACGATCTCCTCGGCCTCCGGGTCGCCGGCGGAGACGATGGTGACGCTTCCGCCCTCGCGCTCCACGATCTGGATCGCTTCCTCCACCGCATAGTTGTCCCACTCGTTAACGGAATAGACCAGGTCGTCGCGCACGATGTCGACGCCCCCGGGGCCGACGCTGATCTCGTTCTCGGCCGAGTCGGGAACGCGTTTCACACACACCAGGATCTCCATGTCCAAACTCCTCCGTAAGACTCAGTTCTGAAGCTGGCCGTCGACCAGCTCGACCAGGTCGAGGGCCTGCATCTGTCCTTCCAGCCCGGCCACCTTGATGGCGTCCTCGATGTTCGTCAGGCAGAAGG
>JAQBHL010000084.1:0-16701 GCA_032127745.1 Acidobacteriota bacterium
GCCCGAGGAACGTCGCGCCAAGCCCCGCTTCATCATCACACCTGAGATCGAAGCAAAGGCGCTGGCGGATTGGAAAGCGAGAGGTTAGGTACGGGCCTGCAGGAGCGCGGCATCGATCTCGACGAGCCTCAGAAGTCGATACCCCAGGTCCACAACATGGTGGAGTTCAGGCTTGAGACCAGTGCGGAGTTCCCGCGGTTCGACGTGCCCGCGGGCTACACCACCGAGACTTTCTTCGAGAGGACCCATGGACTGGCACACCGCGCTCGTTTCGCTTTACGCTCCCAAGTTCCGACCTTGAGAAGGCAAACAAGCCGAACGCGTGGCATCTCTATGCGTAATCGTGCATAATTGTGACCGCATGAAAGAGATCGTGTGGATGGGGAGCAGCAAGGCGGACTTGAAGGCTTTCCCTCCCGCGGCGATGGATGACATCGGGCATCAGTTGTTCCGGGTGCAGTGCGGACTTGAGCCTGATGATTGGAAACCGATGGCCGTCATCGGAGCCGGCGTCAGAGAAATTCGTGTCAAGGACGCCGGCGGTATTTTCCGAACGGTCTATCTGGCGACACGCCCGGCGGCTGTTTATGTGTTGCACTGTTTTCAGAAGAAGACGCAGCAGACCTCGCAGCACGATGTTGAACTGGCTCGCAGGAGATTGCAGGATGTTTTGAGGTGAAAGTCATGGCAAAGAAGAGAGTGCGCAGTGTGTTTTACGACCTCCATCCCGAAGATCGGGCGGCCGAAATGGAAATGCGATCCCTGTTGCTCAGCGGGTTGGGACGATGGCTCGCGGATTCCGGCATGACCCAAACTGAAGCGGGCAGAGCGCTCGGCCTCACCCAAGCGCGAGTGTCGGACTTGAAGCACGGCAAGATCAGCCAATTCAGCCTCGACCTGCTCGTGCGCTTGGCCGCGAGGGCCGGGCTCGACCCAAGAATGAAGATCGCGGCGTGATTGCCACCAACGGGTAGTCTCGTCGCTGATGTCGTAGGATCGAAGTCGAGAGTCGGGCGGCCGCGTCATGAGCCAGTGGAGTCAAAGGCCTGTCTATTTCCGCGGCCCGCCCTGGGACATGTGGGACAGGAGGCAAGCTGCGAGATGGATTCGGCCGGCACCAGCCCGCCGTAGCCTGCCGCCGGCGTGACGGGTCTTGTGTCCGGGTAGGCGCATGGAATTGTCCGGGTCGGACCGTGCCAGACTTATCGCGTGAAGTCGCGAATCCCACTCGTCTTCATCCTTCTGCTCGCGTGCTGCGCCCCTGCGCCCGTGAAGACCGGGGGCAAGGAAACGCCACAAACTCCCACTCGGCCACTCTGCTGGCGGTCGCTTGCGCCTGAGACCGGCGACCAGGACCTCGGACTTTCGGTGACCGAATCGACGCTCGCGGCCAATGGATCGGGGGAAGTGTGGCTGGGATGGTTGTCTGAGGCCGCCGGGATCTGGGCAGAGCTGGTTCGCCCTCGGTTCCTGCATGATGGAGATTCCAGGGATGACCACAAGACGCCAGTTTCTGAACACCGCCGCGGTCGCAAGCGGAAGCGCTCTCATCGCGCAGAGCGCGCTACCGGATCTCGCCTGGGGCGCAACACCTCCGCCGATGAACATCCTCATCCTTGGCGGGACCGGCTACATCGGCCCACATCTCGTGCGGCTGGCCGTGAGTCGAGGGCACAAGGTCACGACCTTCACCAGGGGGTCGCCGCAAGCCTGAGCTGCCTCCCGAAGTGATCAGAGCTCATCGGCGATCGCAGCGGGCAACTGCAAGCTCTCGAGGGCAAGACGTGGGACGCGGTGATCGACGACTCAGCCACCAATCCTGAATACGTTCGGCTTTCGACCGAGCTGCTCAAAGGAAAGGTGCTTCAGTACCTCTTCACCTCGTCGACCGGCGTGTACTACCCGTACCTCAAGCGTGGTCTGGACGAGACCACGATGCCGCACACCACTATGGTGGATCCGAAGGACGGGTCCGAGAGTTTCGGCGTGCAGAAGGCGCAATGCGAAGAGATCGTGCGCGCGGCCTTCGGCAAAGGAAGCATCGTGGTGCGTCCAGAGCTACATTGTCGGGCCGGGCGATACCAGCGACCGTTTTCCCTACTGGCCGCAGCGACTCGCGAAGGGCGGCGAGACCCTGGCGCCGGGAAAGAAGTCCGATCCGGTACAGATGGTCGACGTCCGTGACCTCGTGGCGTTCGACCTGAAGTTGCTGGAGGAAAGGCGCGGCGGGACCTACAACGCCGCTGGACCTCGCGAAGCTCTCACCATGGAGGGCTTTCTCGACCAGGCCATCAAGGCGCTCGGCTCCACGTCAAGACTGGTGTGGATCGATGACTACGAGTTCCTCAAGGCGCATCAGATTCCAGAGTCGGTGCCCTTCATCATGCTCGAGGGAAACGGCCTCGGTCACACCTCGATCAAGAACGGCAAGGCGATCGCCAAAGGACTCGCGTTCCGACCGTTGGCGGAGACGGTCAAGGACACGCTCGCGTGGTGGGCCACGGTGCCCGAGGAACGTCGCGCCAAGCCCCGCTTCATCATCACACCTGAGATCGAAGCAAAGGCGCTGGCGGATTGGAAAGCGAGAGGTTAGGTACGGGCCTCCAACATCGTTTCGACGTCAAGGGACGGCCTCACACGAATGGCCGCGAGGGTTCGCCTGTGCCCCTCCTCAAACGAAGGGGGTGCCGGAGCCTGCAGCCGGCGTGGGCGCTGCCCACGCCATCGCCGTCCCCGTCGTCGACTCCGCCCTAGCCTCGGGCGCCTCAGATGCGCGGCGCTGGCCCTTTCGGCTATCGGGGCCTGAGTTGTGGGGGATGCGGGCCGCGGGATTGCTTCCTCGGCTGCTTCTCGATGGCCTCGTCGCAATGACGGTGGGGGTGTTTCTCGGTCGCGCAGACCAGTCGGAAGGGGACCTGGAACGGCAGTCGGTTGTCATACGCTCCGAACTCTCCCAGTTTTGAAAGCAAGGATCCATTTCATGGGCATCGAGATAGGTTGGGCGGCCCGGAAGTCAAAGCGTAGGATTGGGGGGCGGGAAACTGACCTTCCGGTCGGGCCCTGATGCCACCCAAGGTGAGGGAACTCATCGCGGCACTTGAGAGCGCCGGCTTCAGGGGCCGCGGCGGCAAGGGCAGTCATCGAAACTTCGTTCACCCGAAGGTGTCGAGGCCGATCACGATATCGGGGGCGGTCGGCGATGACGCGAAGAAGTACCAAATCCGCGCCGTGGAGCGCGGAATCGAGGAATCGAAAGCATGAAGGAAAGCGCCAGATACGCAAAGATCGTTGAGTGGTCTGAAGAAGACCAGTGCTTCGTCGGAAGTTCGCCTGGACTGATCTACGGTGGATGCCACGGCCAGGATGAAAGGGCTGTCTTTGACGAGCTCTGCCAGGTTGTCGAAGAGGCCATCGTTCTCCTTCAACAGGACGGCAAGGCCCTTCCGCCGCCCACGTCCGGCCGCGACTATGCAAACAAGATGCAGAGTGTCGCGTAGTCGAGTGACTGACTCCATCAACGAACTGGCAGTTGTTTGGGACGGCCATGACGCCACCGACTTCTCGGACGGCTTGTAGAGGTCTCTGAGCCGGTCTTCGCGCGTCGGCCAATGCGGGGCGTGACGGTGCCCCTGAGCCCGGAGGAGATGAAGGCGTTGCGGGGGATTGCCTCCTCGCGGGGTGTGGATCGGACGGCCCTGGCTCGCGTGTGAGCCCAGTTGCGTTTGTCGGTGCCGCGTCGCACGCCAGGGCTGCTCGGATTCCCTTGCGAAACAGACCGCTAGACGTCTCGGAGCGAATAGCTCGTGCTGCGTCCGCCTCCATCGTCTTTTCTCAGCATGCCTTGCTCAACCAGGTCTCGAATGTCGCGTAGTGCGGTGTCATGAGAACTCTTGGCAAGCGTGGCCCACTTCGAGGTTGTCAGCTTTCCGGTGAGTCCATCAAGCAGTCTGTTCAGGATCGCACGCTGGCGCTCATTGATCGTCACGTGCCCGTGGCTCTCCCAGAACCTTGCTTTGCGAAGGACGCCCGCGAGCGTGACCTCGGTTCCATCGAATGCGCGCCCCAGGCATCCGAGGAACCACTCCACCCAAGGCGTGACGTCGAGCGTCCCCTTTTGCGTGCGTTCCAGAATGTCGTAGTAGGCGGTTCGCTCTTGCCGTATCTGCGCGGACATACTGTAGAAACGTTGGGAGCTGCCCTCAGTTCGTGCGAGGGCCCAATCCGCAATCGCTCGCGCGATCCGGCCGTTGCCGTCGTCGAACGGATGGATCGTCACAAACCACAAGTGGGCCAAGGCTGCGCGTAGAACTCCATCTGTCTTGTCGGCCCCATTGTTCGCCCAGGTGAGGAACTCGGACATGTCTCGATCGAGCAGGGAGGCCGCCGGCGCCTCGTAGTGGACTTTCTCCTTTCCGATCGGACCGGAGACAACCTGCATCGGGCCAGCCTCGTCGGCTCGCCACCCGCCGACTCTCACCTTTCGCATGCCGCTGCGTCCGGTGGGAAACAGCGCACCGTGCCAGGCGGAGAGACGTTCCTGGGTGAGAGGCTCGTGAAAGCTCTGCGTGGCATCGAGCATCATCTCCACGACCCCTTCCACCTCGCGCTCAGCCGGCCGTGTCCCGGCCGTCTCGATGCCCAAGCGTCGCGCGATGGAGGACCGGACCTGGTCGGCCGGCAGCCTCTCTCCTTCGATTTCGCTGGACTTGAGCACGTCGAGAGTGAGTGTCTCGAGTTGGGCTTCTCTCCGTAAAGAGAAACCGAGGCCTTCCATCCTTCCCAGCAGCCGACCCTGTCGGTGACGAATGTCCGCAAGAGGACCCGCCAGAGTCTCGGAATTCCAATGGAATTTCGGCCAGTCGCTACGTTGGTGGATGTATTCGGTCATTCTACGCACCATATGCGTATATTAAGCCCAATATTCGCCGCATGTCAATGGACTCGACGCATTCAGTGCGTCGATTAATTCCATATTCGACGCAAGGCTGAGGATTCAGACAGTTCTCCGGCTCAGGGGATGGGCGCGGGGTCGACCTCAGATTCGGAGAGCGAACCCGAGGGGCAATCCCTTCAGGCGGAGAGCGAGGTCGGCCCGACGATCGGCGTCGAACTCATTGCCAAAGACCAAAGTCGCTCCTCTCGCTACCAGGGCCGCGACCATCGTTACCGCCATGAGCCAGACGAAGATCAGCGGCACGATGAGCAGGAAGAACACGAGGATGAGGAACTTGAGCATCAGGAGGCCAACAACGAAGACCACGATGCCCACGGGAATGCCCGCGAGGCTGCCGAGGGTCACGAGCAGCCGCTGAAAGCGCGAGCCCCAGTTGACGGTCACTTCGGCCTTGTGCGGCGTGTCCTTGGTGGAGCGCAGCGCGACTTCGGCTCCTGAGAACCATCCGGAATCCACGCGCACCTTCCACTCCGCCCGCTTCGGGTCCTTCTCTTTCGCTAGGCTTACGCGATAGCCCCCGCTCTCCGGATACCGCTCGCGGAGCCATCCTTCCATGCGTTGCGCGTGGCGTTCGAAAAGGAGCGGGGCTTCGAGGGTCGGCCCCGGCAACGAAAGATCGAACGTGGTGGACTGCGTGGTCAAAACAGGCCCGCGCTTCGCGGCCGCTGCTGTTGATTGGCCTTCAGATATCGACGCATCATGCCCAGGGAAGACCACAGGACACGCACGCTCCGATCCTGTCGGACTTTGACCTGCACCGCATCCTTGTGAAGTTCGCAGTAGGGTATGCCAGTGGCCTGCGCGCTCGACACTGAGACGCGCGCCAGGAGGAGCGTGCCGGCGTTCAGCGTCCGTCCCTTGCTGTCGTCAAGACGTGTCGGTGGCGCGCCGCAGGCGACGCAGGCCTTCGGCCAACGTGCGTCTTTGAACAGCGGCGCGTCGAACTTCGGTGACTCCGATGTCGTCGAAGGATCGGTTGGGCGGAGGATCATCCCGTCGTAGGTGGAGTAGTCCCCGCAGCGCTCGCACTGGAGTGGTTCTCGGCTTTCCTCGTTGGCGACGGGGATGCTGGCGGTGCAGTAGGGACAGGCGCCGACGCGAACCTTCTTGCCGAAAGCCATCATCAAGACGAGCGCGGTGAACACTCCGGCTACGGAGCCCCAGCCGGTCTGGCCATTCCTGAAGAGCGTGACGGTTGCGGCGCCGAACAAGCCGCCGACCAAGAGGAGCGTGATTGTGTTTTTCCGCGCATCGGCGGCGCTCATCTCCGTCAGAGGCTTCCCCGGCGGCAGTGGGGGATCTGAGACATCTACGAGCTTCGCGAGAAGTTGCTGATAGGAGTCGGCCATATATCTACTCGGCGCTCACCACAATTCCGTACCTGCAGGCGCAGGCGGTGTGGGAGACGAAGGGGGTTCAATCGTGGGTTCCGTGATGGACTGGGGTTCGCCCCACTTGGAGAAAGACCATGTGGTTGTTCCTATGATCATTTCGACCGGAAGATGAGACGTCTCGGAAATGCAGATCGCCAAGAGCGGTTTCGGATCTGGGTTGGGCCCTCGAGGCACGGCACGCCAGCCGGTGCACGGAATGCCTCCAGCCTCGGTCTGAGTCGTGCTTTCAACTCTTGCTTTTCTCGCCAGATACTCGAGTAGTGAAGGCAGATCTTTGGGATCGTCGGTGGATGGCACCGGATGCGGACAAAGGAGAAGGGCCGGCAGGCCGGACATGCTCTCTGGGATCTTCATCCAGCGTCCACCTTGCACCTGCGCGTACGCCTGGCCGGCAATGACGAGGCGCCGCAGGGCGTCACCGCTCGCCTGGGATACCAGCGCGAACCGATTGGGGCACGCGACCGAGATCACGTTGTCGGACTTGCCGTCAGCCTGTTTCAGACGGACTTCGTAACTCAGCACAGGCCGCAAAGCCGCAGCCGTGGCTTCGAAGGCGCGGTCGCCCTTGCCGACGAAATACCAGAGCCCGGCCAGAATCCCGATCGCTATTATTCCCTTCGCAATCGTCTTGCCGGGAGCCTTAGATGGGTTTGCCGCCGCCACGCCCTCTCCCCCTAGTTGAAGAAGCCGCGAGGTTATCGCAATCCAACCTCGGCCGCGACAAGACGACTTTCCTTTCGAGCATCGCGCACCTCGGTAGCCGGACGCGAGGGCGCAAAGACGATGGTCTGAAGCCCCTTCTCCAGAAACCGCGAAGCGATATCCCGCGCCGAACCATGCTCCGACTTTCGAATCTCCAGCTGCCGATTCACCACCGGTGGGTTGTAGATCGCGAAGTACCGGTCACCGCGCGGGGCCCCGCTCTCCTGAATCCACTCGACGGGCTTCCCAGTGAGTGCTGTCGCCAGCTCCGCCGGATTCCTGATGGTCGCCGAAGAGCAGAGGAACTGCGGATCGCTCCCATAGAACCGGCACAACCGCCGCAGCCCTGTGTATGACCCCCCAGGCAGACTGATGGGGACAGCGGGGGAAATCCTGACCCGCCCCTTGAACGACGGTAGACTCCCGCGACCAGCCCGCCTCTTTCGGGCTCACGGAGGAAGCATGAGGAACCTCGCACGTCTCGCCTTTATGTCCAGCATCGTGCTGGTCGGGACCCTGCTCATCACGGCCACGAAGGCGCCTTCGGTCAGCGCGCAGGCACCGAAGCAGGCGCCCTACTTCGAGGTCGATCCATTTTGGCCGAAGCCCCTGCCGAACCACTGGGTGACGGGTTCCACGATCGGGCTCTCGGTGGACGACCAGGACAACGTGTGGGCGATCCATCGCCCCAACACCGTGGACGCGAACTTCAAGGCCGCTGACATCAAGGCCAGCCAGGCGGTAGACGACGAAGTTCAGCCGAGTGCTACCGGAACCGCGGCCCCATCCACGGACATGATCGGCGCCTGCTGCAAGGTGGCGCCGCCGGTTCTGGTCTACGACCAGGCGGGGAATCTGGTGAGGTCCTGGGGCGGTCCCGGGCCGGGCTACGAATGGCCCGACAGCAATCACGGGATCACCGTCGACGCCAAGGGCAACGTCTGGCTCGCGGGGAATGGCAGCAAGGACACCCAGGTCCTGAAGTTCACCAAGGAGGGCAAGTTCCTCCTCCAGATCGGCCGCCACGGGGTGCACAACGGCAGCAACGACACTCAGAACTTCTGGCAGCCCACGAAGATCTTCCACGAGCCTTCGGCCAACGAGGTCTACATCTCGGACGGCTACGGCAACCGGCGGGTCATCGTGTTCGACGCCGATAGCGGCGAGTACCGCCGGCACTGGGGTGCCTACGGGGCCCGGCCCGATGACGCGAAGATGCCGCCGTACAACCCTTCGGCCCCTCCCTCGAAGCAGTTCAGCACCATGCACTGCGTGATCATCTCGAACGACGGGCTCGTCTACACCTGCGACCGCGTGAACGACCGCATCCAGGTGTTCAAGAAGGACGGCACCTTCGTGAGGGAGGTCTTCATCGACCCGAAGACCTATCGTTCGGGCTCGGTGTGGGACATGGCCTTCTCGCGTGACCCCGACCAGACCTACATCTATCAGGCGAACGGAGTGGACGAGAAGATCAACATCCTGCTGCGCAGCACGCTCGAGGTGCTCACGTCCTTTGGCGACGGGGGCCGGCAGCCCGGGCAGTTCTTCGGCGTGCACAATCTGGCCACCGATTCGAAAGGCAACCTCTACACGGCCGAGACCTACACCGGCGCCCGCGTCCAGCGCTTCCTCTTCAAGGGCGTGCGCCCGGTGACGAAGCGCGAGCAGGGCGTGCCGTGGCCTCAAGGGGCGCGCTGACGCTGAGGGGCTGAAGGGTCGGGAGTCAAAGCCAGCGAGTGAAGCGCTCGCTACGCCAAGATCGTTGAGTGGTGCGAGGAGGACCAGTGCTTCGTGGCCCGAGGACTGGCGCGCTCGGGAATTCGCCTGGCCGTCGGGTTTACCGAAACCGGGCCTCCAGCTTCGAGAGCATCATCGCGACGCGGGTTACGAGGGTTCGCGCCATCGTGAGCGCTGTGGCGGACCCGTGCCCGAGTCCCAGCGCCGATGCAAGGTCGAGGATGGCGATGGATTCCGTGGCGACTTTGCCCTGAAGCGACCCCGCGAGCGCGGAGGCGCTCAGGAAGGTTTCGAGCGTAGTGACGTCGGCCCGAACCGATCCCGAACCCGGCCCCGATCCGGGGTTGATTCTGGCGCGCGAACGTCGGAGGCGTGACCGGCGGGCGTCCCCTGACGCCATCGATGTCGGGGGAGACCCCGACGGATGCAGCAGAGACGGGGTTGGTATTCATAATGGAGTCCTTTCGTTTCCGGCCGCGACCATCGGGGCCTCCCCCGGCAGCGGATTGCTTCAGGGGACGGCCTCACCCGAACGGCCACGATGGGTCGGAACAAGTCCATCCACCTTGACGCCAACCCTGCCGCAGCCTGCAGCCGGCGTGACCGCCCGTGGGAGGCCTTCCAGCCGCGCGGGACTGTACAGCCTGGCGATTTCGAGCAGGCCGGGGGTTGGGGCCTCACCACCACGGGGAACGATCTCCAGCCCATTGTGGATCGAAAGCAAGGGTCCGGCCCCCGCTTCCCGCGCCACAGCGGTAGATTCCGAACTCGAACCGGGCGCGAGTAGACTGAAATCGGAGAGGACTTCAAGATGGCCGTGCTCGATTGGTCTCAGTGTCCAGCCGTGGAGAGCATTCCCGGCAAGGTCAGCGGAGCCTGGGTGTTCAAGGGAACGCGAACGCCTGTCGTGACCGTTTTCGAGAATCTGGAAGATGGCATGTCGATCGACGAAGTCATGGAGCAGTTCCCCGTTACCAGGGAGCAAGTGAAAGCGGTGCTCGAGTTCACCGCCCGCAGTCTCGAAGCGCCTGTGCGCTGATGCACATCCTTTTCGACAACGGAACGCCGAGGGGCGTTGCGCAGTCGCTCCACGGTCACGTTGTTGAAGAAGCGCGCGCCCGTGGATGGGACACCCTCCGCAACGGCGATCTTCTCGACGCAGCCGAAGACGCCGGATTCGAGGTGTTCCTCACGACCGATCGGAATCTCAGGTACCAGCAGAACCTATCCCGCCGCAAGATCGCCATCATCACCCTTGGGAGCGGAAGGTGGAGACTCGTTAGGAAGCGGCTTCTGGAAATCGCCGCGGCCGTCAACGCCGCCACTCCTGGCAGCTTTCTCGAGGTGGACATTCCGATCGATTAGGGGAGACGACCAGCACTTCGGACGCAGGTAGGAGATCGACGCAGAGATCGACGAGGGCCGCGATTCACGGACTGGTTGGACGGGCTGGCCGACTCAACCGCGCGGACTGGTGGTGGCGAGAATCAAGCGCCTGGAACTCGGCTTGATGGGGGATGTCGCCCCGGTCGGCGAGGGCGTGTCCGATCATGCGGGCGCGGGCTGGCGCGTGTATTTCGTGCAGCGTGGTGCGGTCCTGATTGTGCTGCGGGCAGGCGGAGCCAAGCGTACCCAGAAAACCGATATCAAGCGGGCCAAACTCCTGGCCGCGCGGTTGGACTAATCAGAGGAGATGACGATGACCAAACGTCTCAAGGCCGCCGACCTTCCTGAATTCGACGCCGCGCGGTACCTCGACAACAAGGCCTCGGTCGCGGCGTATCTCACCGACATTCTCAATGCGAACGATCCGGCCCTTCTCGCCGCGGCCTTGGGCGACCTGGCCCGGTCCCGTGGAATGAGGGAAATCGCCAAGGCGTCCGGACTCACCCGGCAGGCCTTGTACAAGGCGCTCCGGCACGACGCCCTGCCGCGCTTCGACACGATCAGCCGTGTCTGCGCCGCCCTGGGGGTGCGTCTGGTTGCGCAGGCCGTTCATGCCTAAGCGCTCTCGCTAAGCCCGAATCCTTCGCGAGGTCCTGGGTACAACCGCCGCCGCAGCCGCGGCGAAGGGTTCCTGCGCGGGACGCGTGCCCGTTGAAGAAGTCCTCGAATGGCCGCGAGCAAGGTGGTCGAAAGCGATGCGAGGGCGCTCTTGACCAAGCCGTCCCGTCGAGGCTAACCTCGTCGCTTCGGGGATCCGGCAGCCTCCCCGCGCAAGACGCCCCGGCGTCCAAGGCCTGCTCGACATTGGCGCTCGCGCCAGATGGAGGGAACCTTGGATACCGCGATCAAACTTCAAACCCACAGTACCCGCAGCGACGGCCCCTGCCGCATCGCACTTCTTTATGCTGGAGACCGCGAAGCGAGGCTGAACCCGGCGCCTGAAAAGAGCCGCTTCGCGAAAGTGTTCGAAGCGCTCGGCGTTCTCGGCGCGCAGGCCGAGCCCGCTGTGTACCACGACGACCTCCGCGACGAGGTCGCCCGCCAGTTGCTCGAGCTCGACGGTGTCCTCGTGTGGGTCAATCCCATCGAGAACGGCCGCGACCGAACCGTCCTCGACGCGATGCTGCGCGAGGTTTCCGCCGCGGGCGTGTTCGTCAGCGCACATCCAGACGTCATCCTCAAGCTGGGGACCAAGGAGGTCCTCTACACGACCCGCGACCTGGGCTGGGGATGCGAGACGCATCTGTACCGGAGCCTCGAGCAGCTAAAGCGCGAGCTGCCGGTGCGGCTTGAGGGCGGGAGCCGCGTACTCAAGCGATACCGCGGCAACGGCGGCGATGGTGTGTGGAAGGTCGAGCTCGAAACGCCGGGGACTCTCCGAGTGAGGCATGCCAAACGCGGGTGCGGCGAGGAAACCGTGTCCTTGAACGAATTCCTGGCGCGCTGCGAGCCGTATTTCTCCGGCGAGGGCCGCATGATCGAGCAGGCCTTTCAGCCGCGCCTCGCGGAAGGCATGGTGCGCTGCTATCTGGTGCATGGCACGATCGCAGGCTTCGGGCATCAGGCCATCAACGCCCTGCATCCGCAGACGTCTGAGCCCGGCCCGCGCCTTTACCACCCTCCCGAGACGCCTCAATTTCAAGCACTCAAGGAGCAACTGGAACAGGAGTGGGTGAAGGCTTTGCAGCGGCGGCTCGGCATCGACACCGAGCGCCTGCCCATTCTGTGGGATTGCGATTTCATGCTCGGAGCGAAGCGCGCATCGGGCGAGGATACCTATGTGCTTTGCGAGATCAACGTCAGCAGCGTGTCGCCGTTCCCCGAATCGGCAGTGATCCCAATGGCCCATGCCGCCGTCGCACGGGCGGGGGCGGCGCGGCGGGAACGCCGGCGGCGATCGCCATCGCAAGGTGATTCTCGGCCTCCATCCTCGCCGTCGCAGGCCGCGAAGAAGGCGGGCGTGAAGAGACTTCGTTGACGCCCTACGGCAATGGAAAAGAGTCATTGTCCAATAGCGGTCTCTGGGCTAGAGTCCGCCCATGGTCGCCGTCCAGCTCGTCAACGATCCTCGGCAGGCGGCAATGCTGGCGGCGCCGCTGCGGCAGCGGATTCTGCAGGCGCTGGCGGAGCCCGGCTCGGCCACGACGATGGCCCGCACCCTGGGGCTCGCGCGCCAGAAGGTGGCCTACCATGTGCGCCAGCTCGAGGAGCACGGGTTCGTCGAGCTGGTCCGCGAAGAGAAGCGGCGGGGCTGCACCGAGCGCATCGTGCGCCGGACGGCCCAGTACCTGGTCGCCTCGCCGAAGGTATTGGCACCGGGCATGGACCCGCGGAAGCTCAAGGACAAGTTCTCCAGCAGCTATTTGATCGCCCTCGCCTCGCGCATGGCGCAGGAGGTCGGCGAGGCCCAGGCCCTCGCCGAGAAGGCGGGTAAGCCCCTGCCGACCCTTTCCACTGACGTTGAGATCCGCCTGCGTTCGCCGAGCGAGCGCGAGGCCTTCGCCGAAGAGCTGCTCGAGGCGATCGCGCGACTCGCGGCGAAGTACCACGACGAGACCCACCCCGACGGCCGCACGTACCGCGTCGTCGTCGCCGCCCATCCCATTCGTTCCACCAAACCCACCAGGAGGAAGCCATGACCCAGAAAAAGCCGGTGCGTACGCTCGAGTTGCACGTGGACATCGGGGGTTTCGAGTGTGGTGACGTCGGTCCGAACCCGGCCCCGATCCCGGAGCCGCGCTGAGTCATCGGCCGGCGCTCGAGCCGATCGATGTAGTCTCCCGTGAACGCGCGTTGGCCCTTCGGGAATCTTGGACCGGACGTGCTCTTTTGGGTCTCCCTTGGAGGTGTTGACATGTTCGGCTCTTTTCGTCCGCGGCACGCTCGACCGCATCTTCGACTTCAGGCGCGATGCGATTGGTCGTCCGCTCGCTCGCGCGAAGCCTGCCCGCCGAGGAGCCGGAGACGAACCATGGTCACGTCGCATGATCAGGGCCGCCCAGGGCCGAAGAGCGTGCCAGGCCGGGCGATGGCCGACTTCGATATCGAGGTCTTCTGCGCGCCGCGCGCGCTTTCGGCGAATCCGCGGTGACCACGAGGACCATCGTCTGGTTCCGCGGCAAGGACCTGCGCATTTCGGACCATGCGCCGCTCCGGGACGCCCTCGCCACCGGCGAGGTCATACCGCTGTTCGTGCTCGACCCCTATTTCTTCGCGCCCACCCGCGCCTCCGAGCTGCCGCATCGCATGCAGTTTCTGCTCGACTCGCTGCGCGCCTTGGAGGCCGCGCTTGCAGATCGTGGTTCGCGCCTGCTCGTCGTTGCGGGCAAGAGTGTTGAGGTTGTCCCGCGCCTCGTGCGCGAATGGAAAGCCGATCGTGTGGTCGCTCAGCGATGGGTCGAACCGTTCGCGCGCGAGCGCGATCGGCGCATCCGCGAAGTTCTCGGGGCCAGGTTCGAGCTGTACGAGGGCGAGACCCTGATGCCTCCGGGCACGCTGCGAACGGGAGCAGGGAGGCCGTACTCGGTGTTCAGCCAGTTTGCCCGGGTGTTTCGTCAGACCGCGATGATCGGCTACCCCCTGCCGGCGCCGCGTGCTCTGCCTCCGCTGCCGCGGGACATTCGCGCCCGCGTTGTCGTTATCCCGACCAGCGAAAAGCTCGGTATCGATCGCAATCCGGCTCTCCTGCCCGGAGGGGAGAAGGCCGCGCGGGCGCGGCTCAGGCGGTTCCTGCGAGATGCCGCGGCGGCGTATCCCAAGCACCGCGATCGGATGGACCTCGCAGGCACGAGTCGATTGTCGGCGGACCTCAAGTTCGGCACCATTTCGCCGCGCCAGGTGTGGACGGCGGTCGAGGACGCTCTCGACGGAACGCCGGCGGCGCAGTCCTTTCTGAACGAGCTCGTGTGGCGCGAGTTCGCCCATAGCACCCTGTGGGACCGGCCCGAGCTGCTCGACAAGCCCTTTCGGCTCGCCTTCGCGGGTTTTCCCTGGCAGTTTCACGAGCCGCTGTGGCAGGCGTGGGTGGTCGGCAAGACCGGATACCCCGTGGTAGACGCAGCCGCTCGCCAGCTGCTCGGCGAGGGCTTCGTGCACAACCGCGCACGGATGATCTCGGCAAGCTTCCTTTGCAAGCACCTGCTCATCGACTACCGGCGTGGCGAGGCGCACTACTTGAAGTACCTCACCGACGGAGACTGGGCGCAGAACAACGCCGGCTGGCAATGGTCGGCCGGCTGCGGCTGCGACGCGCAGCCCTACTTCCGCATCTTCAATCCCGTCAGGCAGGGCGAGAAGTTCGATCCCCAGGGCGACTACGTCCGTCGCTGGGTGCCCGAGCTCGAGCGGCTGCCAGCGCGCTACATCCATCGCCCGTGGGAGGCACCCGAAGCCGTGCTGGGCGCGGCGGGGGTTCGGCTCGAGGGGACGTATCCGCGGCCCATCGTCGAGCATCGCTTCGCTCGCGGGCGGTTTCTCGCGGTGGCGGCCCGGCACCTCAAACGCGGCCCGCGAGCTGGGGTGGCCTCGAAGAACGGGTCGCGCGCAGCGGGATGAGTGGCGAGTAGGAATATGTTAAAAAAAGCTGTGCAGAACCTTGACAAACACTAGTCACATAGGTATTCTCCCCTCAGAGGCTGGAGGCGGGGCGAACCTGCCCCCCGGCCAGCCTCCTTGAGACATGGGGTGGATAGCCGAGAGGTTGCCCACCAGCCTTGAAACCCACATAAACACCAGGAAACAGATACCAATGAATCGCCGAACCATCCTCGCCGCCCTGACCGCCGTCGCCCTCGCTGGAACCACCGCGCACGCCGCCGATGCCCCCAAGGACATCGTGGACACTGCGGTTGCTGCGGGCAGCTTCAACACCCTCGCCCAAGCTCTCACCGTTGCGGGGCTTGTCGATACCCTCAAGGGACCCGGCCCCTTCACCGTCTTCGCTCCTACCGATGCGGCTTTTGCCAAGCTCCCCGCCGGGACGCTCGATGCTCTCCTCAAGGACAAGGCCAAGCTGACCGCGATCCTCACCTATCACGTGGTGCCGGGAAAGGTCATGGCCGCGGACGTGATGAAGTTGAAGAGCGCCAAGACCGTCCAGGGGAGCAGCGTCATGATTGACACCATGAACGGGGTCAAGGTCGACGGCGCCACCGTCGTGACGACCGACATTGCGTGCAGCAACGGCGTGATCCACGTGATCGACTCCGTGATCCTGCCCAAGCTGTAAGCCTCCCGACCGCTCGATCCCAGCATCGAGTGGTGGATCGCCCCGGAGCCCGGTCAAGGGGCTCCGGGGCTTTTCTTGGCGTACCCGACCGGCGGTCCAGGTCGGCCCGCCAGACTCTGCTCAAAATCTCGACAGACGTGCGGCCTGGCCGTATCATCGACTTCCGCCCCCTCATGACCACTCGAAACGTCCGACCCGAGGCCTCGTCCTCGCCCGCCGCCGAACCGGCCTACGTCTCGATAGGCGGATTGTCTCGAGCGACCGGCGTCCCTATCGAAACCCTCCGTACCTGGGAGCTGCGATATGGCTTTCCCAAATCGGTGCGAAAGCCTTCGGGCCACCGCCAGTTCGAAGTCTCGAACGTGGGGCGGATCCGCCGCATCGCCTTCGCCCTTGAGCGCGGTCTCCGGGCCGGAGAGGTGGTCCCCGCCTCCGATTCGGTTCTTGACTCCCTGCTCGCCACTGTCCCCGTGAAGCCGGCGACGCGCAGCAATCCGCTACCCTTCGACATTCCGGCCTTTATCGGGTCGATCCGAGACTTCGACGCCGATCGCCTGATGCGATCCCTGGGCAGCGATCTCTCCCGCGAAGATCCCCTCACCTATCTCGAAACACGCATTTCGCCATGCCTGGCTGCGATCGGCGCGGCCTGGGAGGCGGGAGAGATCGACATCGCACACGAGCACTTCGCCTCCGAGAGGATCGAGGATGTGGTGCGCGCGGCCCGGCTCCGTTTCGAGGAGACGGCGAACGGTCCGCTGGTCGTTCTGGCCACCCTTCCGGGGGAACCTCACGGTCTCGGTCTGCAGATGGCGGCTCTGGTCCTTTCCGCGCGCGGCCTGAGAGTCTTGAGCCTCGGCACCGAGCCGCCCAAGGCCGAGATCGCCGCCATGGCGGTGAGCACCCATGCGGCGGCGGTCGGCATTTCGGTGTCCGCGTTGACCTCTCGAAGTGCCGCTTCACTTCTTCCAATCCTGAGGTCCGCTCTCGGCCCAAAGATCGAGCTCGTGGTGGGCGGAGCGGGGGCTCCCCGCGGGATCAAAGGAACCATCCACATCGCGGATCTGCGCATGCTTGACGCCTGGGCCGGGAGCATGGCGCTTCGCAGACGCTAGTGTCCTGCCTCACAAGTACGTGGCCTATGCGAGTGTCGAGGCGCCCGGAGCGCAAGGCGCCGAGGAGGCCGCATATCCAGCATATGCAACGACGAGCAACGCGGCGATCCGGGATGCATCGGC
>JAQBHL010000085.1:0-35027 GCA_032127745.1 Acidobacteriota bacterium
TGGACCTCGATCTTGTTTCGGCTCTCTCGCGCCACGCTGGCTGCGATCACTCCTCCGACCACGACCAGGGCCAGGACGGACAGCGCGATTTTCTTGCCTTTCGACATGAACCCTCCAGGGTTGCGGGCCTGCTTCAGCGCCTCGAATCTCGAGGACCGTGGACGGGACCTGCGATGCGTCCAACGGTATGAATACGGAACCGGTCGTAGACAAGTTCCGAGCGGGTAATCTTACGGTTGCTCATGCTCAGGGACCAACCCTCACAAGACGCTCCGTCGATCCGGTCGAAAGGGCGTCTCGAATCGGTTCAGATCTCGGATGGCGGGGTGCCGAAGCGATGCGTTCCCGGTCCGGTCGAAGTGACGCTTCGCGGACTCGCGGGTGACTCTCAGCGCGATCTTCGCCTTCACGGGGGGCCGGACCGGGCGGTCTGTCTCTTCTCCCTCGAACGCATCGTGGAACTTCGGAGCGAAGGGCATCCGATCGACTGCGGGACCACCGGCGACAATCTGACCGTCTCCGGTATCGACTGGAGTCTGGTTCGAACCGGAGCGCGACTGCGGGTGGGTGAGGCGACGCTTGAAATAACCAGGCCCGCCCATCCTTGCCGGAACATCGCGGGTTCGTTCGCGGACGGGGACATCTCGCGCCTCTCGGCGAAGATTCACCCGGGCCGAAGCCGCATGTACGCTCGGGTTCTCAGTCCGGGCCTTGTCCGCCCCGGCGACTCCGTGGACTGGGTTCTGCTTCCTGAGCCCCCAGCCTTTCCGCGCGGGTAGGATGGTTTCCGGGGTTGTCCTCGCTGGCGCTGATCCTGTCATCGACTCGGGACAACCTGAGCCCGATTCGCGGGTCCCGGCCGTGGCACGGCGTTTGCTGTTACCCAGGGCGCAGACTCTTCTCTCGGAGCGCGCGTTGTCGAGGTTTGAAGCCATGAACACACTAAAGCTCATCGGAATGGTCCCCCTGGTCATGCTGGCCGCAACCTCGTTCGGCCAGGGAAGCGACGACAAGGCGGTTCCTCGCTCCACCGGGAGCGATTCGAGCGCCAGCGCCGGATCCCGGCATTCGGGCGGCGGCTCGTCTTCGGGCTCGAGCGCAGGGCAGAGTTCGAGAGGGTCCGGAGATCGCAGCCGGGCCTCCGCTCCGAGCGGCCAGAACCACTCGAATTCGTCCGCGCAGGATGCGGCCCGCCGTCGGCCGTCGCCAGGAACCGGTACCGGAACCCGTGATCGCTACGGGAATGACCGCAGCCACTACTACCGTTCTCCCTACTCGTACTATTACTACAACCCCTACGCCTACTCGTGGGGTTATCCGCGCGCCTACGGGCTTTATGGTTACGGGTACGGGTACTCCGACTACGGCTATTCCTACGGCGACTACTACGGCTACTACCCGTCGTCCTCCTACCGGTCTTATCGCTATCGGAGCGGCAATGTCGCCCAGCTCAAGACCCTGGTCGAGCCCGCCAAGACCCGCGTCTATGTCGATGGGTACTACGCGGGCATCGTGGATGACTTCGACGGCCTGTTTCAGCGCCTGAATGTCTCGCCGGGTCGTCACGACATCACCTTCAAGCTCGAGGGGTACAACTCCCATACCTTCGCGGCCTATGCCAATCGCGACCAGACCCTCAAGATTCGTTGGGACATGGTGCGGGGCAGCGGCGAGACCCGGGATTCCATCGGGGAGGAGTACGACCGCGGATCCGATCGAGACGAAGACACGGATCGCGACGTCGACCGGCAGCCGGACATGGACCTGAACCGGGACATAGCCGCGGGCGGTGATCGAGAGGTGGATTCCGACCGTCGCTACGAAGCGCCTTCCAATGACGCCGGTCGCGGAGAGTTGCGGCTCGACGTGCAGCCTGCAGACGCATCGGTCTATGTGGATGGGGAGTTCTACGGCAAGGCCTCTCAGGTCGCGCGGCTCGAACTCCCCGCGGGGCGTCACCGCGTCGAAGTGGTTCGCCCCGGTTACAAGACGGTCGAGAAGGAAGTCGACATCGACCGCGACCCGGCGCTCATCACGGTCCGACTCGATCGGAGATAGGCGCTCCGGCGCCCCAGGCTCTATTGAGAGCCGGGTGCGGCGGCCAGGGTGGCGCTGTTCGCGGGCGGAGCCCCGAGCAGGGAGCGATAGAAGTCCGCGGCCACCGCCGCGGCCGCGGCTCCGTTCGAGCCGCGGAAGAACGTGACCACCACCATCTCCGAGCGGGGATAGCCGAGCGAGGAAGCGAACCAGCCGACGCCTGAGCACGAGCCGGTTTTGCCCAAAGCCACGAACCCGGGATCGAAGGCCCGCTGCGCGCTGCCTTCGGTCACCGAAGAAAAAAGACCGGGGGTGAGCAGGGCCAGCGTTCCGGGCGCGGAGAACCGCGATGCCTCCTTGACCTGGAGCGCCTCGGGCGACACGAACTGAGGTTCGTGCATCACCCCGCCGTTGACCAGCGCGGACATCAGCACCGCCAACTGCATCGCGGAAGTCTTCACTCCCTGCGCGTGCGAGGACATGTGACCCAGGCCCAGGCTGGGCACGGACGAGGGCACCACGCCCTCGGCTTCGCCGGGAAGGTTGATACCGGTTCGAGATCCCAGGCCCAGTTTCCGCGCATAGGTCCGGAGGGTGGCGAAACCCAGGCGCTCGCCGACCCATTCGAAGTAGGTGTTGCACGAGACGGCCAGCGCGCGCCCCAGGTCGATGGAGCCGTGGCCCGGGCTGATCCAGCAGCCGTCGGTGCAGGTGTAGCGCGACTCCGGGGTGATCAGGCCTTCGGTGAGGCCGGCCACCGCCACCACCAGCTTGAACACCGAGCAGGGCTGGTAGGCGGTGAGAAGGCCGGATTTCGGATTGCCGATGGTGAGGACCCGGCCGGTCCACGGATCCATGGCCACCAGAGCCACATTAGAGCGGTTGCGAATCGCGACCCGGGCCGCCTCCCCGACCTTGAGGTCGTAGGAGGAAGCCTGTGGCGGCATCAGAATGCTCACCGGAGCAGGCGGCACCGCCGGCCTCTTTTTTGCCTTCTGGGCCGCGGACGCACTCTCTCCCGAAATGAGGGCCAGGCACGCTAGGGCCAGGATTCTGGAGGGGTTTCGGGGGATCATGGGGGGCGGAGCCTGGAAGCTATCACGACCGTGCCAAGAACCCGTGTGAGAATGGCCCGTGCAGGCGCTCTTGGATGGGCCTGGAACCCCAGGCTTTGGCCCGGGTGAGGAGGTGAGGGTTCTTGCGAGCCGTCACGCACGCAGTCCGGGCCCCGCAGCCGAGTCCCGGATTCCGTTTCGTCGGCGGTACACTTCCAATTCCGGGCTAGCCGGGGCGCGGCGTCGAGCCCTTCTGGTCCCTTTTTTGTCAACGTCTCATCTTCACCAGTAGTCCAAAGGAACTGTCCATGAAACGCCTTGGTTTGGCCTCGTGCCTGATCGTCCTCCTCGCCTCCCACGCCTCCCACGCCTCCGCCGCCATCGACAAGAACGCCAAGAAGTGGCTCGACGAGGTAAGGCCCCTCATCCTTCCCGAGGAGGAGAAGGCATACAAGGGCCTCAAGAACAACTCCGACGCCGCCGAGTTCCAGAAGATCTTCTGGGCCAGGCGCGATCCCGACCTCGACACTCCCGAAAACGAATACCGGACCGAGTATCTTAAGTTGGTGGCCGAAGTGGACCCCAGGTTCAAGGTCGGGGGCCGCAACGGTTCACTCACCGACTGCGGCCGCATCTACATTCTTATGGGCCCGCCGGACGAGGTCAAAAAGGAGCCTTCCGCCACCGCGGCTTTCCGGCCTCCCGAGATCTGGACCTACAAGGATCGGCCCGGAATGCGCTTCACGGATGGATCCATAGATGTCGGCCTCGACGGCACGTGCATGCTTCCCCAGGGTAATCGGTTTGGCGAGGAGTTGAACCGGATCGCCGAGGTCAAGGTGATTCAGACCAACCTGTCATACAAGTACGATGCCAAGGGCGCCTTGGTCAAGCTGGTCGACCTCCTGCCCAAGCCGACGCCGGTGCAGGCGCTGCTGAAGGAACCCCGCACCGATTTCAAGCTGGACGCCATGCCGCTCCTGGAAATCCGGTCCCAGGACGGCGCGTCCACCTTCGTGGCCGGACTGGTTCAGGGCGACGCCTCGACTCTGACCGTCTCGGAAGCGGGTGGTCACAAGGTCGCGAAAGTCGTGGTGTCCGTCCACTCCAGGGACAGCGAGGGGCGCCTGCTCAAGTCTCAGGACCGCGAGGTTACGACCGAGGTGGGCGCGGACAACACCTTCGTCTCCGCCTTCGGCATGCCCCTCCGCCCCGGCGACCATGCCATGAGGATTGCCGTCATCGATCCAAAGTCGGGCAAGGGGTCGGCGGTCGATCTGGCGATCAAGACTCAGGAGTACGGCGCCGAACTCACGGTCTCCCCAGTGATGGTGCTGGCCGACATTCAGGAAGGGGCCCCGGCGGTCAAGGACGATCCTCTGTTCGAGTTCACTTTTGGGGCCACGAGGTTCGTTCCGAGGTACGGCAATGTCTTCAAGCAGAGCGAGTCCATCACGCTCCTTTGCGCGGTCTACGGAGCGGCCAAGGACGAAGCGGGCAAGATCGCGGTGGCGGGGGGGTTCCAGATCCTGAAGGACGGCAAGACCCTGGCCAAAGCACCGGACCAGACCTACGATGTCGAGCCGGCGACTCCCTCCGCGGGCCCGGTTCCCCTGGCCGGCTATGCCCCCGGCAAGTACGTGGCGAAGATCCTCCTTCGGGACAACGTGACCCAGAAGGACTACGTCAGGGAAACCACTTTCGAGATCGTTCCCTAGCTCGACTGCACCGCGGTGATGGCGATGGCGTCCACGATGTCATCGACCGAGCATCCGCGTGAGAGGTCGTTCGCCGGTCTGGCCAGACCCTGAAGGATTGGTCCGATGGCGCGCGCCCCGCCGATGCGTTCGGCGATCTTGTAAGCGATGTTGCCGGAGTCGAGGTCGGGGAATATCAGCACGTTCGCGCGCCCGCCCACCGGAGAGGATGGCGCTTTCTTGGCCGCGACCGTGGGCATGAGGGCGGCGTCGAGCTGGAGTTCGCCGTCGATGTTGAGTCCCGGATAGCGCTCGCGGGCGAGGTCGTAGGCCGCCCGCACTTTCCGGACCCTCGGATGATCGGCGCTGCCCTTGGTGGAAAAGGACAGGAGAGCCACCCGGGGCTCCACGCCCAGAAACTTCCGGGCATTCTGGCTGGCGAGCCAGGCAATCTCGGCCAGCTCGCCCGGACTCGGATCCGGGTTCACTCCGCAGTCCGCGAAGATCATGCTTCCCTGCTCGCCGAAATGCGGGATCGTGGTCTCCATCAGGAAGAAGGAGGAGAGTTTCGAAATCCCGGAGGCCATCCCGATCCCGCGCAGCGCGGCCCGGATGGTTTCCGCACTGGTCGCTCTGGCCCCGGCGATGAAGCCGTCGAAGTGCCCAAACGAGACCCCGAGAGCGGCGAAGAGGAGCGGGCCGCGCACGTGATCGGCCGCCTCCGATTCGGAGATCCCCCGCGCTCGCGACCGCTCGAGATAGGCTCGCTTCGCGTTCTCATGCTCCCTCCCGGACGTGGGCGCCTCCACGAGGTCGATGCCCCCGAGATCGACGCCCAGTTCCGAGGCGGTGGACCGGACCTTCGCGGGAGCGGAACTCACCAGGGCGATCCGGGCCAGGCCCTCTCGAGCGGCGATCGCCGCGGCCTGGAGCGTACGCGGCTCGTCCGCCTCGGGCAGGGCGATCCGGCGGAGATTCATTCGAGCCGCTTCGCGGATCCGCAGGAGAGCGCTCATGGTGAGCGAAGTAAACCACAGGAGGCGTCCAGCCGCCATCCTCGTGCCTCTCCCTCCGGACCGGAGAGGTCGGTCAAGCCCTTATGATCCAGCGCGGTCATGAAACATCCCAGCGTTTTCGTCACCGCCGACATCGGGGGCGAGGCCATCAGGCGCCTCGTGGATTCGGGGTTCGAGGTGGAGGTTCACCCGGCCATCGAAGCGCCGAGCTACGAAGCCTTGACCGCCAAAGTCGCAAGCGGCCTGCACGCGCTCGTGACCACCATCCGCGACCGGATCGATGAGCCCCTGCTGGCCCTCGGTGCTGCCCACGGCCTGAAGATCGTGGCCCAGGTCGCGGTCGGATACGACAATATCGATGTGGGTGCGGCCACCCGGCACGGCATACCCATCGCGAACACGCCCGAAGTTCTCTCCGACGCCACCGCCGAGTTCGCCTTCTTCATGATGGGGGCGGTGGCGCGGAAGCTCTACCCGTCGGAGGATCTGGTGCGCAGCGGTCGCTGGGGGGTGTGGCATCCGCATCACCCATGGCTGGGCGACAACGTGGCCGGCAAGACGGTGGCGGTGATCGGCGTCGGGCGGATCGGGAAGGCCTTTGTGCACAAGTGCGCCGGGTTCGACATGGACGTCCTGTGCTGTTCCCGCACCCGGGACGAGAAGTTCCGAAGCGATGTGCAGCGCGTGATGGACCTGCGCGCCGAACTCGGTTTCGGCCGCCGCCGCACCATCGAGTACGTCGACCTGGACCGGGCGCTCGCCACCGCCGATTTCGTCTCGCTTCACGTGCCCCTGATCAAGTCCGGCCCTGACCGGACCGTTCATTTCATGAACGAGGCGCGCATGCGCCAGATGAAGCGAACCGCGTATCTGGTCAACACCACGCGGGGGCCGGTGGTCGATGAAGAGGCGCTCTTTCGTGTTCTGCTCGATGGAGGCATCGCCGGCGCCGCTCTCGATGTCTTCGAAAAGGAGCCTCTGCCCATGGATTCTCCGCTCCGGGACGAAAGGCTGATGCTCAAGCTGCGGCTCTTCCATCACCTCGGTTCCGGCACCTACCAGACCCGCCTGTCCGCCGATCCAAACCTCGGGATGTCCGGCCGCGCCGTGCAATCCGTCATCGATCGCCTGCAGGGCGCCGATCCGAAGGAGATGCCCTGGGTCGTGAATCGATGAGGGGCATGGAATCCCGAAAATGATCAAGGGTTTCCGAACCGTCAGACGGATCGTCGCCATCCTCGCCCTGTCCGCGGGGTCTGTGACCCTTGCCCAGGAGCCAGCCCCTTCACCAGAACCCTGGCCCACGCCCGAGCCGCGATTTCATCCCGCCGTGGTGAAGGCCCTTCCCACCGCGGGATCGCTCACCGCGCGGATCGTCCAGCTCAACCCCGGTCTGGTGCTCGAGCGAGAGGAGGGCGTGGGCCTCTTTCCGGCCGAGCCCTCGCGCTTCACCTTCCGCGGCGGTTCGTGGACGCAGTCGCGGATCGAGATCGACGGCTTCGACGTCACGGATCCGATCCTCGGCGGTCGGCCCCTGGTCTGGGGATCGGTGGAACTTGGTGAGGTGGATGTGCGCACCGATTCGAGGGGTACCGCGCTCGTTCACGATCACCCCGTTTCGGGCGCGCCCGGCCGCACCCGTTTCGTCGCTCAGGGAAGCCTGGGCGTGTTCGACTCGACCGGGACCACCGCCGATCCCATTCCCTCCCTGGCCCGGGGCCACCACCTCTTCGACGGATTGCTGGCCCTTTTCGGAATCAGCGCCGGCGGCGCGACCAGCTGGAGCGCAGCGGTGTCCGGCGCCGACGTCTCACGGTCCGAGCGCGATTCCGATCTGGAGCGGGCCACCAAGCGTCTTGGCTTCGAGTCCCGCTTCACTCACGTGAAGGACGACGATCGGTTTCAAGGCCTGGCCATGTATCAGGGGCATCGTTCGCCTTTCGGGCTGACCACCGCCGAGACCCGCGGCTCGGGCCTCGTCCTGGGCGGCGCCTGGTCGAGACGGCGGGCGAGCGGCGGAGCGAAAGGAGAAGCAGCGGGCCCGCGCGGCCGGATCTCCTACGCACGGGGAACCCGCGATGATCCAGGGTTTGGGTCTCCTCTCCCGTTTGAGCGGCTCGTCGATGGCCCCCCCCAGTTGCAGGTTCCCTCCCGGTCCACCGGACAGATGCTGCAGGCGGAGGCTTCGAGCCGGGCATGGAAGTTGGGTGAGGCGACGGACGTGTCCTTCACCGCCCGGTTCGGCCGCGCCACCAGCGATCGCGGGATGGCCCAGCCGGGCTTCCAGGCCCTGGAGAGTCTCAACGGCACGTCGGCTCGCCAGTGGACGTTCGCGAGTTCTGCCCCGTCGCGTCTGGCCGAGAACCGGGCGAGCCTCGGCGCCGGGCTCAGCTTCGAACCATCCGGGCGAACCCGCCTGATGGCCAGGGTTGACGTGGAGCGCGCGACGGTGGCCGATCGCGACGGAGAGCGGATCCTTGCCTCCACGAAGATCCTCCCCGAGGTCCGGTTCGAGTGGCGGAAGAGTGAGACCACCCAGTTTCGCGCCGAGGCCTCGATCGGCAGCCCTCCAATTCCGCTGGTGAGCTATGAGGCCGCGACTCGCAACGCGCCAGCCGCCTCCGCCCGCCTGTGGGGCGATCTCAATGGCGACGGGCAGGCCAGCGCCCCGGAACTGGGCATCGAAGTGGCGCGACGGGTTTCGGTGAGGGTCGACCCCAACCTCTCTTTGCCCACCATGCGACGGGTGATGCTCGGCTTTAAGACGAGGGTTCGGGGCATCGGCATTCACGCCACGGCCTTTGCCCGGCGCGACGTCAACCTCATCGAAACCGCTCTTGATCCCCAGGGAGCGGAAATTCAGTCGACCAGATACATCCCCGATCCTTCCGGCGACATCCTCGGCCCCGCCGACGATCAGCTCCTCCCCGTGGTCGAGGAGAGCCTGGCATCGTTCACGTCCTCGCGTTACCTTCTCACCAATCCCGCGGACCACCGCGCTCTTGGTGAGGGTGCAGAGCTTGGCTTCGAGACCAACGGAACCCACATCCACTGGGGTCTCACCGGAGCCGCGTTCCGCGACTCGGGCCGTGGCGGCAACCGGGGCCTGCGCGTGGGTGAGAACGACTTCGGGATGGTGGGCGAGAGCTTCGACCGAACCAACGCCGATACCTTCGGCTATGGCCGCCTCTTCTTCGATCGCGCCTACAGCCTGCGCATGTATCTGACCGCTAGCGACATCCGCGGTTTCACTTTCGGCGCGGTGGGCCGGTACGACGACGGCCAGCCCTTCGCCCGGCTGGTCATTCAGAACGATCTCCCCCAAGGTCCCGACTTCGTGCAGGCCATTCCGCGCGGTCGCGCGCGGCTTCACTACACCCTGTCCGTCGACGCTCGCCTCGCTCGACGGTTCAAACTCCCGGGCGCGGACCTCGAAGTCTCGGCCTCGGTGTTCAACGCCCTGGGCTCCCAGTCCGAAGCCGAGGAGCAGGTGGTCTGGCAGTCGGACTACCGGCGGATCACCATGGTCCAGCCACCTCGCGCCTTCATCATCGGCATCCGCATCGAGCGCTGAGTTTCGGCGCGGCCGTCGGTCGACCGGCTACTGGCTCTCCCGAAGGATCGCCGCCAGACGATCTACCTGCGGATCCGCCTCCTCGACGCCTTGCGCTCCGGGCGCCTCGACCCTTGCATGTGCCACGTACTTGCGAGCCTTCGGCGGCCTTCGGCCGTGACTGTTTGCGAGAAACCCACCACCGTCATCGCGAAGGCCCCGTCGTTCCGCGTGGCCTGAAGCGATCTCGCCTGCTGCCGAGACTGCTTCGCCCCATGCATTCCGTCGGGGTCCTCGCAGTGACGCAAAGGCTCTGAAATGGGCCTTTCTCGCATGGGTTTCTCGGCAGGCAGGACACTAACGGCCGATCACGGCTCCGTCCAGGGCGCGCCGGTCGGATCCCCCCTCCAGGACCTTCTCGGCCTGGTTCCAGATGATGCCCTGGGCTACCCCTTGGGAGTCGGGATTTTCGGTCACGGTGTGACCGCGCCCCTTCAGAAGGGCGAGGGTGTCCGGTGATATACCGTTCTTCTCATACGCGATTCGGTCGGGCAGCCACTGATGATGGAACCGCGGAAAGTCGATGGCGTCCTGGATGTTCATGCCGAAGTCGACCACGTTCAGAATGGTGAGCAGAACCGTGTTGATGATGGTGCGTCCGCCCGGCGAACCGATGACCATGAACAGTTCGCCATCCCTGGTCAGGATGGTGGGGGTCATCGACGACACCATCCGCTTTCCGGGTTGAGCGAGATTGGGCTCGGTGCCGATGAGGCCTTTGTCGTCGGTGAGTCCGGGCCCGGCGTTGAAATCGCCCATCTCGTCGTTGAGGAGGAAACCCGCGCCGGGGACGACGATCTTCGATCCGTACCCCGCTTCGAGGGTGTAGGTCATCGAAACCGCGTTCCGATCTCGATCCACCACCGAGACGTGCGTGGTCTCATCGCTCTCGGCCGGCCATTCGAAAGTGGTCGGCGTCGACCCGGAGGCTTGGTCGTCACGGATGGTCTTTCGTAGCTCGAGCGCATATTCATTCGAAATGAGGCGGGCCACCTTCAGTTCGCTGGTGAACTCGGGGTCGCCCATGTATCGGGCCCGATCGGCGAAGGCGCGGCGCATGGTTTCCGCGATCCGGTGGATGGTGATCGCGGAGCGTGGTCCATCCTGGGCGAGGTCGTAGCCCTCGAGGATGTTGAGCATCTGGATGAGCGCGGTTCCCCCCGAGCTGACAGGTGGCGTGCTGATCACGTCGTAGCCGCGATATTTCCCGACCACCGGCTCGCGCTTCCGGGCCCGGTAGTTCTTGAGGTCGGCCTCGGTGATGAGCCCGCCGCCGGCTTTCATCTCCTTGGCGAGGAGGCGAGCGGTCCGGCCCTCGTAGAAGCCGCGCGGTCCATCCTCGGCGATGCGCTCCAGGGTGAGGGCGAGATCGGATTGACGGAGGATGTCGCCCATCTCATAGGGGACGCCCTTTCGCGAGAACTGCTCGACCGACGCCGGATACTTCTGCATGCGAGGAAGAACATTCTTGAGCGAACGGGCCAGGCCATCGGTCACGATGAAGCCCTCGCGCGCGAGAACCACCGCGGGATCGACGAGGCGCCGCCAGGGCAGTTTCTGGCTGCCCCGGTCCTGCCAGGCGGCGTAGAGGCCGGCCACCGTCCCAGGGACACCGACGGCCAGGTGAGAGTTGTGGTGGAGATCCGCGTCGTATCTGCCGTCCTTCAGAAACATCTGCGGGTTCGCGCCCGCGGGGGCGGTCTCACGGAAGTCGTAGGTCATGGCGTTCCCGCTGGCCAGCCGGCTGACCAGGAATCCGCCGCCCCCGATGTTTCCCGCCGTGGGATGGACTACGGCCAGAGCGAACGCGGTCGCGATCGTGGCATCGACCGCGTTCCCGCCATCCCACAGGACATCCGCGCCCACCTGGGAGGCGATGAAGGACTGGGAGGCGACCATCCCGTTCCGGGCCCGCACGGGCTGCGCGGCCCAGGCCGCGGGCGGCAGCGTCGCGTAAAGAAGAACGAGGGTGGCCGCGAACGACGAGTGGCGGGAAACGCGCATCAACTCTTTTCCTCCTGTGGCACGAGGCATCTTAATGGGAACCTCGGGAGGAGCCATGATGAAGACGTCCTCTCGATTTATCCTCCCGGGGACATGTCCCCAGATCCCCAGTACCCGCCGCTTCACCGCCCGAAGGCCTTTCCCTTCCTGCTCCTCGCCGCGGCCCTGCTGTTAGCGGCGGCCGGCCAATCGGACGCCCAGGATCCGTCCGCGGCCTCGGTCTGGATGCGCCTCGATCCCCTGCCCGCGGAGCTGCCGCTCACGACCCGCGAGAGCTTCGAGGGCGTGCCGCCCCGCTTCGTTCTGATGACCGACGGCTCGGTGTTCGTGGGCGGCCGGCGGGAGCTCCTGCGCGGCCTGCTGGACAAGGGCGAGATGCAGGCCATGGCCACCCGCCTCGATGCGGTCTTGAAGTCCTTTGGCAAGGCGGGGCCGCCGCCGGCCCTGACCCTCGGCGAGGGCCCGGCCACGTTTCGCTTTTCCGTTCTGCTCGGAGCACGCTTCCAAACCCTGGTGATGGGACCCCTGCCTGAGGAACGTGCCCCCCCCTCCACGATCCTGCCCGATCTGATCCGGACCCTTGCCGGCTTTCGACATCCCTCCCTACGACCTTTCGATCCTCCCCAGTACGTCATGATGGTCAGGGAGAAAACGCTTCCCGGGGGTTGTCGCTCCGCCTCGGGCCTTTCCCCGCTTTCGTCGTCGGTCTCCACCGAGGTGGTGGTCTCGGAGAGGGTGACCCGAGGCTTTCCCACCGGCGCCGAGATGGCGCAGGTCTGTGAGGGCGGGAAGCGCTTCACCGTGGTCTTTCGTCCCCTCATTCCGGGCGAGCGATAACGAACCCGGCCGGGCAGTCCGGACCAACGCTTACAATCGGTCCTCCATGACGCGCACCCAAGTCCTCGACGTTGTCGGCACCGATCGCGCCGAGCAGGCGCTGGTCGAGGCCATCGACTTCGACCGTCTTCCCCGCCACGTGGCCATCATCATGGACGGGAACGGCCGCTGGGCCCAGGGTCGCCATCTGCCCCGTCTGGAAGGCCATCGAGCCGGCGTGGAGTCGGTACGTTCGGTGGTCGAAACCGCGGCGCGACTCGGCCTCCAGGCCCTGACCGTGTACGCATTCTCGACCGAGAACTGGAAGCGGCCGACCGATGAAGTTTCGGGTCTGATGGGACTGCTGAAGCTCTATATCCGGCGCGAGCTCAAGACCCTCCAGGACAACAACATTCGATTTGGCGTGGTGGGGGGTCTCGATGGACTTCCCGGCGATGTTCGGGACGAGTTGCGCCGGGGCATCGAGGAGACCCGAAGGCTCGGTGGACTTCAGTTCTCGCTCGCTTTGAACTACAGCGGAAGGTCCGAGCTCACCGATGTGGTTCGCCGCATCGCCCTGGAGGCCCGCGCGGGGACGATCGATCCCACGGACATCGATGAGGCCACGATCGAGAGGCGCCTGTTCACCGCGCATCTGCCCGAGCCCGACCTGTTGATCCGAACCAGCGGAGAACTCCGGGTGTCCAACTTCCTGCTCTGGCAGATCGCCTACGCGGAGATCTGGGTCACCGATGTTCTGTGGCCCGACTTTCGCCGCCGTCACCTTCTTCAAGCCATTGTCGATTTCCAGAAGAGGGAACGTCGTTACGGTGGCATCAGCGCAGGCGAAGCGTGAGCGGTCTTTTCTCCTCGAATCTGTTTCGGCGGGTGCTGACCGCGGTGGTCGTGCTCCCGGTGGTGGTTGGAGCGATCGCGGTCTTCCCCCAACGCGGTCCATGGCTGCTGGCCGCCATATTGTGCGTGCTCGGGGTCAGCGAGGCTCACGCTCTCCTCGGCCGCGCGGGTCTGCACGCGTCCCACATTTCGTTCCTTCCCGGCATCGCCCTGTTCTTTGAACTGGCCGGGGCGCCGGACGCGGCCCGCGCCTTTCCCGTCTCCGGCCTGCCCATCGTGGCCGCGGTGGGAGCCGCGCTCGTCGCGGTCATGCGGGCGGATCGCTTCGGCATCCCTGTGCTCGCGGCCGAGGCGGCGGGCGCCCTGAGCGGGCTGTTGATCGGCCTCGGCGCCGGCTCGTTTGCCGCCCTCTCCAGTCTGCCCCCCACCGGGGAGGGGACGGCGCGGATAGCCCTGCTGCTCGCCGTCATCATCACCTCCGATGTCTTCGCCTATTTCGTGGGTCACCTCGCCGGCCGCCACAAGCTCCTGCCCGTGGTGTCCCCCGGAAAGACCATCGAAGGGGCGATTGGCGGCCTGGTGGGCGCGGCGCTCGCCAGCGCAATTATCGGGACTCTCTGGTTCAAGGCCCTGCCCCTGGCCCTGCTGGTGCTGATCGGCGTCCTGGTGGCCATCGCCGGAATCGTAGGCGATCTTCTGGAGTCCCTTTTCAAGCGCTACGTGGGAGTCAAGGATTCGGGCACGCTGTTTCCCGGCCATGGCGGCGCCCTGGACCGGATGGATGCGTTCATCCTGGCCGCCCCCCTTCTTTACGCTTTCTTCCAGACGCTCTCCTGACCCTCTCTTGAAAGGGTCGGCAGCTTAAGATCCTCGTCCCCTCGTCTCGAGGGTGGTTCTTATAGAGGTATGGAATGGACTTTGAGCTGAGCGCCGACCAGCGTCTCCTTAAGAAAACGGTCCGCGATTTCGCGGAGCGGGAGCTGAAGCCTCACGCCCGCGCCTGGGACGAAGCGCAGATGTTTCCGCGCGAGATCTTCACCCAACTGGGCGAACTGGGCCTGCTCGCGGTGGTATTCCCTGAGGAATACGGTGGATCGGGCATGTCCACCGTCGACTACACGATCGTGATCGAAGAACTGGCCCGGGTCGACGCGGGAGTGGCTCTTTCCACCGCCGCCCACAATTCCCTGTGCTCCGGCCACATCTTCCTGGCCGGCAGCGAGGAACAGAAGAAGAAATATCTTCCCAAACTCGCCACCGGCGAATGGGTGGGGGCCTGGGGGCTGACCGAGAACAGCGCCGGTTCCGACGCCGGCGGCACCCGGACCACCGCGGTGAGAGATGGCGACTCCTGGGTCCTGAACGGGTCGAAGACCTTCATCACCAACGGCAGCTTTGCCGAGGTTGCGGTGGTCATGGCCGTGACCGACAAGACCATGGGCAATAAAGGGATTTCCGCGTTTCTGGTCGAGCGGGGGACCAAAGGATTCCGTGCGGGAAAAAAGGAGGACAAGCTGGGCGTGCGTTCGTCCGACACCTCCGAACTGATTCTTGAGGATTGCCGCATCCCCGCCTCCCACCTTCTGGGCGAAGCGGGCAAAGGCTTCGTCGACACCCTGAAGATTCTGGATCGCGGGCGCATCGGCATCGCCGCCTTCTCGATCGGGATCGCACAGGGAGCGTTCGAGGCCGCCCTTTCCTACGCCAAGGGCCGCCGGCAGTTCAATAAGGCCATCGCCGAGTTCCAGGGCGTTCAGTTCAAGCTCTCCGAGATGGCGATGAAGATCGAGGCCGCTCGCCTGCTCACCCTGCGCGCCGCCGCGTTGCGCGACCTGGGCCGGGAGCACAAGACCGAATCGGCCATGGCCAAGCTCTTCGCCAGTGAGATGGCGGTGGAGGTCGCCCTGGAGGCGATTCAGATCCACGGCGGTTATGGCTTCGTGAAGGACTATCCGGTCGAGCGCGCGCTGCGCGATTCGAAACTCGGCACCATCGGCGAGGGCACGAGCGAAGTGCAGAAGCTCGTGATCGCCCGCTCGCTGCTCGCCTAAGGTGGATTGCCGTCTCTCCGAGCGCGCATGAAACTGCCCGAAGACGAGGACATCCTGCGCGGAGACATTCGCTCGGTGGCCCGCGCCATTCGCGCGGTGGAGGACGACTGGCCGGGCTCGCGAGCCCTGCTTACCAGACTCTTCCCGCACGCGGGAAGAGCGCTGACCCTCGGCATCACCGGTCCGCCCGGGGCGGGGAAATCCACCCTGGTGGACCGCTTGACCAGGCATTTTCGGCAGGCCGGGCAGACCGTGGGGGTGATCGCGGTCGATCCCACTTCCCCGTTTTCGGGAGGCGCCATTCTGGGCGATCGCATACGGATGCAGAATCACGCCACCGATGACGGCGTCTTCATCCGTTCGATGGCCACCCGCGGCGCTCTCGGAGGCCTTTCCGCCACCACCGCGGCCGCCCTGCTCGTCCTCGACGCCTCGTCCAAGGACATCCTCATGGTCGAGACGGTCGGGGTGGGTCAGGACGAAGTCGACATCGCATCCGAGGCGGACATTGCGATCGTGGTCCTGGTGCCGGGCCTGGGCGACGAAGTGCAGGCTCTGAAGGCCGGGATCATGGAAATCGCCGATCTGTTCGTGGTGAACAAGGCGGACCGCGACGGCGCCGATCGCCTGGCCTCAGAGATCGAGATGATGCTGTCGCTGGTGGGCGAGACCAAGGGCGACCGTCCTCCCGTGGTTCGGACCGTGGCCACCTCGAGCCAGGGCATTGACGAACTGGCGCACACGATCGAGGAGGTGCGGGCGCGTCGTGAGGCGAGCGGCGCGCTCGCCGCTCGCCGCCGGGAGCGGCTGCTGCGTCAGTTCGAGGCCCAGGTCGAAGCGCTGCTTCGTGAGAAGGTTCGTCGGCGCATCGATGCGCTCGACCCCAGCCTGCACCTGCGCGAACGAGTGCGGAACCGCTCCATTGATCCATTTTCGGCCGCCGACCAGACCCTCGCCGGCCTCGACACCGCTCCACCCAGGACATCAATGATTCTCAAGATCGACCACCTTGGCATCGCGGTCAAAGACATGGCCGAAGCCAAGCGCGCTTACGAGGCGCTCGGATTCAGAATCGAGGCGGAGAGCGACGTGCCCTCCGAAAAGGTGAGGACCGCGTTCATCACCGTGGGCGAGTCGCACCTGGAGCTTCTGGAGCCCTCCGACCCGTCCTCCGTGATCGCCCGGTTCCTGGAGAAGCGATCGGGCCTCCATCACATCTGCCTTCTGGTCGACGACCTCGAGAAGACCATGGCGGAGATGAAGGCCTCGGGGGCGCAACTGCTCGACGAAGTGCCGAGGATCGGCGCGGGCGGATGTCGAGTCGCCTTCATCCATCCGAAGTCCGCCGCCGGTGTTCTTCTCGAACTGAAGCAGGCCTGAACCATGAAGACTGAGGACGCGGAAATAGGAATCATCGGGGGCAGCGGGCTCTACGAGATCGAAGGCTTCGCCGCTCAGGGTGAGGTTGCGGTGGAGACGCCCTTCGGACCGCCCTCCGACGCCTTCGTGGTCGGCCGTCTCGGCGATCGACGTGTCGCCTTTCTCCCCCGCCACGGCCGCGGTCACCGCCTCCTGCCCTCGGAACTCAACTTCCGCGCCAACATCTGGGCCATGAAGTCACTGGGAGTGAAGTGGATCCTGTCGGTGTCGGCGGTGGGGTCGCTCAAGGAACAGTACGCGCCCACCCACATGGTGACCCCGGACCAGTTCATCGACCGCACCTTCGGCCGCCGGGGAACGTTCTTTGGAGACGGGATCGTGGGTCACGTGGGTTTTGCCCACCCCACCTGCAGGCACGTCCGCCGGGTGCTGGCCGAGGCCTGTCGGAGGAGCGGCGCCACCATTCACGAGGGCGGAACCTATGTCTGTATGGAGGGCCCGCAGTTTTCCACCCTGGCCGAGTCGAATCTCTATCGATCCTGGGGGGCCGACCTCATCGGCATGACCAACCTCCAGGAAGCGAAACTCGCCCGCGAAGCCGAGATCTGCTACGCCACTCTGGCCATGGTCACCGATTATGACTGCTGGCATCCAGGCCACGATGCGGTCACCGTGGACCAGGTGATCGCGGTGTTGCAGAAGAACGCCGCCACGGCCCGAAGCATTCTGAAGGCCGCGGTGGAACAGTTCCCGATTTCTCGCGACTGCGAGTGCGAGAGCGCGCTCAAGTTCGCGATCATGACCGCGCCCCATCTCATCCCGGAGAAGGTGAAGACCGATCTGGCCCCCATAATTGGCCGCTACTTGAAATAGGCTCCGGTCGTTCGCTCCCCAGACCCGGTCGCTCCTCCCATCGGCCCTCCAACAGGAAGTTCTCAGTAATCCATGTCTGTTCTCGTTGTAGGAAGCGTCGCGTACGACACCCTCGAAACTCCCGCCGGTCGCGCCGAGAGGATCCTCGGCGGCTCCGCCTCCTATTTCGCTCTGGCCGCGTCCTTCTTCACGGACGTGAACCTGGTGGGCGTGGTGGGCGATGACTTCGGGCCGGACCAGATGAAGGCGTTTGAGGGCAGGAGGATCGACCTGGAAGGCCTGGAGACCGCGACCGGCAAGACCTTCCACTGGCAAGGGAAGTACTCCACCGACCTGAATTCCCGAGAGACCATCTGTACGGACCTCAACGTCTTCGAGCACTTCAAGCCCAAGCTTCCGGCGAGCTACCGGAAGTCCGATCGGCTCTTCCTGGGCAATATCGAGCCCTCCTTGCAGCGCGACGTTCTCGAACAGGTCGATGCCCCGCAGCTTGTCGGTTGCGACACCATGAACCTCTGGATCAACCATCGCCTCGAGGAGCTGAAGAAGACCCTCTCCAAAGTCGAGGTTCTTCTGATCAACGACTCGGAAGCCCGCGAACTCGCCGGGGAATGGAACGTGATCCGGGCCGCTCGCGCCATACAGGCCATGGGTCCCAAGACTCTGATCATCAAGAAGGGCGAGCATGGCGCCCTCCTGTTTCAGGGCGAGAGCTGCTTTCTGGCCGCCGCGTTCCCCCTCGAGCATGTCCTCGATCCCACCGGCGCCGGCGACTCGTTCGCCGGAGGCTTCATGGGATACCTCGACCGCGCCGACTCGCACGACGAGTCGACCTTCCGACAGGCCGTCATCATGGGCTCGACCGTGGCCTCCTATTGTTGTGAAGCCTTCGGGGTTGAGCGGCTCCTGACCTTGAAGGAGAAGGAGATCAACGCTCGCTTCCAGGAGTTCGCCTCCATGGTGCATTTCGACCGCCTCCCCGTCGAGGGTGCGTGATCGGTTACCGGGCACAGCGGTGGCTGAGGACGAAGCCCTGGGCGCCGACCGCCGCGGGTTTGATCCTCCCAGGCTGGGTGTTGAAAGCGGCGCTGACTCCCTTCTGGGGCCGGATCCTGCGCGCGGCCATTCCGTAAAATGGGGAGGGTGAGAGGTCGCTCCCTGGGGTTCATGGGGTCGGTATGGATTTCCGCCTTCGGTGTGGCTACGGCGCTCCTGGGTCTGCTCGTGGCCACCGCAACCGCCGCGAAGTCCTGGCCCGATGGGGTCGAGCGGATCGAGATCCGGAGTTCACTCGACGGTTCGATTCAGCCCGCGATGTTCGCGATGCCCGAGCGCTCGACCGGGAGTGCGCGCCCCCTGCTGGTTGCCCTCCACTCCTGGAGTTCCGGCTACGACCAGCCGCTGTCGGCTCTTTGGGCCCAGGAGGCCCGGTCGCGGAACTGGGTCTTCATCCACCCCGACTTTCGCGGCGCCAATACCAACCCTCAGGCGGGCGGGTCGGAGACGGCGATTCGGGACGTTCTGGACGCGGTGGACGAGGCCCGGCGGCGCGCGAAAGTGGACCCTCGAAGGATCTACCTCGCGGGCTACTCCGGAGGCGGCCACGCCGCCCTGCTGGTCGCCTCCAAATCTTCCGAGATCTGGGCCGCGGTGTCGGTCTGGTCACCGATCACCGACCTCCTCGCCTGGCATCGGGAGTCGGAGGCGCGCGGCTTCGATCGATACGTGGGCGATATCGAGGCCATCTGTGGCGGCGTCCCCGCGCCGGGGAGCCGCGCCGAGCAGGAGTGCTTCCGTCGTTCGCCGCTGTCTTTTCTCACCGCCATGAAGGGCCTGCCTCTCGACCTCAATACGGGAATTCGCGATGGTCATGCCCCCCGAGTCGAGAGCGGCACGGTTCCGATCAGCCACACCATTCGAGCCTTCAACCTGCTTGCCGATCCTCGGGATCGTGTCCCCTTCGGTCTTCTCTCCGCACTCGAGAGCGAGGCCAGAGTTCCGGCCGCCCAGGCGTTTTTGGGAACGGATCGAAGTTACGGAGCGCATCGCGTCCTCTTTCGTCGCTCCTCCGGCCCGGTGCGTCTGACCCTGTTCGACGGGGACCATGAAGTGGTGCACCCGGCCGCGGTCGCATGGCTTGAAAGGCACCAGCGGGCGGAAAGGCGCTGATCAGCCCGCCCGGACCTCCGTCGGTTTCAGGAACTCCATCAACTGATCGGCGGCCTGCGCGGTGGCGCCGCCCTTCCCGAGCTTCGCCCGCACCTCGTCGAGGCTTCGCAGCATCTCCGACCTCGGCGGACCATCATCGAGAAGGCGGATGACTTCCTCGGCCACGCGCGCGGGGGTGAAGTCCTTCTGAATGAGCTCGGGGACGACCGTCCGTCCTGCGATCAGATTCACCATGGCGTAGGTGTCGAGGCTGACGAGGGGCTTTCCCAAGGCGTAGGTCAAACCCGAAATCCGATACACCACGACCATTGGGGTGCCGGTGAGGGCGGTCTCGACGGTGGCCGTTCCCGAGGCCACGATCGCCACCCGGGCGGCCGCGATGACCTCTCGGGTGAGCCCTTCCAGAGCCATGACGCCGAGCGCCGTCGCTTCATTGAAGGCGTCGGAGCGCAGATGGGGAGCGGCGGCGAGGACGAACTGAAGTTCTCCTCGCTTCTGGCGGAGGAGTTTCACCGCCCCTAGGATCGGCGGGAGATTGAACGCCACTTCCTTGTTCCGGCTCCCGGGCAGGAGGGCGATGATCGGGCGGGAGGGATCGAGGCCGAGACGCCTCGCCACCGCGGCGCGATCCGCGGGCGGCGCGACCTGATCGACGAGGGGATGGCCTACGAACACGACCGGAACGTTCGCCTCGCGATAGATCCGCTCTTCGAAAGGGAAGATCACCAGCATCTTCGCCACGTCGCGCTTGACATCCTTGATCCGCCCTCGGCGCCAGGCCCAGAGTTGCGGGGAGACGTAGTACACCACCGGAATTCCCAAGCCCTTGAGCTTCCGGGCCAGACGCAGGTTGAAGTCGGGGTAGTCGATGAGCACCGCCACATCGGGCCGCCGTCGTTCCGCCTCTTTCACCACCGAATCGAACAGGCCTTTCAGCCGGCGCAGGTGAGACAGGACTTCCACCAGGCCCACCACCGCGAGATCCTCGAGGTGGGCGAGCAGGCGCACGTTCTCGGCCGCGAGGCGATCGCCGCCCAGACCAAAGGCTTCGAGTTCCGGGACGCGCCGGCGCAACTCGGCCACGAGTTCGGCGCCGTAGAACTCGCCCGAGGGCTCGCCGCAGGAGATGAGCAGACGAGGCATCAGCGAGGCCGGGTCATGGGGACTCGACTCGGCTCAGCGGGCAACCGGGGCTCCGAAGAGGTGCTTCTCGAACCAATCGAGGTTTTCCTGCATGGCGTGGCGGAGCGCCTTCGGCTTGTTGAGTCCGTGGCCGAAGCCCTTGTACAGGGCCAGACGCGTTTCGACTCCCTGGTCGCGCAGGCCCTGATAGAGCTCGAACGCGTCGGAGACGGGAACGCGCTGGTCCGAGTCTCCGTGCTGGATGAGGGTCGGCGCTTTCGCTCCCTTGATATAAGTCATGGGAGAGGTCTTGCGATAGATCTCCGGGTCGTCCCAGGGCGTGGCCTTCAGGTACTGGCGGGTGAAAGGGTGAATGTCGGTGCTCACGTAGTACGTCACCCAGTTCGAGATGCCGGCGCCCACGGAGACCGCCTTGAACCGGGCGGAGTCGTGAGTGGTCAGAAAAGCCGAGATGTAGCCGCCCTGACTCCAGCCCATCACGCCCACCCGAGCCTGATCGACCAGCCCTTTGGCGATCAGGCTGTCGATTCCGGAAATCACGTCCCAGGCGTCGCCCACCCCGAGGTTGCGGACGTTGAGCGACCGGAAGGCCTCACCGTACCCGGCGCTGCCCCGATAGTTCGGCTCGAGAATCAGGGCGCCCCTGGCGAGCCAGGCTTCCATGGGATAGACGTACGTCCCCCCGAACAGGCTGGGTCGCGACACCCCGGTGGGCCCGCCGTGGATGATGACCAGAAGCGGCGCCGGCGAACCCCCCTTGTACCCGGCGGGCTTGCGGAGCACACCTTCGATCGTCGTTCCGTCCGCACTCTTCCAGGAAACCACCTCGCTGGTTCCAAGGGTGAGGCCCTCAAGCTGGCGGCCCAGATCAGAGAGCTTCCTGGCCGAACCTCCGCTTGTCGGGCTTGCGAACACTTCGGGATAAGTGCTAGCTGAACTTCCGACGAAAGCCACATCCCCTCCGTCCGCGCTGAAGGAGAAACCGTTCGCCACCGGCTGATTCAGGGCCACGCGCGTCGCCGCCTTCGTGGCCGGATCGAGCCTGACCAAACCGGACTCCGTCTTCTGATTGGCGGAGAGGAAGATCCCGGCCTCCGTCCAGGCCAGAAGTTGCGGATCCTCGTCGAATCCGGAGAGGATCGACTGGACGGACCGCTCTCCCCTTGCCGCGATGGTGGCCACGGTTGCGTTCCTGTAATAGAAGGACCCGACCTCGAGCATCACGGTGCTGAAGGCGATCTGCTGACCGTCGGGAGAATAGCGAGGGGACGAGTCCGGGCCCTCCTGGCTGACCAGAGGCCGAACCGCTGCGGTCTCCACCTCGACCACGGAGATGTCGGCGGTGACGCCGAAGGAGGGGTCGGAGCTTTCGGTGAAGTCGAAGGCGATCTCCCGATCGTCCGGAGACCAGTCGAAATCCCCAACCACGAAGGTGCCCGTGGTCAGTCGCCTGGCCGCACCGGTCTCGGCATCGATGACGTAAAGGTGCCTGGGATTCGTGGCTTCGTCTTCGATGGTGACCTCGCCATAGAGCTTCTCCCGCTCTTTCATCGCTTCCGGCTTGGGATCGGCGGCCAGAAACGCGATCCGCTTTCCGTCGTGCGAATAGGCGAAATGGCTGACACCTTCTTCGCTGGAGGTGAGCTCTTGCGATTCCCCTCCCGAGAGATTCATCAGATAGATCTGCCGTTTCCCGTCCCGGTCCGAGAGGAAGGCGAGAGACGATCCGTCGGGCGAGAAGGCCGGCGCGTCCGACGATTTCTTCGCCTGGGTGAAGGCGCGGGCGATACCGCTCTCCACGTCGGCCAGCCAGACCTCGTTCTCGAAAGCATTGTCTTCCCAGTTGGCCTTGCGGACCACATAGGCGACCTTCGATCCGTCGGCGGAGATGGCCGGCTGGGAAACGCGCTTCAGCCCGACCATGTCGTCGATTCCGGGAACGCGGGTGTCGTCTTTCGCCAACAGAGGAAGCACGGCCAGGCCGAGCAGAATCGGCGCTCTCACTTGACCCCCCACTTCTCGAACCATGCGAGTTCTCTTTCGATCTTGTCCACCGGATGGCCGGGTTCGCGGAAGCCGTGCGGCTCTCGCGGATAGGTCACGAACTCGGTGGGAACGCCAAGCCTGCGGAGGGCGAGATACAGCTCCTGTCCCTGGCCGGTGGGCACGCGGTCATCGGCCTGGCCGTGGAGTATGAGGGTCGGTGTCTTCACCTTCGTTACGTGGGCCATGGCGGAGGCCTGCTCCATGGCCCGCGTGGCCGCGCCCGCGGAGGCGGCGAGGCCGAGCAGCAGCCACAGGTCGATGAGATGTCTGGGTCGGATCATTTCTTCATTCCTTCTGGGGCGATGGCCGGGCCAGGGGGTGATTCAAACCCTCGAGCGACGAAATCCGTCGGACCGGCGTGACCAAGGATACAGACCCGCCCCACCCCGGTGGGCTACTGTTCGGAGGGGGACTCATCGGCGAGTCCCCCTCCAGGAGATACCGTCCATGGCCAGCAGATTCTTGATCGTGATCGCACTCGTGCCCCTGGGGTGCGTTCAGGGAGGCCAGAGCGCACCCGCGCCCGCGGCCACCGCGGCGCCGGCCTCGGCCGTCGAACCAGCCGCCGCGGCGCCGGCGTCTTCCGCCGCCGGATCCTCGGGTGCCACTCCCCAAGCCGCGCCACGAGTTGAATCCGCCAGGCCGGCCGCCCCCGCTTCGGCCGCTGACGCCTCCCTTGCCACCGCGCCGGTTGCCCCCGCGGCGAAAACAGCCCCCGCCCGAGCCCCCAATCGCGTGCGCCTGAACGTGCCGGCGGGAACCCTTCTCCCCCTTCGAATGCAGACCACCCTGTCCTCGGCAACCAGCAAGGAAGGCGATCCAGCTCTGGCCGTGCTGAGCGAAGACGTTCCCCTCGACGGGTTCAAGCTCGACCAGGGAGCGGAGGTTCGGGGCCGCGTCCTCACCGCCATCGCGGCCAAGAGAGTGAAGGGTCAGGCTCGGCTGGTGGTGGGATTCGACACCGTCATGAAGAACGGCGAGAAGCTCTCGATCACCACCGAGGCCATCGACAACATGGCCGCGTCCACCATTGGAAAGGACAAGAAGATCATCGCCGGTGGCGCGGTGGGTGGGCTCATCGTGGGCGCCATTGCCAACGGCAAGAAGGGTGCGGCCATCGGCACCGTGGTTGGGGCCGCCGCCGGCACCGGCGCCGTGCTGATCATGAAGGGCGACGAGGTTGAACTGCCTCGCGGAGCCGAGGTGACGGTGGCGGTCTTGAAGTAGTCGGGAGGGCCCCTGGGCCCTCTTCCGCATCTCCTTTCCACGCGCGGAAGGCGTGGCCTCGAGATCTTCCAGGAGCGCGTTCCGAGGATGACGGGGTCAAGGCCCGTCCCTCCCTAGTCGGGATACTTCGCCGCGAGTCTTTGCATCGTCCGCAAGCTCCGCAACGTGGTCTTCACCTTCAACGTCCGTTCGAAGATCGCATTCGAGATCTTCGATTCGCTCTGCCTCTTCATGCAGATCCAGTAGAGCTCGGACCCATGCGCCTGGAAATCGTCGAAGTCCGTCCTCAGGCGGGCTAGGTCTTGCCGCGTCTCCATGGTCAAAGGCGCCTTCAAAAACCCCACGTTGAGGGCGGCCGCCGCCGCCATGGAGGCTTTCTGGAAAGGCTGAAAGCGCGCGATGGCGGTGACTTCCGCCAGGGTTCGGATGAAGGTCGAGACTTCGTAGCCAAGGGCCTTGTGCAGGGCACCCTCGATCTTTGCTTCCGTCTCTGCGAGGTTCTTCAAGCGAGACTCGAAGATCATGTTCCCGCTGGCGATGAATGTCTCCACCCCCGCGAAGCCGAGTTTCTCGAACAAGGTTCTCAGGGCCTCCATCTTCACCACGTGGCCCCCGACATTGATGGCTCTCAGGAAAGCGACGTAGCGGGGCATGGTCGGAGCCTTATTCCCGTCCTGATTTCACTTCGGTCCACAGGCGATCGTGGACGCCGGCGGAAGCACCGAGATCCTTGAAAGCCCGCAGTCGCTGCATCTGAGCACTCGTGGGGAACATCGCCTGGTTATTCTGGATTTCCCGGGGGAGCAAATCGCGACCGGCCCTTGAAGGCGTCGAGTACCCGGTGGTCAGGCAAATCTCCGCGGCGATCTCCGGCTCCATCACAAAATTGAGAAACTCAAGGGCCAGGTCCGGGTGCGGCGCATTCTTCGGGATGGCGAGGTTGTCCACGAAGAGCATGGCTCCTTCCCGCGGAATGGTGAATCGAACCCAGGGCGCGCCCCGCATGATCTTCGCGATCTGACCTGACCATGACTGAGCGAACACCACCTCGCCCGAGAGGATCGCATCGTCGAAACTGGCCGAGTCGTAGGCGCGAACCAGGGACTTCTGGGCGCTCAGGATCTCCTGGATCCGGTGGAGGTCCGCGGGGTCCGAGGTGTTGGGATCGACGCCGAGTATCAACGCGCCGAAAGCGATCGCTTCACGCGCATCGTCGAGCATCAGGATCTTGCCCTTCCACCGCGGATCCAGCAGCGCGGTCCAGGACTCGGGGGTGGCGACCCGCCGGGAGTCCGATGCGATGCCGGTGACGCCCCAGAGGTACGGAATGGAGAACCGATTCTCCGGATCCCACTTCTGCCCGACGAATTCGGGCGCGGCGCCGTTCAGATGGCCGAGTCGGTCGTGGTCGAGTTCGGCCAGGAGTCCCGCGCGGATCATGGGGGTCAGGACATAGGTGGTGGGAGAGATGACATCGTAGCCGGTATTTCCGGAGAGCATCTTCGAGAGCAGGGCTTCGGCGGAGTCGAAGACATCGAGATTCACCCGGGCGTTCGTGCGCTCTTCGAACTTCCGGATGGTTTCCGGGGCGATGTAGTTCGACCAGAGGTACAGGTTCAGTTCCCGGGCCCCCGATTGGTGCGAGCGGGCCAGCACCACCGGAGTGAGCAGAATCGACATCCCCGCCACCATGGCCGTGACGGAGAGCCGCGGCCTCGCCTCGACCAGTGCGGTGGCGAGGAGCAGGAGGGTGGTGGCGGCGAGAAGGAGGGTGGAGGCGGCGGCGATCTCGGGAGAGAGGGAACTCTTGAGAAGGGAGTAGATGTAGAGGGGGAGGGTGGTGCTGCCGGCCCCGGCCACGAAGGACGTGACCACGTAATCGTCGATGGAGAGGGAGAAGGTGAGCAGGCCCGCCGCCACCAGTCCCGGCATGAGCAGGGGCAGGGTCACCCGCCGGAACACCTGGGCGGGGGTTGCCCCCAGGTCCCGGGCGGCCTCTTCCACGTTCGAGGGGAGGGCCTGAACCCGGGCCCGGATCACGAAGTAGGCGAACGACAGGGAGAAGATGACGTGCGCCGAAACCACCGTCCCCAGGCCGAGCGGAACGAACAGCCGCGAGAAGAAGGCGAGGAGGGAGGCGCCGAACACCACCTCCGGCGTCACCAGGGGGAGGAGGAACAAGGATGCGGACCTGCGCTGGGATCGGGCGGAGGCCCCGCGGGATGCGAGCGCCGCCGCGGTCGCGATCAGAAGCACGATCGTGGTGGCGGAGAGCCCTACGATCAGAGAATTCTCCATGGCCCGCATCAGGGGGCCGTTGTTCAGAAGCTTCTCGTACCAGACCAGGCTCGGCCCGTCGAAGGTGGCGGAAAGACGCGACCTCGAGAAGGAGAACAGGGCGAGAGCCAGCACGGGCAGATGGAGAAAGAGGAGGGTGCAAAGAAGCAGGGCCTGGAGCGGCTTCACTCCTGCGCCCTCGCGAGGAATCGTCCGAAGATGAGAAAGGCGCCCAGAGTGAGGACGCTCAGAGTGAAGGCGATGGCGGAGCCGAAAACCGGATCGCGCGCGGTTCCGAACTGGCTGGTGATCAGGGTGCCGACCCATGCCGTCTTGGCTCCGCCCAGGAGATCCGGAACCAGGACCGAGCCGAGGGCGGGCACGAAGACCAGGACGCATCCGGCCACGATGCCGGGGGAGGCGATCGGGATGACCACGCGGCGCAGGGTGGTGAGCGGTCCGGCTCCGAGGTCGTGCGCGGCGTCGATCAGGGACGGATCGATGCGCTCGAGTGAGGCGTAGATGGGCAGAATCATGTAGGGCAGCTCGACATAGAGTTGACCGATGGCCACCGCGGTGGTGGTGTAGAGCAGGCTGGGTGATTCGGATCCGAACCACGCGAGCAGCTGGGACAGCAGTCCCCCGGTCCGCAACAGGAAGACCCACGCGTACAGCTTCACCAGGACCGAGGTCCACAGGGGAAGAGTCACGAGCAGCAGGAACGTCCCGCGAAAGCGCGGAGGCACCGCGCGGACCAGGGCCCAGGCCACCGGAAAGCCCACCAGCAGGGTGGCCAGGGTCGTGCCCAGGGCCATCAGAAAACTGCGCCAGAAGATCGAGGCGTAGAGGGGATCGAGAAGGCGGCCCCACACGGATCCGGTCCCGGCCAGGGACAGAAGCATCAGCTGCGGAACCGCGTAGAGAACCAGGATGGCGACGAGGGCCGGGAGCAGGAGCTTTCGCGAGGTCATTCCGGGAGCCAGACCCAGGAAGAGGCCGCGATCTCCAGCGACACCCGATCGCCGGTCCGGAACGGGGTTTGGGGCGGCGTATTCGCGACCACGGTCCGGTCCCCTACTTCGATCTCGTAGCGCTTGGTCTCGCCCAGATACCGCGCTTCTCGCACCGTGCCGCGCACTCCATCGCCTTCGGCCTTGACCACCACGTGCTCGCCGTGGAGCCCGACCCTGGTGGCGCCAACGGGTCTTCCCGCCGGCTCATCGATCCGCGTGAATCCGAGGTCCAGTCTGACCCGGCCGCCGGCTTCTTGAACCTCTCGGCCCTCGAAGATGTTCTCCATGCCCACCAGGCGCGCGACATAGGTGCTGGCCGGGCGCTCGAAGATCTCCTCGGGCGGCGCGTACTGGGCGATGCGCCCCCCCTGCATTACCGCGATCCGGGACGAGCACTCGATCGCCTCCTCCAGGTCGTGGGTCACCATCACGAAGGTGGTGCCGAGCGAGCGCTGGAGGAGAACGAGTTCCGAGCGCATGGCCGATCGGAGCTGCGCGTCGAGGGCGGCGAGGGGCTCATCGAGGAGCAGGATGTCGGGTTCGAGCACCAGGGCTCGGGCCAGAGCCACCCGTTGGCCCTGCCCCCCCGAAATCTCCGCCGGGGTCCGCGCCGCGAAACCCTCGAGGTGAACGGCGGCCAGGGCTCTGGCCACCCGGGTCCGCACCTCCTCCTCGGGCCGATCCTTGATGCGCAGGCCGAAGGCGACGTTCTCGAAGACCGACAGATGAGGGAAAAGGGCGTAGTTTTGGAAGACGGTATGAACCGGCCTCTGGTGCGCCTTCATCCCGGTCACGTCGATGCCGGAGATGGAGATCCGGCCGGAGTCGACCTCCTCCAGGCCGGCCGACAAACGCAGGAGCGTGGTCTTGCCGCATCCGGAGGGCCCGAGCAGGGTCACGAACTCGCCGGGCCGTACCTCCAGGCTGACCTCGTCGAGGACTGTCACCACGCCGAAGGCCTTCGAAACCGACTGAACGGAGAGGGAACCGCGCGCCATCTCGGATGGGATTTCCTGGCTCACTTTCTTAGGGATCGAGATGCGGCATACTAGACTCTATGGCCTAGGTCCTCGGCTTGACTTGGCTGGCCCGCATAAAAGACAGTAGACCCTGCGACGAAGGCCGTGGTTCCGACGAAGCAGAATGTGCCGTACCAAAGGAGAACTCAGATGGGTGAAGCACTTGGAATGATCGAGACCCGCGGTTTCGTGGCCATGGTCGAGGCCTCGGACGCCATGGTCAAGGCCGCGAAGGTCGTCATCGTGGGCTGGGAGAAGATCGGGTCCGGATACGTCACCGTGATGTGCCGAGGCGATGTGGCCGCGGTGAAGGCGGCCACCGACGCGGGAGCGGCCGCGGCCCGCCGAGTCGGCGAGCTGGTCTCCGTGCACGTCATTCCCCGTCCGCACGACAACCTGCAGGACGTCTTCGCGATCGGCAAAGCCGGAAAGTGAATCTGAGGCGCGGGGTCTGAATTCAGGCCCGGCCCGAAGATTCGGTGAAGGAAGAGCAGGCAGATGCAGGTCGGTCGCGTCGTCGGCACGCTGGTCGCCACCCGGAAGGACGAACGTCTGGTGGGGACGAAGCTGCTGGTGGTGCGCACCATGGACCCCTCCTTCAAGGAGGAGCAGGGCTACGTGGTGGCGGTCGACACCGTCAACGCGGGGGTGGGTGACAAGGTTCTGCTGGTGGCCGGATCCTCCGCCCGCCTGGCCCAGGGCCTGAAGGACGCGCCCGTCGATTCGGCCATCATCGGCGTGGTCGATCAGATCGAGTTCTCGAAGCCGTCGGTGAAGGCCTGATCCATGCAGTTGGGCATCGTCTGTGGAACCCTGGTGGCGAGCCAGAAGGACTCCCGGCTCGAAGGCATCAATCTGCTGATCATCCAGCCGATCAAACCCGACGGCACGGCCACCGGGAAGACGCTCATCGCCACCGATTCGGTGAGCGCCGGTCCGGGCGAGAGGGTCTTCTGGGTGAAGTCGAAAGAGGCGGCCAACCCCTTCGCCCCCCTCGAAGTTCCCACCGACGCGACCATCGTCGGCATCGTCGACCGGGTCCAGGTGGAAGGATGAGGCCATGTTGATCGGCCGAGTCATCGGCAACATTGTGGCCACCAGGAAGAACCTGAAGCTCGACGGCGAGAAACTCCTGCTGGTTCAGCCCCTGGAGCTGTCCGGGGCGGCCAAGGGCACACCCCTCATCGCCATTGATCGCATGAACGCGGGACCGAGGGACCGGGTGCTCTACACCCAGGATGGCCGGACCGCCCAGCAGATCCTCGGGCGTGGAACCGCCGGAGTGGACGCGGCGGTCCTGGGCGTGATCGATGAAATCGACTTCGGCGCGGCGGCTCCGAAGAGCTAGATTCAGGCAAGTCCACCCATGGAAGACGCGAAGATCGACGCCATCGCCCGCGAGGTCTTGACCAGCCTGAAGAAGGCTCGGGCGGAACGAACGGCGGCAGCGCCTCCGGCTTCAGCACTCCCGCATCCAAGGGAGACGCCGCTCCATCCCTCCTTGCAGCTTCTCTCGGTTTCCGGGTGCGTGGATTCGTGGTGTGTGCTCGAGCCCGCCAAGCCTTGCTGCGGCTCGCTGCGCTGTCGCACCTTCGGCCACTAAGCCGCCGCGCCTGATCGGCCTTGAGCCCCCGCCTCGGACCTTCCGGGTGCTCTCGGCTCTCGAGACTCTCGGGCCGGGCGACGGCGGACTTTCGCCACGGGACACTAGAACCGGAAACGCACTCCAAAGGTCGGCAGGAAGGGGAGGGCGGCCGCGGGGGTTTCTTCGATCATGGGCTCCCTCCCGCCGGGCACGGGGATGAGCTCGGCCTCGTATCGGCCCACGTTCTCGCGGTTGGTGGCGTTGATGAATTCCAGATAGAAGAGCCATCGCGAGCGATCTCCGTGCGGCCGCCAGTTCAGGCGCAGATCGAGACGGAAGAACCAGGGATATCGGGACTGCAGAAGATTGGCCACCGGGCCGTAGTCCGGGGTGTAGACGGGAAATCCATTGGCATCGCGTTCCGGAACCAGCTCCTTGGTGTCGCCGTTCCCATTCACATCGAGGGCGTCCTCGACCGCCACCACCCGAACCCCGATCGGTTCGGTGCGGGGGAAGCCGGAAGCGGCGCGGAGGGTGAAGCCCACTTCGAACTTCTTCGACGCGTTCACCTGGCCGACGATGGACACCGCGTGGCGTCGGTCGTACTCGAAAGGCAGGGTCATGCCGTAGGCCTCCTTGGTGGCCTTTCCGAAGCTGTAGGAAGCCCAGCCGGAAAGCCGCTGGGCCCCGCTCGGCCGGGGTCGGGTCGCCACCAGCTCCAGCCCGTAGGAACGACCGGAGGCGTTGTTCTCCGGCGTGGTGGTGATGAGCGGTTCCATGGGGATGGAGTCCTGAAGCGTCGGAGGAAAGTTGTAACGGGCCAGACGCGCGGCCAGTTCGGCCTCGGTTTCGAGAGCTCCGCTGATGAGGTCATGGAAGTTCTTGTAGTAGGTCTCGGCCTTGAGACTCAGGCCCGGGAAGTCCTTCTCGAACCCGAAGGTGACGTGCCGGGACCGTTCGTTCTTGAGACCCAGACCGGAGAGGTCCAGAAAATAGTCTGACTGAATGAGCTTTTCGATCCCCGGGCTCTGAGAGTGGGAGCCGTAGGCGGCGCGCCATCTCGAGGTGTCGCCGGAGCGGAGCAGGAGCGACACCCGCGGTTCCACCTCCACGTTGCCGGTCAGCGACGAGCGGCTGAGCCTAAGGCCGGTTTCTCCGGCCAGGCGCTTTCCCATGGTCATCCGGTCCTGAATGTAGGCGCCCCATCGATTGGAGCTCAGCCTTTCATCGTAGAAGTCGGGGAGAGACGCGCCGCCTCGAATGGATGAGGGGTTGGCCTCGGAGAGGTTGCGGTCGCCGCGGATGTCATAGATCGCGCCGGTGCGCAGGCCGTGCGCCTCGAAGCCGGCTTCGAGGAGATTTCCCGGCGAGACGGCCAGACTCCAGTCGTTGCGGAGGGAAAGATCGCGGGTGGAGATGGTCTGGTCGAAGTCGACGTTGACCTGAGGCGCGCCGTCGCTGCTCGGGGAGTTCGAACGCCGGGTCCCGTCTTCGAAGAGCGCATCCACGCCGAGGGTCTGAGCGAAGTCATAGTAGGCGGCGGAGAGGGTCGAGGAGAGTCTGGTGCCGAAGAACTGGCGCGCCCGCAGTCCGACGACATCGTTGTTGGCCGCGGTCACGAAAGCCCCGTAGTCCGTCCCGTCGCCTTCGAAGGTCGCATCGCCGGCTTCTCGCGACCGGATGCCGAACAAGGTCAGTTTCGTGCGGTCGGACGCGTCGTAGGAGCCCCGGAACTGCACGTCCTGGAAGCCGGGCAGATCCTGGTCCGTGATCGTTTCCGCGACCAGGTCGTAGTAGGTGCGGCGGGCGCTCACGATCCATGATCCCTTGTCCTTGTTCCGCCATGGCCCTTCGAAAAGCACATTGCCGTCCGTGATCGACAAGGTCGTCGACCCGCGAAAGCCCTGGTCCCGCTGGCCCTCCCGGTTCTCGACCTGAAGGATCGAAGACAGACGATCGCCGTACTTGGCCGAGAAGGCGCCGGCCGACAGATCGAACTTCTCGACCGTTTCCGGGTTGAAGGCGCTGGTGAGACCGAACAGTCGGTAGGGGTTGTGAATCTCAACCCCATCCATGATGGTCAGGTTCTGATCGGGAGTCCCGCCGCGCACGGAGAGGCGAGATCCGAACTCCTCCGTCGCCGCGATGCCGGGCATGGTCTGGAGGGCCCGGAAGATGTTGTCGACCGCACCCGCCACCTGAAGCACCTGCTGGGGCCGGATGGGGATGTAGGCGGGCGAAGGGTCGTCGTTCTGCAGGCCAAAGACCTCGACCTGTTCCTGTCGCGTCACCGCGGCGTTTAGGAGCAGGACGACGGTTGAGAGCGACTCCACTTCCGAGACCGTGCGGATGGTCGGCTCCTGGCCGGGGCGGGAAACCGCGAGGCGATAGGGCGGGGCGCCCCGAGGAATGGAGAACTGCCCCCGGGCATCGGTGAGTACGACCTGATCGTCGAGACGCACCTCCGCCCCCGGGATCAGGTCCCCGGACAGGCTGTCGCGGACTTCCCCCTGGATGTTCCGGGTCTCGACTTCGGACGAGGCCAGCCCCTGCGCCCCGCCGGCCAGAAGGATGACGAGGGCGAGAACGCAGGGCGCGATTCGGTACATGAGCTGTTTCATCGGAAGTTCTCGCCCACAATACTACTCAATAGCTGTGCATTCTCTAAAACGGACTTCGGAACGACGCGGATGGTATTTCGGGCGGGCGTGGCCAGGGACAGCGTCGACTTCAAATTGAGCGGGGGTGGTGCTTCTTCACCGCCTTGCTGACCATCCGATCTGCGGCCTTCTTCTGCAGCCGGAGTTTCACGTCCCTGAGCTGGCCGATCGCGGTGGCCTCGCTGTGCAGCTTCGAGAAATGCGAGTATCGCTCGGCGTCGAGTTCGCCGCTTTCAGCCGCGCCGCGAACCGCGCACAGAGGCTCGGTCTGATGGGTGCAGTCGCGGAACCGGCAGCGCTCGGCCAGGGCTTCGATGTCCGCGAAGGCGCCGGAGATTTCCTCGGCACTCGACCACAGCTGCAGCTCCCGCATGCCCGGGGTGTCGATGGCGAGAGCGCCGCCCTCGAGCCGGAACATCTGGCGCTCGGTGGTGGTGTGCCGGCCCTTGGAGTCGGCCTCGCGCACCTCGCGAGTGGCCTGCCGTTCTTCACCCAGCAGTGCGTTGATCAGAGTCGACTTGCCCGCGCCCGACGAACCCAGGAATGCGATGGTTCGTCCCGCGCCGAGATGGTCGGGCAGGACCTCGAGACCGATCCGGGGCTTGGCCGCGATCAAGTGGACGGGGCTGTCTCCCGCCATCACCGCCACCTCCCTCAAAGGCTTGGCGGTGTCCGCGCATTTATCCGATTTGTTGAGCAGGACCACGGCCTCGGCCCCGCTCTCACGAGCCAGGATGAGATAGCGCTCCACTCGCCGGGGCGAGTAGTCGGAGTCCAGGCCGCAGACGATGAAGACGGTGTCGATGTTCGAGGCCACCACCTGTTCTTCGGTGAGATGACCAGCGGCCTTTCGTTTGAAGACCGTGGTTCGAGGCAGCACCTGCTGGATCACCCCACGGCCAAACTGGTGACCGTCGTCGCTCACATCCTTGAGCGCCACGAAATCGCCGACCGCCGGAAGCTCGGAGGCCTGCTGAGCATTGTGCTTGAGTCGCCCGGCGGTGGTGGCGATCAACTCGCCCTCGCCCGTGTGCACCCGGAAGTACCCGCGATGGTCGCGCACCACTCGGGCCGGGTAGGAGCCTTCCGGCGCGAAGTCTTCGAATCGCTCATGCCACCGTTTCGAATATCCCCAGGCTTCGAGCGGGGCCGGATACTCAACCCGCCTCATGCGCGCGGGAACCGGCGGAGACGTCCCCGAAAGGTCACGGATTCACGGCGAAGCTTGTCTTGAACTCTATCGAGGGGTTGAGCGAATGCCACACCGAGCAGTACTTGTCCCGGGAGAGCTCGATGGCCCGGGCCACCCGGTCTTCGGGAACCTCCCCGCCGACCACGAAGTGAAGATCGATGCCGGTGATGCGCCGCGGGATCTCCTCTGCGCGGAAGACCGTGACGTCGCAGGTGAGGGTCTTGAGAGCGAAGTGCCCCTTTTCGATGATGTCGACCACGTCGATGGCCATGCAGCCCGCGAGCGAGAAGGCCACGCCCTGGACGGGTGAAGGGCCGGCCAGGCGCTTGCCGTCCACGGTCATCGACACGCCCCCCGATGTCCCGTGAAACCGCTGCTCCCCGTTCCAGGCGAGGTTGATGGAAAAATCGGCTTTGGGCAGTGTGGTCATGGTCGGACATGAATGGTACCGATCGCAGGCGGCGCCTCCCAAGCCGGCTCCGGAGGCCCCCCCTGTGGCGAGCCCTCGGGCCGCCTAGACTTCGGCCCTTCGCAGGTTTCTGGAGGCACGTTCATGAGGGTGATGAAGTTCGGAGGAACATCGGTGGGCGCTCCCGACCGGATCGAAGGCGTGGTCCGCCTGGTACAGGAAGCCGCGGCCTCCGAGAGGGTGATCGTCGTGGTCTCGGCCTTCGGCGGGGTCACTAACGCCCTGATCGAGATCGCGGCCAAGGCGGCCCGTGGAAACTCGTCCTGGGCCGGCGCCCTCGACCTGATTTCGAAGCGCCATACCGACGCCGCCCGGGCCCTGGCCGGCGAGGAGGAACAGGGCGGCCTCCTCGAACAGATCGAGCTGGTCACCGGAGAAGTGCGCGACCAACTCCAGGGAGTGGCCCTGGTGCGCGAGTGCACCGCCCGCACCCTGGACAGAATTCTCAGTTCCGGCGAGCGCACCTCGGCCCTGGTGGTGGCGGCGGCGCTTCGGGCCCAGGGCCAGCCGGCCCTCGCGTGCGACGCGCGGACCCTGGTGATCACGGACAGCCAGTTCGGCGGGGCCCAGGTGGCCTTCCCCGCGACCTACGAACGGATGCGCGCCTGGTGGAGGGAGGATCTCCCTGTTCCCGTGGTCACCGGCTTCATCGGCTCGACTGCGTCCGGTGACACCACCACCCTTGGACGCGGGGGCTCGGACTACACCTCCGCCCTCCTGGGGGCCGCCCTCGGCTCCTCCGCCATCGAGATCTGGACCGACGTCGACGGCGTGATGAGCGCGGACCCCCGCATCGTTCCCACCGCCTTCTCCATGGACTCGCTGCGCTA
>JAQBHL010000086.1:0-5438 GCA_032127745.1 Acidobacteriota bacterium
ACCTGAGTCTTAAGCTGGGCCGTATTGGCCCGATTGATTGCGCGCTTCTTGCGCGAGCGGCGCATTTGCCTGAGTGCGGAGTCGTGATTCGCCACGCTGATAAACCTCTTCTGTCCCTAAACCCTGTGTTTGTGCGGGCAAAATCCCGCTGCTTCGAGCTTGTGAGCCAGTGAGTCTACCTGAAACCGAGGAGAACCACGAACCCTCGGTGCGCTCGGACTTTGCGGCCAAGACGGCCATGCTGTCCCTCGCCACTCTGGTGTCCCGCCTTCTCGGTCTGGTGCGGGAGCAACTCCTGGCCCTGACCCTCGGCACCTCGGCTCCGGCCGAGGCCTATCTGATCGCATTTCGAATCCCGAATCTCCTGCGGGATCTGTTCGCGGAAGGCGCGCTCTCCGCGGCCTTCATTCCCGCCTATTCGAGGGCCGATCATGAGAGCGCGGAGCGCGGATTCGCCCTGGCGCGACGACTGCTCACCCTGCTCGCCATCATCCTGACCTTTCTCTGCGGCCTGGGGATTCTGATCGCGCCCCTGCTGGTGGACGCCCTGGCCTCCGGCTTCTCCGCCATTCCCGGGAAGGCGGAACTGGCCACGAGGCTGACCCAGGTGATGATGCCGATTCTGCCCTTTATCTCGTTCGCGGCCGTGGCCATGGGCATGCTGAACTCCCGCGACCGGTTCGCCCTGCCCTCGCTGGCTCCCGCCCTGTTCAATGTGGTCAACATCGTGATCGCGGGCGCGCTCTACAAAGCGGGGCTGCCGAAGGAGCAGGTGGCCTACGGGTGGGCCATGGGCGCCCTGCTGGGCAGCGCGGCGCAGTTCTTCGTCCAGTGGCCGGGGCTGAGGCGCGAGGGCTTTCGCTTTCGACCCGACTTCCATTTCAAGGATCCGCTGATCGGAGACATTCTGACCACCATGGGTCCGGCGACCATCGGCCTCGCCGCGGTACAGATCAACATCTTCATCAGCAGCAACTATGCGTCCACTCAGCCCTCGGCGGTGGCCTGGCTCAGCTACGCGTTCCGGCTGCTCTATCTTCCCATGGGTTTGTTCGGGGTGGCGGTGGGCACCGTGGCCGGCGCGCGCCTGTCCCGACTGGTGGCTTCCGGAAGTGCCGGCGAGACCCATGTTCAGATCGCCCAGGCCCTGAGACTGCTGGTCTTCCTCACTCTGCCGTCGGCGCTGGGTCTGATCTGCGCGGGGCGGCCTATCGTGCGCCTGATCTTCGAGCATGGAGCCTTCCTCCCCGCCGACACCACGGCCACGGCCACGGTGCTGGCCTGGATGTCGATCGGCCTTGTCGCCTACGCTTCGACCAAAGTGTTCATTCCCTACTTCTACGCGGTGAAGCGACCGCGCGTGCCGCTGTTCGCGAGCCTCCTGGCCGTGGGGGCCAACCTCCTCACCTTGAGCCTGCTCTTCGAGTCGATGGGCTTCGTGGCCGCGGGATTGGGCATGGCGCTCGGTAACCTCGCGAACGGAGGCATGCTCCTGTTCATGTATCGCGGCCCGGAGCCCCTTCTGAAACGAGTCGACCTGAGGTTCATCGGCTCGGTGCTGGGGGCGGCGGGCGGGATGTCCGCGGTGGTTCTGCTTTCCATCTCTTTGCTGACTCCGATCGTTCCTGGGCTCGCCGGCAAGGCCATAGCCGCCCTGGGCCCGGTCCTCCTCGGGGCCGCCGCCTACATCGGAATAGCCGTGCTCTTTCGCGTTCCCGAGGCGACGCGCGTGCTGGGCATGGTCCGACAGCGCTTCGCGCGATGACCCCCGCGGGAGCACCGCCTCCGCCCTCGACCCCGGTCGAAGATGCCCGGGTCACCGACTATCTCAACCATCTTCGTGCCGAACGGGGCCTCTCACCCAACACCATCGCCGCCTATCGGTTGGACCTGCGCAAGCTCACCGAATGGGCCGGGAGCCGTGAACAGACGATTGAGAGCATCAAGCCCCGCGAGGTGGCGGGTTTCCTGGCCCACCTCCGCGCTTCGGGTCTGTCGGCCCGATCCGCGGGGAGAGCGGTGCATGCCATTCGAGGCTTCTACCGGTTTCTGGTTCGCGAAGAGAAGATGACGGAGGACCCGATGGAGAACGTGCGATCCCCCCGGCCCTTCAAGCCGCTTCCCCGGTTCTTGAACCGAGCCCAGGTCGAGGCCCTGCTGGAAGCACCCGACCTAAGGACCCCGCTCGGGCTGCGCGACAAGGCGATTCTGGAAACGATGTACGCGAGCGGCCTTCGCGCCTCGGAGGTGACGAAGCTGAAGACCGAGAACATCGACCCCGAGATCGGCCTGCTCCGGATCTTCGGAAAGGGGAGGAAGGAGCGTCTGGTGCCCATCGGATCGAGTGCCCTCGCCGCCATTCTCCGCTACGAGCAGGACGGCCGTCCGCGGCTGCTCAAGGCCGGGAAGGCCCGCGAGTTGTTCCTGAATCACTCGGGCCACGGCCTTTCGCGAATGGGCCTGTGGCTGATCGTGCGCCGGCACGCTTTGAGGGCGGGGGTGGCCGAGATTCTCAGCCCTCACGTCCTGCGGCACTCCTTCGCCACCCATCTTCTCGAGAACGGGGCGGACCTGCGGGCCCTGCAGGCGATGCTGGGCCACGCCGACATCTCGACCACGGAGATCTACACTCATGTGACCCGGGAGCGTCTCCGCCAGGTGTTCGACAAGTTCCATCCCCGGGCCTGAAGGCGCCCCCTCCTCAAACCCTTCGTCGTTTGCGGGTTTCTTTCGCCCGTTCCCGAGAAGGTAAGATCCAGGGCCGGGGCGGAGCAGGTTCCACCCGTCCATCCGGCTAAACGAATTGATCAAAGAGGTTCAATGAACACCCATCGCCATCTCTTCACGTCCGAATCCGTCACCGAGGGCCATCCCGACAAGATCGCCGATCAGATCTCGGACGCGGTCCTGGACGCCCTGCTCGCTCAGGATCCTATGAGCCGCGTCGCCTGCGAGACCCTGGTGACGACCGGTCTCGCCTTCATCGCGGGCGAGATCACCACCAACGCCTACGCCGACCTCCCCTCGATCGTCCGGGCCACTATCGAGGACGTGGGCTACACCCGGGCCAAGTTCGGGTTTGACCACATGACCTGCGCGGTCATCAACTCGATCGACAAGCAGTCGCCGGACATCGCCATGGGGGTGGACACCGGAGGAGCGGGTGATCAGGGCCTGATGTTCGGCTTCGCCTGCACCGAGACCGAGGAGCTGATGCCCCTTCCCATCCAGATGGCGCACAAATTGACGAGAAGGCTCTCCGTGGCCCGCCGGAAGGGCGAAATTGAATACCTTCGACCGGATGGCAAGAGCCAGGTCACGGTCGAGTATGAGGGCGGAAAACCGACGCGCATCGACGCGGTGGTGGTTTCGACCCAGCACGACGACCGGGTGAAGACGGAGGCGCTTCGCTCGGACGTCCTGGAGAAGATCATCCGGCCCACCCTTCCCGCCAACCTGGTCGACGACAAGACCAAGTACCACATCAATCCGACCGGACGGTTCGTGATCGGGGGCCCGCAGGGGGACTGCGGCCTCACCGGCCGCAAGATCATCGTCGACACCTATGGCGGCGCCGCGCCGCATGGCGGCGGCGCGTTTTCCGGCAAGGATCCGACCAAGGTGGATCGTTCCGCGTGCTACATGGCCCGCTACATCGCGAAGAACGTCGTGGCTGCGGGCCTGGCCGAGCGTTGCCTGGTTCAGGTGGCCTATGCCATCGGCGTGGCCGAGCCGGTGTCGGTGATGTGCGACACCCAGGGCACGGGGAAGGTCGACGAACTGAAGCTCGTTGACGCAGTGCGGCAGATCTTCAAGCTGACGCCCCGGGGACTGGTCGAGCAGTTGAACCTGCGGCGGCCGATCTACCGCCAGACTGCGGCCTTCGGCCACTTCGGTCGCAACGAGCCCGACTTCACCTGGGAGAAGACGGACAAGGCCGACGAGCTGAAGGCGCTGCTCAAGTCGGCCTGATCGCGGCCAGACGGTTCCGTCGTCGCGCGGCCGAGAGGTCTTCGTTCCTGACCCCGTGCCGCGCGGCGAAGATCGGACTTCGACCAGGGCCGGAGAGGACCCCGGAACGCGACCGTCACTTCTTCGGCTTGCCGGCCAGGGTGCGGTAGTACTCCTCGACCATGGCTCGGTACCCCGGCGGCAATTCCTCGGAGCCCGATAGTTGCAGCGCGGGGCGGTCGAGGTCGGCCTCGCGGCGAAGGACGTACTCGAGCATCTTGAGGTCATGGGCCACCTGAGAAGTCAGGCCGGCGAGCCCGAGGGGATCCTTGAAGTTCCGATCGGCGGCAAGTCCCTGAAGGCGCTTCGCGAGCGCGGCCGCCTGGGACGACGAGACTCCGCTGTCCTCGAGCGCCTGACGGAAGGCCTCGGCATCGTCGGCCCGTTCGGTGAGCTCACGCCTCAACTGACGCGCCTCCTCGGGGCCGAAGCGACCTCCGCCTCCTCCGCCGAGGCCGGTGCCAGCGCCGCCCGATCGAGTGCCCCCGCCCGCGGGCGAGGATCTTCCGGGCCCGGAACCCGGGGATCCTTCTCCCTCCGCCGACGACTCCCCGCGCCCTGAACCGTCGCCGGATGAGGGGCCCCCGCGGCCGTCCGGCGCGCCGGGCGACGATTCTTCGGACGGCCCGGCCGGCCCGGTGGGCGATGGGGAGGTTCCGCGGGCGCGCAGGCGCTGTTCCATCGAATCGAGGGCCCGCGCGAGTTCGCGGGCGCGGTCCAAGGCCTCCGCTCTCTTCTCTCCCGGCGCGGCCCCGAGGGATTGTTCCGCGTCCTTGATCTGGTCTCCGATGGCGTCGATCGACTCCGCGATGCCGGCCTCGAAGGCTTCGGCGGCGCCGCTGCCCGCCCGATCGACCAGGCCCTTGGTGTAGCGGATCTTCTCCTTCAGCTTGGAATCCCGGATCCCGTTCGCCGCTTCCTGGAGCTTTCGCGAGGTCTCCTTCTGTTCGCGACGCACGTCCTGGGCCACCCGGTCCAGCCGGGATTCGAGTTCGGCCACTCCCGAGGCGAGAGCGTCCTTGCGCTCTTTGATGCGATCCGCCTTGGCGGTCCCTGGACCCTGCGATTCGTCGCCCGGCGAATCGGCGGCGCCGGCCAGCTCGCGCAGGTCGGAAGCGATGCGCTCCTGATCGCGCTTGAGCGCTCTGGCCTTTTCGCCGAAGTCCGAAAGATCTCTATCCAGCCGAGTCGATCGATCCTTGTCGAGCAGGCTGCGAGCCTCGCGCAGGCGATCGAGAGGAGTGTCCCCGCCCGCGGCCTGACCGCGTGGAGCACTGGCCCGCTGACGCATGGCGGAGGCGGCCTCGCGCAGCCGCCTCGCCGATTCTTCGAGTGCGGGGGAGGGGTTTTCCCGGGTCAGCCGCTCCAGCCGCCGGCCGAGTTCTTCGGTCTCATCGGCCAGCTGCCTCTGCGAAGCCCCTCCCCCC
>JAQBHL010000087.1:0-2865 GCA_032127745.1 Acidobacteriota bacterium
CCCGCTTCCCCCGTGATCGACGAGCACGGCCAGGGCGATACGGGGATTGTCGAGCGGGGCGAAGCCGGCGAACCAGGCGCGTGGCTGGAGGTCGTCCACTTCCTTTCTCAGCCGGGACGAGGAAACGACCTGGGCGGAGCCCGTCTTGCCGGCCACGATCAGGTCGGAGATTTGCGCCCGCTGGGCCGATCCGCCCGAGTTCACCGCCATGAAAAGCCCGCGGCGGATGGCCGCGAGGGTGGACGGCCTGAACCCGAGCGATCGCGGAGGATCGTAGGCCACCGGCTTTCCCGAGACCAGGCGCACGATGTGGGGCTGGACCAGCTTCCCCCCGTTGGCGATGACCGCCATCAGGCGGGCCATCTGGAGAGGCGTGGCCAGAACCTGGCCCTGACCTATCGAGACCGAAATCGTCTCCCCCGGATACCACGGCGCGTTCAGCGCCCGCTCCTTCCATCCCGGATCGGGGATGAGCCCCGGAGCCTCGTTGGGAAGATCCACTCCGGTGGCCGAACCGAGACCGAACAAGCGCGCATATTCCGCCAGACGCTGTATCTCAAGCCTGGCTCCGAGGAGATAGAAGTACACATTGCACGATTCCCCGAGGGCCCGGCCCAAGGAGATATTGCCGTGGCCGGCCGCGCGATTGCACTTGAAGACATGGCCGTAGATGGAGGCATATCCGGGGCAGAAGACGGTTGTCTCCGGTGTGATCAGGCCCGTTTCCAGTCCCGCCGCCGCGACCACGACCTTGAACAGGCTTCCCGGAGGGTACTGGCCCTGCACCGCTCGATTGAACAACGGCGTTTCCGGATCGCGGGTCAGGCTCTCCCACAGAGTTCGTTCGATCCCGGAGCTGAAGCTGTTCGGATTGAAGCCGGGAGAAGAGACCAGTCCCAGGATCTCGCCGGTAAAAGGATCAAGAGCCACCGCGCTCCCGGCCTGGTGCTTGAAGGCCTGCTCCATGACCGCCTGCAGGTCGGCCGAGAGAGTGAGCTCCACCGCTCCCCCCCCGTGCGCCGGTTGATCTTCGTACAACGAGACCTCGACCCCCCGGCTGTTGACGACCACGCGGCGCAAACCGTCTCTCCCGGTGAGAGCCTCGTTGTAGAGAGCCTCGAGCCCCGACTGACCCACCACCCGGCCGGGTTCGAAGTCTGCGAAGGCGGGTTGCTTGAGCTGCCGGTCCGTCACTTCTCCCACTCGGCCCACCACGTGAGCGGCGCTCTCCGCCCTTGGGTAGGAACGAACCGGGACCACCTCCACGCTCACCTCCGGCATCTCCAGACGCCGGGCCTCGACCGCGGCCACGTCCTCGAAAGAGGCCTTCGTCTTGATCGTCACCGGCTGGTAGGCCGCTCGGGGCTTGCTGAGCTTCTGCCGGATCTCTTCCTCATCCAGGTCGAGCAGGGAGGCCAGGGCCCGGGAGATCTCCTCTATCGATCCGGACGAAGGGCCCATGGTCACCACGATCTTGAACGCAGGCTTGTTTTCGGCCAGGATGTTTCCGTTGCGATCGGTGAGGACGCCCCGGGGTGCGGCAATGCTCAGGGTTCTGATGCGGTTGTTCTCGGCGAGATCGCGATAGTGCTTCGAGTTCACGCCCTGAAGGAGCCAGAACTGAAGCAGGAGCACCGCCACCACGAGCAGCAGCCCGTTTTGAAGTCCGTCGAGCCGGTTCTGGGTCGAGCGCAGGTCTTCGTAGATCTTCATGCCGTCCTCGCCCGCTGCTTTTCGAACAGCGCGAACAGGACCAGTCCCACCGTGGCATTGATGGAGCCACGCACCGTCATGGCCGCCGGCGAGTACTGCACCGGCGACAGCCCGAAAGCTGGCGCGATCCACTCGAAGGCCCGGGTGTCGATGACGGTGACGGTGAGGAGAAGAGAGAAACGAGGGATGGCCCCGGTGACCAGAAAACGCGATCCCAGAAGACCGAGTCCGAAGCCGAGGACAAGCCGGATCAGGCCGGAAACGCCCTTGATCCCCCGGCCGAACAGAGCCTCGGAGAACCATCCCGACAAGGATCCGCCCACCATGCCCAGCAATTCCCCCCGGGAGAGCGCGAACCAGGTGGCGACCACAAGGGGAAGATCCATATACGCACTGATGGGAAGGAACAGACTGAGCCCACTCTGCAGGAGCAGCGAGAGGACCAGGATTCCCAGAGCGATGAGATTCGCCTTCATTGGGGCGGGCTCGTCTCACGATCCGCCTTCACCAGCGAAACGAACACCTGTTCGGCAAAGGCGGGCGAGGCGGAAGGTCGAACCCAGACATCTTTGAACAGACCCGCGGGTGCGGCCACCCGCCAGACCGTGCCGACCACCAGACCCTTCTCGAACAACCGGTCAAGACCCGAAGTGACCACCACTTCTCCGGTCTTGACCTCGGCCAGCCCGGGCACGTACTTCATGAGCAGAAGGGGAGAACCGTCCGTTTCATCCTGAAACCCGGAAACGATGCCGTCCACCCGTCCGCGCTCGGTCAGCACGGCCGCCCCGCTGTCCCGGTCCACGAGGAGCTGGACGTTCGCCGAATTGGCCGACACGGAGATCACCCGTCCCAGCACCCCCGAAGGAGACAGGACGGTCGCCCCGTAGAACACGCCCTGGGCGGTGCCCTTGTCGATGGAGATGGTTCTGAACCAGGGAGAGGCGTTCCGAGCGACCACGTCGGCGAGAAGGGTCGCCATGGGAAGACGGGGTTTGAGGTCCAGGATCGCCCGCAGACGGGCGTTCTCCTCCACCGCCGCCCTCTGGGCCAGCAACTGCAGTTCCGCTTCTCTCAGCCGGCCCTTGAGTCGTTCGTTCTCGGTTCCCACTGAACGCAGGTCGACGAAGGAGCTCCAGGCCCCGGCGCCGC
>JAQBHL010000088.1:0-6608 GCA_032127745.1 Acidobacteriota bacterium
TCGCAGCCACCCTCGGCCAGGTCGGCCAGGCGCGCGACCGAGGAGTCCCGACCCTGCAAGGCGACCAGCCGGCGCATCGACACCCCGATCATGACGGCCAGGAAGACCACGCTGATGACGTTGCCGTTGCCCTTCTGGAAAGGGTCCACCAGGTTGGCGGGGATGTAGCCGGCCAGGTTCTTCAGGGGATCCAGGCTCAGGCCCTCGGGGGCGGTGCGCGAGGGGCCTCCCGCCGCCGCCTCGATATCGGCCAGCCGGTCCTTCCAGGCCTCGCCCGGCCGAAAGGCGTTGATGAGGGTCATGCCGATCAAGAAGGCAATGCACACGTTGACCGCGCAGATGGCCACGAGTTTGAGCCCTTGCTTCCCGGAGATCTCCGTCCGGACGAAGGCATCGACCACGGCAAAAAAGATGAGAGGCACGGCCATGGCCCGCAACAGGCGAATCACCAGAAGGCCCAGATCGCCCAGATGTTTGTTGGTGAGACCGAAGAGGATCGTGCCCTCGCCGAAGGCGAGGCCAAAAACCGTTCCCACAGCGACGCCGATGAGCACGCGAACGTAAAGAGGAAGACGCGACATGACAGGTTCCCTTTCGCGGCGAGTCGCCGTTCAGTTTCGTGAGCCTCGAAGAACGAATGCCGGGGCCGTTCAATCGTGGCCTGGCCGCAGACTGTACCGGACCCTCCGGTAATCCGCCATCGGCGATCAGAGCCTTCGAGAGAGGTCAGATCCGTTGCTCAGAGGACCGCGTGCGCTTCCCCGCCTCGAACCTGGCGCGCCAACATCCCGCAGGCGGCGTGAATGTCGGGGCCGCCGGAATAACGGCGAACGAAGGGTATGCCGTTCGCGGAAAGGGCGTCCAGGAACTGGCCCCGCTCCTCATCACCGGCGCGGATGAACCGGCCGGCCGGGTCGTTGACATCGATCACCGACAGTCGAACTCGCTCGCCCCCGAACAGGCGGCCCAGCTCACGGGCCTCGTCCGCCCCGGTGTTGACGCCCGACATCAGGACCCAGGCGAGGCTGATCACGTTGCGCTGGCGTCTGGCCAGACGCTTCATCGCTTCGGCCAATGCCTTCACCGGCCACTTCGCGGCGACCGGCAGCAAGGACTCCCGCTTCTCCGGGATCGCCGAGGTCAGGGACAGGATCAGACGATAGGGGCGGCCCTCGTCGATGTATCGCTCGATCATGGGAAGGAGACCGACGGTGGAGATGGTGATTCGGTCGCTGCCGATGCGTCCGCCGCAGGGATGCCGCAAAACGTCGGCCGCGGTCATCACATTCTCGTAGTTCTGAAAAGGCTCGCCCTGACCCTGGAAGACCACGCCGGTGACGGGGCGCTCGGGCGATTCGCTCCGGACCCGCAGGACCTGATCCACGATCTCCCAGGGTTCGAGGTTGCGCTCGAAACCCATGCGGCCGGTTTCGCAGAAAGCGCACTGGAGCGCGCACCCGGCCTGCGAGGACACGCAGACCGACCAGCGCGGTTGCTGAAGCGGAATCCGGACGGTTTCGAACACTCGACCGTCGGCGGCACGGAAGAGATACTTCACGAATGGATCGACGGCGCTCCGCCTCCGGTCGGTGACTTCGAGCTGATCGAGGCGTGAGGAGGCGAGCAGGGCATCGGCCTTCCGCTTCGCCAGGCCGGGGATGTCGCGCAGGTCGTCGCCGTAGTGATGGACCAGCCGGGTGATCACCCGGCGCGCCTGCGACATCGTGAACCCGATGTCCGGAAAGGCTTCCACCAGGGTTTCCGGGGTGAGGCCTCTGAGGTGGGCCAGGGTTGAGGACGCGGCCCGTTCGTTCACCGGCGGACGATATCAGCCCGCCGCGGCCTTCCCGGCGCGAGGGCCAACAGCCACGGCGGGACGGGCCGGTCGCCGCTGGCCCGTCCCGCCCCGGGGTGCCGGTGAAAGCGCAATCCGCGAGGGGCCGGTGGCGCGGGGCTTCAGCGGAATGCCGCCCTTCGGCGCCCGGGAGTGGGGCGTGGGAATCAGGGTATGGCGGCGGGTTGACCTCAAACCGAGGCCGGCTCTCGACGCGGACAAACGCTCGATCAGGAGGACCACGCCGGCTTCGAGCAAGAGAAGATGAATGGCGCCGCCCAGGGAGAACCCGGTCACGAGGCCGAGCACCCAGAGGATGAGCAGGGACATGGCGATGATTTCAAGCATTTGGATCGTTTCGGCGGCCGGGATACCGATTCCACCGCGTCCCCATTTTGCGCCCTGTTGGCGACCATCATCCGCGCGATCTCCGAACCGTGTGACATTCGACACAGACTTCGGTGAAATGGGGGCTGAATTCGACCCCCCGGTCCGCCTCGCGGCCCGGTCGACATCGTCATCGAAGGCAACCACATCAAGGGCGTCCGCTCCGCGGGCACGCCGGGCCTCCCACTCAGGGCCGACCGCCACCTCCATGTACATCCTGCCGGGCTTCGTGGACGCGCACGTGCATGCCGGCAGCAAGCCCAAGAACGAAGAGGCCGAGTACGCCTACAAGCTGTGGCCTCACGTTGTCAGAGCCCGGGAAGAAGCCGATCGAGTGCGGGCCGGACTTCTCGCCGGCCTCGTGATCGTCCCGGAGAATCCGCTCCAGAACTTCAAGACCCTTTACGGCCACCGTGCTTTGTACCTGAACGAGAAAACGGGCAAGGAAGACTGGAAGGGCGGGGTGAAGTACACGATCAGGGACGGCATCGTCTGCGACGCGAAGAAGCTGCTGGCCGACGTGGCCGCGATGGTCGAGAAGCAGAAGAAGTCTCGCGCAGGACGAAAGCCGCGACCTCGGTCGCGACCTTCTCGAGTCGTTCCGGGAAGAGAGCCGCGGCGTGGTGCCGCCCCTGATCGGCATTTCCGTCGGCGCGGACAGCGACAACACCGGGGGCGACAAGCCTGGCCTGGATCGCCGATTTGCGCTTCCAGGAGACGCGGGAGCCATAGCAGCCTGTGGATACTCTTCTGGCGGCCGGCATCGGGGCCGAGGATTAGACGGTAGCATCGGGCTACACGAGGGGGCGACCTTCAATCTCGTCCCGAAGACTCCACAAACTCGAGGTCATTCATGCGAAGACTGCCCCACACACTCATTGCCCTTGCCCTGTCCGCATTCAGCCTGAGCGCCTTTGCCCAGGATCCAGAAGAACCCGAAACCCTGAAGCCCGCGCCCCACCGGCGCGCCGACGAGGGCAAGGGGCCCTTCAAGACCATGGTGATCCGGGGCGGCCTGCTGATCGACGGCACCGGGGGTCCGCCGCGCGGGCCCGTCGACATCGTCATCGAAGGCAACCACATCAAGGCGGTGCGCTCCGCGGGCACACCCGGCCTTCCTCTCAAGGCCGATCGCGATCCGAAGAAGGCGGACTTCGAGATCGACGCGACGGGACTGTATGTCCTCCCCGGCTTCGTGGATGCGCATGTTCATGCCGGCAGCAAGGCGCAGAACGAAGAGGCTGAATACGCGTACAAACTGTGGATGGGCCACGGGGTCACCACGGTGCGGGGCGTGCCCCTGGCCGGCCAGCCCCTGGCCTCGAGCGAGCAGAAGCGCAGCGCCACGAACGAAATCGTGGCCCCGCGGATGTTCAACTATCAGTTCTTCGGCACCGGCTGGGGCAAGCCCGAGCCGAGCACCCCCGAAGAGGCGCGCGAATACGTGCGCTGGGCCGCGAGCCAGGGCATCGATGGCCTGAAGCTCGGCGCTTTCCGGCCCGAAATCATGGGCGCCCTGCTCGACGAGGCGAAGAAGCTCGGCCTGGGCTCGGTGGCCCATCTCGACCAATTCGGGGTCGCGCACATGAATGCGATCCAGGCCGCGCGCCTCGGGCTCGGCACGGTCACCCACTTCTACGGCCATCTCGAATCGCTGCTCAAGGACTACGTGGTTCAGCCCTATCCGGTGGGCCAGAACAGCGCCGACGAATACATGCGCTTCGGCCAGGTCGCGCGGCTGTGGGACAAGATCTATCCTCAGGGCAGCCCGGAGTGGAAGGCGTACCTTGAGGAGCATCTGAAGCTCGGCACCACCTTCGATCCCACCTTCACCATCTACTCCGCGGGCCGCGACCTGATGAAGTTCCGGTATGCCCCCTGGCACGACAAGTACACCCTGCCCTCGCTGATGGACTTCTACGCGCCGTCGCGCGTGAACCACGGCGCCTATTGGTACGACTGGACCACCGACGATGAGGTGACCTGGCGGAACTTCTATCAGGTGTGGTTCAGGCTCATGAACGACTACAAGAAGATGGGCGGGCGCGTGACCACCGGGTCGGATTCCGGTTTCATCTATCAGACCTACGGCTGGGGCTACGTGAACGAGCTGGAAATGCTGCAGGAAGCGGGCTTCCATCCCCTGGAGGTCATCCAGGCCGCCACCATGAACGGCGCCATGACCCTGCACGAGCCCAAGAAGAAGGCGATCGAGTTCGGAGTGGTGCGGGAGGGACTGCTGGCCGATCTCGTCATCGTCCCGGAGAATCCGCTCCAGAACTTCAAAACCCTTTACGGCAACGGGGCGTTGTACCTGAACGAGAAGACCGGCAAGGAGGACTGGAAGGGCGGTGTCACGTACACGATCAAGGACGGCATCGTCTACGATGCCAAGAAGCTCCTCGCCGACGTGGCCGCGATGGTGGACAAGCAGAAGGAAGAACGGGCGAAGAAGAACTAGAAGCCCTGGCGCCTGAATGGCAAGGCGCGTTACGAACTCGCCTGATTACAGCGCTTTTCCGTCACTGCGATCTGCGCACGTCCTCCGGATTTCACCTTTTGCAGAAACCCACAGCCTTCATCGCGAAGGCTGCTGCGAGACCCATGCGAGAAAGGCCCATTCCGTGCACTTTTGATCGGCCTGGGCCCCGGCTTTCGCCGGGGTGACGGGGGTGGGGGTTCTCCCAAACGCCACGGCCGAAGGCCGTCCACGGCTCGCAATGACTGCTTAGTGTCTTCCGCGTTTCGCGCGCGGCTTGTCGTGGTGTTTCTTCTCGCAGCCGTCTCCGTCGTGATGTCCGCGGCCACCTGGACCGCCACGGCCGCGATCGTGGGGCACGATCACCGTTCCCGTACCCGAGGCTTCATTGCCCGAAGCGTCCCGGCAGGTCACGGTGATGGTGTAGGTGCGCCCGTCGCCCCGGCCATCGCGCTCGGCGCGCAGCAGCAGGGTCAGGTCTCCGGTGATCCGCCAGTCGCCGGCGCCATGATCCTCGTCGTGCCGGCGGGCCGGCTCGTCGCTCGAGACGCCGGTGATCCGGCACACCGCGCCGCCCGAAAGATCGGTGACGCTCACCCTGACGGTCACCGGAATCAGCCGGCCGTTGGGCGGCCAGAGGACATGCGGCGAGGGACTGACGGCGGTGATGTCGGGATCGGTGGTGTCCGCCACCGCGACCGTGCGGGTGACCTGGGTGGTGTTGTAGCCGTCGCTCACCGTGTAGACGAGGGGATATGAGCCCACGACCGCGGTGTTGACGCTGCCGGTCACCACGATCGACGAGGTCAGGTTGCCGGCGCAGGTGTCCTCGGCGGTGGCGCCTGGGTCAGTGAACGCATCGCCCAGCTCCAGGATCACCGAACTCGCACCGACCAGAGTGAGGACGGGCGGGGTGGTGTCGACCACGTTCACCGTGCGGCTCACCGTGGTGGTGTAGAAGGGATTGCTGACCGTGTAGGTCAACGTGTACGACCCCACGGTGTTCGCGTCCACACTGCCGGTGACGGTGATCGACGAAGTGATGTCGCCAAGTTCGTCATCGAAGGCGGTGGCCCCGGGATCGATGAAGCCGCCATGGCACTCCACATTCATCGGATTCGAACCCAGCAGGGTGATCACCGGCGCGCCCGGCAGCATGAAGTAGGCCACCGGCATGTCGTGATCGGAGAGCCGCTCGGGACGGGTGGCGTCGTTCCGATACGACTCCGGGAAGTCGGCGTCGTTGCGGGCATAGTGAAAGCGGCTGAGGCGCGGGGCCAGCGAAGCGCTGATGAGCACGTGATCGAGAACCTGGGCGCTGCCGTCGAACGAGTAGGAGTAACGCTGGTCGGCGGGCAGGGTATCGACGAGGTCGGTGAGATTGGGCTCCACCAGATCGGGACTCGCCACCACCACCTGGTCGGCGGGGGTGGGATTGCCGATGACCGTGCCCACGACGTCCGCGTAACCGTCGCTGAACTGGTAGGCGTTGTAGTCGCCCAGCGAGACCACGCGCTCGCCCGCGGCCTGGTGCGCCTGCACCAGATTGGCCAGCGACTCGGCCTGGGCCGCGCGTTTGGCGCGCACCCGTCCGTCGACCACGTCGTCGACCCCGTTCAGCGAACGCAGGTGATTCACGATCACCGTGACCGGGAAGGGCGAGCCGCCGGGCACGGGGACGAGGGCGCGCAGCACCAGGGGCGGTCGGTCGTTGAGCAGCTCGGGCAGGCCGGTGTTGGGATTGATGTAGGTCTCCGTCTTGTTCGCCTGGGTGACGTCGACCACGGTGAGGCGCGCGGACTTGACCAGGAAGCCGGAGTCGATGCCTCCGATGTCGTTGCCCTCTTCGAGGTAGGCCAGGTAGGCCGGATCGGGGTCGCCTTCGGCCACAGCGTCGGCGTTGACCCG
>JAQBHL010000089.1:0-8014 GCA_032127745.1 Acidobacteriota bacterium
AGTTCCCGGGCTGCTTCCGCTGCCACGACGACAGCCACAAGTCGAGCGACGGCAAGGTCATCCGGCAGGACTGCGATCTTTGCCACGAGGTGATGTGAGAAGCGGCGAGCGTTCGCCCCATTAGCCTCCGCCTCTGATCCGACCTGGGACCTCGCCCGCTCATCCCTCCCCGAACTCCAAGAGGGGCTTGAGCGCAAAGTTTTCTGGACGGTGCGAACGTTGTGCGAAGAGGGGCGTGGTCACTTCGGAAAACACGCAGCTTGGCGCATCGCTGGGTGGAGGCACGCGACTTGCTTTCGATCAGGTGGCAAGGTGCCCTTCGTGGAAGGGGCCCGGCTAAGTTCGGACGGTCGGCCGCCGCGGCATGCCCCTCCAGCGGATGTGGACGGCGGCTGATCTCCTCCGCTCGGACTCGGTCTCCAGTCGTCTTCGAGAAGTCGTCTTCACGGAGGGCAACTCGACGCCTTTGAGCTTCAGCCTAATGCCGGAGAGGCGGTGAACTTGAACAAACCACCGCGGTCCGTTTCTCAGCCCGGGCGGCCACAAGCCTGCCAGCGGGAAGGAAGGGGACGGCCGCTCTTAATATCAACGGAGGACAACATGACCAAGGCCTCGATCTCAATCACCGATACGAATTCGATTATCGACGACATCATGCTGCGTCAGGAGATAGTCGCCCGGCGGGCGTTCGAACTCTTTCAGAGCCACGCCAACCAGTTCAGCGCCGACCTCGACGACTGGTTCCGGGCGGAGCGGGAACTCTTTCCCCAACCGAACATCCTGCTCCGCCAGGCGGACGGCCGGTTCGAGATCGACGCTGCGCTCCCGGGCGCGGACCCGAAGAAAGTCGACGTAAAGGTGACCGCCGAGGATTTGCTCATCACCGCCGAGCGAGCCAGGCCCAAGTCTGAAAACGTCACCGCGGCCGAGGCAGCGACCACCTCGGACGGAATGGTTCAGTACTTCAGGGCCATTCATCTTCCCGAACCGATCGACCCGGACAAGGTCAAGGCCGAGTACAAGGAAGGCATCCTCCACCTGACCGCTCCGATCGTGAAACCGCAGGGGAGGACGGTTCAGGTCGGCACGTAGTTTCCGCCTCCCTGCCGGGAAATCGGGCGCGGCTCCACCTTCGCGGGGAGGAGCCTTCAGAACTCGATCAGGTTGGGCAGTTCCCCGGCCAGATCGACGGGAAGGATGCGTGCAATCCAGCCCGCACCCTCGGGGTCGTCGCGCAGGGATTCCGGCCGGTCCCGCAACCCGTCGTTGCCGGCCAGTACCCGCCCCCCCAGCGGAGACCACAGATTGTGCGCCAACCCGTCCCTGGTGAGCAGGCCCACGAGTCGCCCGCCCTGGCGAAGTTCAGCGCCGACATCGGGCAACTCGACCCTTTCGATGCGGTCGACGGTCTGGAGCTGAAAATCCGTCACCCCCAGTATCGCGGTTCCGTCTCTTTCCGGCCGAGCCCAGGTCTGCCGGCCGAGGTGAGAATCGCCGCGATGGCCCAGGCCGGGCCTCGGTGCGCCCAAGGTGAGACGCAGCTCAACCGCGCGGCCGGCTCGGGCGACACAACTCAGAAGCTCGTCACAGGTGAAAGGCTTGGGAAGAAAATCGAACGCACCGTGCTTCAGAGCGGCCACCGCGTTTTCGACCGTTGAGTAGCCGGTGGTGATGATGATGAGAAGGCCGGGGTCCTGCTCGGAGGCCATTTCGAGCAACTTCATGCCCGAAGCCCCCGGAAGCACAAGGTCGCTGATCACGATATCCGGCGCCTCCGCCGACAACATCCATAACGCCGCTTCCGTATCCGGGGCGGTGAGCACTTGCAGGGAATCGGAATCGAGGATCTTCCTCGCCGAGTCGAGGACGACCTGTTCGTCGTCGACGACCAGGATCTTCAGTCTCTCCGTCATGGCAGGGGCCGGTTCCGCGACTCCACGTCCAACGGCTTGGCCAGGGGCAGGAAGATGGTAAAGGTGGTTCCCTTCCCCACCTCGCTGTCGACCGTCAAACGGCCGCCGTGCCGCTCAATGATGCCCCATGCAATCGCGAGGCCAAGGCCGTTTCCGCGCGTTCCCTTGGTGGTGAAGAACGGTTCGAAGATCTTGTCGAGGTCCTTCGCCTCGATCCCGCAGCCGATGTCACTCACCCGGATGCGGACCGCGTCTCCGGTCCCATCCCGTCCGGCCGGAAGGTCGGCGTTCATGACCAGATCCGTGGTTACGGTGATGATTCCGCCCACCTCCTCCATGGCGTCACCGGCATTGACGAGCAGGTTGACCAGCACCTGCTCCATCCGGTTCGCGTCCGCATTGACCAAAGGCAGGTCTAGCTCGAGCTTCTGGTCGATCTTCGTCTTCTGCATCGACAAGGGGTTCTTCACCACGCGGCAGGCGTCCCGGACGATCTCGTTTATCTGCATGGGGCGCGGTTCCGAAACAGACTGGCGGGAGAAATCGAGCAGGCCCTTGACGATCTCCCGGCAGCGCTTGGTTTCGCGCACGATCACCTCGAGGTCCTCCTTGAGTTCGGAATCCTTTTCGGCGCGTTTGAGCAGAAAGCTCGAATAGGTCAGAACACCGGTGAGCGGATTATTGATCTCGTGGGCGACCCCGGCCGCCAGCCTCCCTACGGAGGCGAGCTTGTTGGCCTGCAGCAGCTGGCGCTGGGCGTCCGCGAGTTTCTGCATCATGTCGTTGAAGGACTGGGCCAGCTTCCCGATCTCATCCTTGTTCCTCACCTCGACCTTCTGCGACAAATCCCCATCCGCCACCTTCCGGGTGACGGCCACGATCTTCCGCACCGGCTGGAGCACGATGCGCCCGACCAACCAGTAGATCATGAGGCTGGTGGCGGCCACCGCGATGAGGGCAAAGGTCAGCAGGCGCACCTGCCCGCTGCGCGCCGCGTGCTCCACCTCCGCCATGGACATGGTGATGTCCAGCACCCCCAGCACGGTCTGGTTTTCGGAGTGGGCGTGACACGCGCTCTGCCAGCATCCCGGCTCGTTGTAGATGGGGTCGATGATGCCGAAGGTCCCGGGGCCGTCGCCGGTCCGGAAGGTGCGGACCCGCTGCGAGACCGGCACCCTTTCGAGCGGCTGGTCGGCGGTGTGGCACATGTAACAGGCTTCGGTTTTCTTATCCACCATCTGCCCGGTATCGCGGGCGTCCGTGGAGAGGATGATCCTGCCCTCTTTGTTGAAGATGCGGACTTTCTCGATCCCTTCCTGGGCGCCGATGGTGCTGATGATCCGATGCACCGCCTCGGGCCGGTTCAGCATCATGTCGTCGCGGGTGCTGCTCTTGATGGTGGCGCTCAGCTGATTGGCGCTCCGCTCGAGATCGCCAAGGAGCAGGCGCTGCTGAGAATCGAGAATGAGATAGGCGAAGATCCCGATGATGACGATGGCCACACCCGCCACTCCGGTGATGAGCTTGTGGCTTATCTTCGCGGTCATGTCACTGCTTCTTGGCCGGGCCGGCGAGATACCTGAGCAGGAGGACGAACATGATCAGGAAGCACAAGAGCAGCAGGTATTCGAGCCCCTTGGTTTCGAAGATATTGACGTAGGTGTATGACTCCATGTGTCACTCCCGGCTGAGCGGCGCCTGATCGAGGGCGGCCCTGCTAATCGAATCCCTCCGCCTTGCGCAGCACCGGCATACGCGAGACGACCCACCTGAAGACCCAGATCTCAGCGAAGACCACGCTCAGGGTCATCCACAGCTCCTGCCAGGACGGGTAGTAGTGGTTGGGAACGAACCAGTTGAAGGCGATCAGGGAGATGTTCAACCGATTGAGGACCACTCCGACCAGCGCTAGCACCGCGGCCGCCCGGATGATCCCGAGGGAGCGGTGGCGTGCGCCATAGGCAAACATGAAACAGGGCACCAAGGTGAGGCCAACGATCTCGACCAGGTACCAGTATCCCCAGAAGTCGCCCATCAGATCCCAGTGGTGCTCGTGAATGAATATGAGCGCCTTGAAGAAATAGTAGGCAAACATGGTCACGGCGGCACCTCGGGCAAGGCCGAAGATGAGCTTGTCGAACTCGCCGTGCTCCGCGTCCATGTGGTCTTTCAGCACGCGGTGGCTGACCGTGCCCTCGACGATGATCATCGACAGGCCGGCGAAAATACTCGACACGAAGAAGAGTATGGGGATGAACTCGGTGTACCACAGGGGGTGAATCTTCCCCTTGGCCATCAGGAAGAGAGCGCCCAATCCGGACTGGTGCAGAGTGGAGAGAGTGATGCCGAAGATCACCGCCCCCACGGTGAGGGACTTCATGAGTCTGCGGATTCTGCGGGCGCCCAGCCACTCCGCCACCGCGGGCGAGAACTCGATGAATTCCGCGGTCATATACAGGAGGAAATGCCAGGCCACGAGGAAGAGAACCGAGTTGTACCCGAAGGAGTTGCCGATGATGGGGTTGATGATGTGCCAGGGTTTCCCCAGATCGAGCATGAGCGCGCCCGCGTAGAAGACATAGGCGAGGAAACCGTTCAGCACCGTCACCCGCACAATGGCGTGGTAGCGCTCCACCTTCATTACGTAGACCACGAAGGTGATCACATACGCTCCCCCGGCCAGGGCCACGCCGGTCACCACGTCGAAGCCGATCCAGAAGCCCCAGGGGAACTGCTGATTGAGATTGGTCACCGATCCCAGTCCCTGGGTGAAGCGAACCACCAGGATGACCAGTCCCACGAGAATGACCGGGACGGAGATCACGTTGAACGGAGTCAGGAAGGGGGGGCGGGGCTTGAGCTCCTGCAGGATGAAGAGAAGAGGGTTGGGGGGGCGAGTAGCGACGTTGGTGTTGCCGTTCATCTCAGGCCTCGTCGTCCTTGGCTTCCCCGGCACCATCAGCAAGCAGCTTCAGGCCGACCAGCAGCGTAGGCAACCCAAAGAAGATCACCGGGACCGCGTAGAGGAACTCACGCGTGTACTGCGGGTAGGGCGTGGTTCCCAGGTCCGTGCGGAATCCGATTTGATCGAACGGTACGGCGGCAAGGTAGAGCCAGCCGGTCCCGCCCACTTCGTGCTCGCCGTAGATGTGATGCACGTACTGGCGCGGGTGGTTGTAGATTCGAACGCGGGCGATCTCCATCAGGTCGCGCTTCTGCCCGAACATGAGCGCGTCCGCCGGGCAAGCCTCCACACACGCGGGCCTCTTCCCCTCCTGGAGTCTTCCGTAGCACATGGTGCACTTCTGAATGTCCGGGTTCCACTCGTTGTACTCGAACTTCGGGATGTCGAACGGGCACGAAACCATGCAGTACCGGCAGCCCATGCACTTGTTCTCGCGCCAGATCACCGGCCCTTCCTTGGTCTTGAACATGGCGTTGGTGAGGCAGGCCGCGGTGCACGCGGGCTGCCAGCAGTGCATGCACTGTTTCTTGACGAACACGTCGCCCTTCTCCGTCTGGTAACGGTTGACCACGGTCCACTGCTTTTCGCTCGTGGTGCGCTCCTGCTCGAGTGCCTGGTCGGTCTCCACCTCGGGCACCAGCATTCCGTTGGCCTGGCCGCAGGCCACCTCGCAGGCCCGGCAGCCGATGCAGCGGGTGGTGTCGACCAGAACGCCCACGAACTCCGTCGCCGCGGGGGTGTCGGCAGCGTGTGCGCTTCCGCACGCGAGGGTAGCGCCGATCGCGCCACTCGTTTTCAGAAAGCATCGTCTATCCATGATCAGCTCCTGGCCGGGTGGCAGGTCTTGCAGGTCGCACTGGCGGCGGCGCCGGTGCCGACTTCATGGCAGGACCAGCAGTTTTTGTGAATGACGACCTTGGCGCTCAGGGTTTCGTCGGCGATGTCACCGTTCTGGGGGTGGTGACAGGTCGAGCAGGCCTGCGACTCGAGGGCAACCGCGCCGGCTTTGTGGTGGCAGATACTGCAGTCGATCCAGAGGTCGTCAAAGTAGTCCGGGTGGGGAATGGAGAGGGGCTGGGCATTCGTCTCGTGGTGGCAGGTCGCGCATTCGATCTCGAACTCCGCGACGTGTCTGTCATGCGGAAAGGTGGCCGGGCCCATCGGCGCCCAGTCTTTCGCGGGCAAGCCGGCAGCGGCCCCCTGGCTGGTGGCCGCGGTCGCGGCCAGTGTCCCTGGCGCGTTCGGGCTCTCATACGACGATCTCATGCAGGACATCAGCGGTAACGTCAACGCCGGCAGGGCGGCCAGGCAAGTGGTTCGCATCTTCATGATCACACCTCGGTGCGCTCAAATCCGCAGCCCGCCCGCGGTTCACACTAACGTCCGACAAATGCGCGCTCGAACACCTCCCAGGTCACGTCGTCCAATCCATCACCGTTGCCGTTTCGGACACCCTTTCCTTCGCTCTCTCGCGCGCGCAGGGCGGTTCGGATCAGTTCCCCGTAGCGGTCGATCTCCTCGCGATACCAGGACACGGCGTCGGCACCGATCCTGAGCTCGCGAAGATCGCCGGTCAGATCGCTCGGATCCATGGCACAGACCCAGCCCAACTCGTAGGGCTTGAGCCCGATGAGCTCCGGCCGTTCATGAAGTTCGGTGTTGACACCGATAACCCGGCCGCTCACCGGCGACGGCACGGCCAGCCGGTGATTCCCATGCCGGAGCACGAACAGCTCCTCTCCCCTGCGAATCTTCTTGCCCTTTACCGGCAGCTCGACGGAGTCGATCCGGCCGAGAGTCTTCTGGGTGAAGTCGTCGATGCCCAGGCGGACGAGGCCGTTCATGTGGACCCCGACCCAGCTGTGGGAGTTGGAAACGAAGATCCCGGCCGGGACGTTGACCTCATGCCGGGATTCGGATTCCCGCACCGAGGGGGTGACGAGACGAATCGATGGCTCGATCTCCTTTTCCAGACGGGCCTGGCGGCGGAAAACGAGCTTGTTGACCAGATCGACCAGCTCGTCCTCGGCGAAGGGCTTTTGAACGTAGTCCATGGCCCCATGCTTCATCGTTTCCACCGCGGACTCGATGCTGGCGTAGCCGGTGATCATGATCACGTCCACGTCCGGGCGCAGATGCTTGACTGCCTTGGTCACCTCCACACCGTCCATGTCCGGCATCTTGAAGTCGGTAAAGACGAAGTCGTAGTGGTTTTTGCGGACGAGGCCCAGGGCCTCGGGGCCGGTCAACACCGTGTCGACCGAGAAGCCGGCCACCACCAGGATCTTGCGGAAGCTGTCGAGCACGATGGCTTCGTCGTCCACGGCCAGGATGCGGGCTTTCGGATTCTCGACCTCGACCCGCTTGAGGCTCTTGGCCTCGTCCGTGAAGTCCAGCCGCAATCCGACTTCCAGGGCCTCCTCCCGCGCCCGGCGGAGCTTGCTCTCCTCCAGCCTCTTCATGGTCACGCGCAGGAACAGGTCCACCACGATGAAGACCACGAAGGTGACGAGCACAATCAGGACCACCATTTGGAAATCTCCTTCCGGTTCCTATCGATAGGCGAACACCATCGCGTAGACGATCCAGAGCACGATCAGCGTGCCGATCGCCAGCGCGGTCCAGGCAAAGGCCCGGATCGTCCGGATGACCACGGGCTGGTACGGCTCGACCAGGTTCTCCTCGAGCTTCCCCGAAGCCACCAGCGCGTCGTACTCCGCGGGCTTGTCTCGCTTGAACTCCGCCACCGACATCCGCCCCGTGAACACCACGGTGTCCATCGGGAATTTCTCGGGCCGGAGGTGAGTGTTGAAGAAGTGCACGGTGAAGATGAAGCCGGTGGCGAGCAGGGCCTCGTCGGAATGAATGATGGTGGCGACGTTGATGAGCCAGCCGGGCAGAACCGTGGTGAACAGAACCGGGAACCACAGCATGAGCCCGGTCGAGCCGATGATGAAGATCCCCCAGAAGACCGCGAAGTAGTCGAACTTCTCCCAGTAGGTCCAGCGCCCGTAGCGCGGGCGCGGGCCCGCCCCCACGAACCACTTGAGGGTGCCGATCAGCTCCCGCAGATCCCGCTTGTTGAAGAGCATTGAACCGGGCCCGAAGACCAGCGTGAACAGCGACCCGCCGTGCT
>JAQBHL010000090.1:0-8244 GCA_032127745.1 Acidobacteriota bacterium
AAGGCCGCGGGTTTCATCGTCATCTTCCGCCTCTACCTCGAAGGCGCCAGCGGCGCCGCCCTTGTGTGGGTCCCGCTCGTGTCGGCCCTGGCCGGACTCACCATCGTGGCCGGCAACCTCATGGCCATTCCCCAGACCAACGTCAAGCGCATGCTCGCGTACTCCGGCGTCGCCCACATCGGCTACATGCTGATGGGCCTCGCCGCCATGTCGGCATCGGGTGTGGGCATGGTTCTGTTCTATCTGGTGGCGTACATGTTCGGGAACATGGGCGCCTTCCTGGTGGTCCAGGCGGTGGGCACATCGGAAGGCTCCGAGGCGATGAGCGCCTACCGCGGCCTGGCCCAGCGCTCGCCCGTCCTCGCCCTCAGCCTGCTCGTCTTCCTGCTCTCCCTTGGCGGCATTCCGTTCGTGGCCGGGTTCTGGGCCAAGCTCTTCATCTTCCGCGCCGTGGTCGACCAGCACATGTATGGCCTCGCGTTGCTGGGCGCGGTCGCCACCATCGTCGCCCTCTACTACTACCTCGTCCTCGGCCGAAGGATGTACGTCGAAGAACCCGAGAAGAAGACCCCGGTGGCGGTCCCTGGACCGCTGTTCCTGGCCATCCTCATCTGCGCCATCGGCACGGTGGTGATGGGCATCTACCCGGAGCCGTGGGTCCAGTCGGTCATGGCCGCGGCCCGGGGCTTGTTCTAGCCGCCGCCCCCTTTTTCGGTCAACCCGGCGGAAGCCGGGGCCTTGGTCGCCTTCTCAAGGGCCCTGCCGCCGCTTTCACGCGGGAGCCCAGGGGCGCGGCGGCCTTCTTTCCCCCAATCGCCTTCTTCTTCTTCAGAGGCCTTCGGGCCGGCTTGTCGGGAGGAGCCGCCGCGGGCCCCAGATCGAGGCCGAAGAGTTCTTCCAATCCGTCCGTGCTCAGAACGCGCGCGGACGCGGGGGCCGCGGCTGGTCGGGCCAGGGCCTGGCCGGCTTGGGTGATGAGGTCCTTCTCATCCACCTGGCGAAGCGTGAAGAAGAGTTCCGGGGACCGGTCGAGGCGGGCCCCCACGCCATAAAGCGAGGCCGCCACGTGTTTGCACATCGAGGCCCAGTCGGGACAACTGCACGAGAAGCTCATCTCCGAAGGAGCGGGGAAGAGCCCGGTCTTCGGCTGACACATGCGCTCCATCACACCTTTGGCGAAGCGGCCTTGCAGAAGCTCCACGACTGAATCGATGGCGCCTGCGCTGTCTGCGCAGAGCGCCTTCCACCTGGCCTTGGCGAGCGGCGTCACCGCGACCTCCACTTTGTACAGATCCGAACCGCTCACCCGGGCGGTTACCTTCCCGGGAGTGAGCACGAGATCGACCACCGATCCGTTGCGGACGTAGGTGCGTCCGCGCGGAAGCCGGTTCGAGTAGTCGCTGTAGCTCTCGAGATTGTCGCACCACGCCTTTCCCCAGAAGGTGGTTGCGATCCTGCGGCCATCGAGCACCACCGGAGCGGGCTGCCGTCCTGACTTCTTCGCCAGACGCTCCATCTGCCGCGCGGCCTGACCCCTTCGCACCGCCACGGGCACGTACGGCCTCCACTCATACCTCATGGCATCATTCCACCACCGCCGAGCCGATATCGAGGGATACGAGGCGCAACAATTCCGCGTCGGAGAGCGAGGTGAGATCCAACTCGGCCTCGCCTTCGATCAGGTTCCTGGCAAGCTGCCTCTTCGATTCGATCAACGCGTCAATCTTCTCCTCGATGGTACCCCGGCAAACGAACTTGTGGACCAGCACATTCTTCTTCTGCCCGATGCGGAAGGCGCGGTCGGTGGCCTGGTTCTCAACCGCCGCGTTCCACCACCGGTCGAAGTGAACGACGTGGGCGGCCGCGGTCAGATTGAGGCCGGTGCCGCCGGCCTTGAGCGAGAGCACGAAGAACGGGACCGCCTCATCTTCCTGGAAGCGCCGGACCAGATCCTGGCGCTTCTTCACCGCCGTCTCACCGTGGAGGACCAGTCCTGGGCGGCCGAACACACTCGCCAGGAACGAGGCCAGTGGCTCCGTCGCCTGTTTGAACTGGGTAAAGACCAGCATCTTTTCCTGTTTGGCCGCCACGACCTCGGTGAGCTCCCTCAGGCGCGCGAGCTTGCCGCTGTCCTTCTCACCCCACCCTCCATCTCCGAGCCACATGGACGGATGATTGCAGATCTGCTTCAAGCGTACGAGGAACGCGAGCACCAGGCCGCGCCGCTTCATTCCCTCGGCGTCAGCGATGAGCGAGGCGAGTTCCTTGACACTCTCCTCGTAGAGCGCCGCCTGAAGACGAGCGAGCCCGCAATAAGCCTTCACCTCGGTCTTCTCGGGCAAATCGGCGATGACGTTCTTGTCGGTCTTGAGCCGCCTCAGGATGTAGGGCCGCACCAGCTCGCGCAGCGGTCCGTGGGAACCCGCGGGGCCGGTGGCGATGCGCTTCGCATAACGCGCGAACTCCCTCTGGGAACCGAGCAGGCCCGGCAGCAGAAAATCAAAGAGCGACCAGAGATCGCTCAGTCGATTTTCGATAGGGGTGCCGGTGAGCGCTATGCGCGCCCGCGACTTGAGGGCCTTCACCGCGCGCGTCTGCTTCGCCGCCCCGTTCTTTATGGCCTGCGCCTCGTCGAGGATGTTGAGGTCGCTGGTCGTGGACTTCAGCCACGGAACGCGCAGCAATGAGCCATAACTCGTGATCACCAGATCCGCGGTTGAGACTTCTTCGGACGACAGCGAGGCAAGTGCTGTGGACGACATCGCGGAGGTGTGCGCAATGCGAGCCTTCAGGTCCGGCGCGAAGCGTTCAATCTCCGCCGCCCAGTTAGCCAGCAGCGAGGCGGGCGCCACCAGCAGACTTGGCCGCCGCGAAGCCGGCGCCACCGCCTCCCTGCGCTGCACCAGCATGAGCGCCAGCACCTGGATCGTTTTGCCCAGGCCCATGTCGTCGGCCAGGCAGGCGCCGAGACCCATTTCGGAAAGAAGGTGCAACCATCGAACTCCGGCCTCCTGATAGGGGCGCAGAGTCCCGCGCAGAGCGCGCCCGGGGTGAACTCGCGCGAGGCCCTCGGGTGAGCGGAGACCGGCAAGACGCTCGGCGAGCCATGGCCCGGCCGAGATCGCCGACCAGTCTGCATCGGTGCGGTGCGCATCGTCTCCCAGCGTCCCGGCTATGTCCGCGCCCGCGAGCATTCGCATCGCTTCCGCGAATCCGAGGCCACCCTCTCTGGCCAGACCTTCGGCGGCGCGAAATCGGTCGAGGGTGTGCTGCAGCCGTTCGGGATCGACCTCCACCCACTGACCGCGCAAGAGGGCGAGGCCGGTCGTCGACGCCAGCAGGGTCTTCGCCTCCGCCTCGGTCAGGGGCTCGCCGTCAAGGGTCAGCTCCGCCCGGAAGTCGAGCAGCGCATCCTTGCCCAGTCCGGCGGGCTCTTTCCCTCCCACGGTGCCGGCGACGCGCGCGCGGGGCGGGCGGCCCGCTCGCCAGTTCGCGGGCATCCGCACCACGACGCCCGCGCGTTCGAGTGCGTGCACGTCGCTGAGCAGACGGAACGCGTCCTGCGCCGACCAGCGCAAGGGGTGAAAGATCTCGCCCGCCGCGATCATCTCGCGCAGCCATGCGCACTGCTCCGCCGCACGCTGCACCGGGACCAGCAGGGCGAGCAGGCGTTCGTGATTGCGAGCGCCCGCATATTCGCGCAGGGCCTCGCCCAGGGGCTGGTGCTGGGCCTTGCCGGTCACCCCGAGCCTCTGCGTGTAGGTCGCGAGGAAGGCGAAAGGGGCATCCGGATCCCGACGGTTCTCGGCCAGATTGAAGTGAACGCGACCGACGACATTCCAGGCCGGGTCGAGACTCCTGAGGAAGTCGGTCAGGGTCGCGCCGGAGTCCGCGAACTCGGTCGCAAATGCTTCGCCCACCTCGTTCCAAAGGGTGCGAAGAAGGCCAATGGTCAGATACTCGGCGCCCTTCATCAGGGGCGCGAACAGAAGCAGCGCTTCAAGCGCACTGTCGCTCGGCGGCGGCGGCACGATTCGTGAGCGAGCGTCTGCGGCGTCCGCACGCGCACACAGCGCGCTCACCAGGCGCGACGCGAATTCGCGCCACCATCCGAAGTCAGGGGGCACGACGGCGCCGATATCGCGGGCTCCGAGCCGGAGCAGCCCGTGCCCGGTCGAGCGGGCGAAGGCCTGTTCAAGCGCTCGCGCGTGTAACTCCTCGAACGGCGCCGCGTCCTCCGCGTGACCGACCAGAAGCCGCCCGTGGGGCGTCAGACTCAGACTCAGTCGAGTCCCTTCGCCTACGGTACGCGCTTCCTGTTCCATTCTGGACGAGTGAGTCTACTGACCGCTCGCGCCCGCGCAATCGGCCTTGATGGCCGAGGTGCAACTGGCGCAAGAACCCAGCCGGACCTAAGCCTGGTACGAAACCCTGCCTCCCACCACCGTCCGCACGACCTGGATGTCCTTGATCTTCTCCTCGTCCACGGTGTGCGGATCGTCGGCCAGGGCCACGTAGTCGGCGAGCTTGCCCGCGGTGATCGACCCCTTGAGGGCCTCCTCGCCCGAGGCCCACGCCCCGTTGTACGTATACACGGCGATGGCCTCCTCCACGCTGATCCGCTGATTCGCCCCCCAGGTCTTGCCGTCCCAGCCCCGGCGCGTGACCATCCCCTGAATGGCCATGAGCGCCGCGAACGGTCCGGGAGGGAAGTCGGACCCCGCGCAGGCGTAGACCCCCGCGTCCAGCAGGGAGCGCCAGGCCATGCAGTGCTTCATCAGGTCTTCCCCGTAGTACACGAACTTGTCGGGGTTGTAGTAGGCGTAGCTGGTGAACATGGCGGGCACCGCGCCCAGGGCCTTGATCCGCTTCACCAGGTCGTCGTTGACGAGAGTGCAGTGGGTGATCTTCGGCCGCGCGTCGGCCCGCGGATGGAGCTGCTGTGCGCGTTCCAGCGCCGTGAGGTAGCGGTCGATGGCCACATCGCCGTTCGCGTGCACGTTCACCTGAATCCCCGCGCGGTGCACCCGCTCCACCCAGGCGTTGAGATCCTCCTGCGATTCGGTGAGATTGCCCCGGTAGGGCGGCGTCACTCCCGGATAGGGCACGGAGAGCGCCATGGTGCGCTCGGAGAACGACCCGTCGGCGGTGTGCTCCGCGGTGGCTCCCAGCCGAATCCACTCGTCCCCGAAACCGGTCTTGATGCCGGCGCTGATCATGGCCTCGAGCGCCGGCCCGTAAGGCTCGTAGTTCACCCGGTGCATCAGATCGCCCCGCGCCCGCACGTCCTGAATGGCTGGGAGGTCTCCACCTTCGTGGTGCACGCTGGTGAGGCCGTAGCGCGCGAACTGCTTCGAGAGGTGCGCGATGCCGTCGCGCCCCCGCTTTTCCATCTCGGCCGCGCTGAAGGTGGGCCGCGTGCCCACCTTGTCGAACACGTCGATGGCCAGATCGGTCACCCTCCCGCTCAGCTCGCCGTCGGGGCCCTTGTCGAACGTGCCCCCCATGGGGTTGGGCGTGGCCTTCGTGATCCCCGCCAGCTCAAAAGCCCGGGAGTTGTAGAAGTGAGTGTGCCCGCCCCGGTGCTGCACCATCACGGGATGCTCCTTCGACACCTGGTCGAGGTCGATGCGGCGCAACGGGCGAGCGTCCTTCACCTTCGTGTCGTCGAAGAAGAACCCTTCCACCCAGGTCCCGGGCGGCACCTGGGCGGCCTTCGTCTTGAGCTTCCCGATGATGCTGTCGATGGTCACGAACTCCACTTCGAAGGGATTGCCCACGAGGACCTCGTTGAGCAGAACCTCGCCCTCGGCATGGAGGTGGCAGTCGATGAACCCCGGCACGATGGTCATCCCCTTTGCGTCGAACACCCGGGTGTTCTTCCCGGCCAGGCCCTTGATATCGGCCGTCGATCCCACCGCCGAGAACCGGCTTCCCGTGACCGCGAAGGCCTCGGTGCGGGGCGCTCGCGAGTCCACGGTGTAGACCTTCGCGTTGATCACGATCAGGTCTGGATCCTGGCCGCCGGCGAGAGCGGCCACCACACCTTGCGCTGCCGCATCGGCGTTGAGGAGAGGCGCGCCAAGCAGCGCAGCCGCCCCGACGCTCGAAGCGGAGATGAAGTCCCGACGGCTGCGGCGTGCTTGGGTCATGGATGGACTCCCTTGAGTTGAAGCGCTGATGGTCTGCACATTCGACCATAGCGGCTTCCTTCCGGCTGCGCCACCGAGGCGGCCGGGTGAGAGCCGGGCATTGCGCTCGATCCGGCGCCTTTGGGGCAGTTGTTCTCCCGGGGCTTCGGCCTCAGAATGCCAGGTCACATGTCCGACCGCCTCGCCGTCGACCGTCGCCTCTACCTCGCCGCCTCCGCGGTGGTGGCTCTCATCATGCTGGTGGGTTTCTCGCGGACCTACTACCTGAGCAGCGTTTTCAACGCTCCTCCGCTCTCCGGACTGCTTCATGTCCATGGCTTCGTGATGACTCTGTGGTTCTTCGTCTTCCTGGCCCAGGTTGGGCTGGTCGCGCGCAAACGAGCGGATCTGCACCGCCGGCTGGGCTGGATCGCGGTGGGCCTCGCCCCGGTGGTCGTGGTCCTCGGCCTGCTCGTGGCCATCGCGGGGGGGCGCGAGGGCCACACCGTGGGCGGGCTGCCTCCCCTGGTGTTCATGATGATCCCCATGTCCATCATGGTCATCTTCGCCACCCTGGTGGCGCTCGCGATCCGCTACCGGCGGCAACCCGCGATCCATAAGCGACTGATGCTCATCGCCTCCGTGAACATGATCACTCCGGCCATCTTCCGCCTCCCGCTCAAGTTCATCGCCGCGGGCGGGCCGAAGGTGGCCATCGGCCTGACCATCGCCATCCTGCTCGCCTGCGCCGGGTACGACACCATCCGGAACCGCAAGCTTCACCCCGCCTTTGGATGGGGGATCGGACTTCTCATCGTGTCGTTCCCCATCCGCTTTGCCCTGGCCGGCACGGATGGGTGGCTGCATTTCGCGGCCTGGCTGGTGGGATAGTTCCCCCCGCTCCAGCCTGTTTTCGCCGGGCGTGCCAGGGGCGGTGGACGCCCCGGCCTGGGAGGCGGTGAAACAGCTCACCACGCGCCTGGTGTCCCGCAGCGGGTCGGGCCGGCGACCGTCATCGACCCAATCGTACGATGGAACCGTCCGGGCAAGGAACGCCGAGCGCGGAACACAATCGCCTATGATCCTGCGATGACAATCGCCCCGAGCTCCGCTCGCCGCCGCGGCCTCCTGGCCGCAGGCCTGTTACTCCTTGCCCGGCCCCTGGCCGCCCAGGAACCGACCCCGGCGAGCCCCGCTCCGGCCGCCGCGTCCAGCCCTGCGAGGGTGGCCGCCTTCGACCCGGTGGCCGCCACGAACGCCTACCTCGCGACGGTTACGGGGGAGAAACGCGCGCGGTCGGATGCGTACTTCGAGGGGGGTTACTGGCTGCAGATGTGGGACTTCCTGATCGGGGTCGCGGTCAACCTCGCCCTGCTTGCCAGCGGTCTCTCGCGCCGGATGCGCGAGCGGGCGGAGAAACTGGTGCGCTTCCGCCCGGCCCGGACGATGCTGTACTGGGGCCAGTACCTGCTGGCGACCTCGCTCATCGTGTTCCCGATGACGGTCTACGAAGGGTTCTTCCGGGAGCATGCCTACGGCCTCTCGAACCAGACGTTTTGGGCCTGGCTGGGAGACCAGGGGAAGGGACTCGGCGTCGGCCTGGTGCTCGGCGGGCTCGCGGTGACGGCGCTCTATGGCGTGGTGCGAAGGCTCCCGCACAGCTGGGCGCTGTGGGGTGCTTTCACCATGGTTGCACTTCTGATCTTCGGCTCCCTGATCGGCCCCGTCTACGTGGCCCCGCTCTTCAACGACTACACCCGGCTGGCCGACCCCGTGGTCCGCGGCCCCATTCTCAGCATGGCCCGCGCGCAGGGCGTCCCGGCCGAAGACGTGTGGGTCTTCGACGCGTCGCGGCAGACCAAGCGCGTCTCGGCCAACGTCAGCGGCTTCGCCGGCACCATGCGGATCAGCCTCAACGACAACCTGCTCAACCGCTCGTCGCTCGCCGAGATCGAGGCGGTCATGGGGCACGAGGTCGGCCACTACGTCCTCAACCACGTCTACAAGGGGGTTCTCTTCTTCGGGGTCGTGATCGCGATCGGCTTCGCCCTGCTCAAGTGGGCGTTCGACAAGGTTTGGGTGCGCTGGGGCGCGCGCTGGGGCATCCGTGGAG
>JAQBHL010000091.1:0-33507 GCA_032127745.1 Acidobacteriota bacterium
TCCGCAGGATTCAGAAGCCATCTCAGGGGCAACGAGAGTGGTTTCGCTCGATCCGCTCAACGGCGTCCCGCGCGATGCCGCTCCGGGGGGGATCTCGCTACGCGCCGTCGACGGCTTCCTTTTCTTCTACCGCCCAGGCTGCTAGTGTCCCGTAACAGAAGTACGTCACATAATTCGCCGCCGATGCATCCCGGATCGCTGCGTTGCTCGTCGTTGCATATGCTGGATATGCGGCCTCCTCGGCGCCTTGCGCTCCGGGCGCCTCGACGCCGACTTATGCAACGTACTTCTGTTACGGGACACTAGAGCCGGTTCAGCAAATCCGCCATCCCGAACCCGGCGATGGCGACGCTCGCGAGCCAGGCCAGGACCCCCGCCACCGTCATCCGCAGGGGATGCCGGTAGCCGCCCACCACCGCGCGCCGGCGTGAGGCGATGAGGATGACACCCAGGCTCAGTGGGAGCACCAGGCCGTTCACGCCTCCGGCCCACACCAGGAGCTGCGCGGGTCGGCCGACGGCCAGAAAGACGGCCAGGGCGGCCACGATGAAGAACACCAGGCCGGCGTTGCGGGGGAGTCCTTCCTCCGCGCCTCGGACGAAGGAGAGCGAGGTGTAGGAGCATCCCACCACCGAGGTGATGGCGGCGCTCCAGAAGACGACCCCGAAGAATGTCTCGCCCATGGGCCCCCCACCCAGGCGGAAGGCGGCTCCGGCGGGATTGGCGGGATCGAGCGAATGCGTTCCTCCGGCGAGCACGCCGAGGATGGCGAGAAACAGAATGGTGCGCATCAGCGCGGTCACCAGGATGCCCCTTATGGCGGCCCGGTCGAAATCCGCCACCGTATCCGGGCCCGAGAGCCCGGAGGCCAAGAGACGGTGGGCGCCCGAGAAGGTGATGTAACCGCCCACCGTGCCTCCCACCAGGGTGAGGATGGATCCGGTCGGAATCTCGCTGGGGAGCACCGCGCGTCTGGCCGCTTCCAGATAGTCGGGATGAGACATGACCATGATGGTGGCGGTAAGGGCCAGCATCAGGAAGCCGAGCCATTGGACGAAGATGTCCACCGGCTTCATGGTCTTGGGCCTGGCCAGGAGGGCCAGGGCCAGCAGGGCCGAGAGCCCCGCGCCCAGCGCCTGGGGCACTCCGAAGATCGAAAGACCGAGAGCGCAGCCGGCCAGATTTCCCACGTTGAAGACGAAGCCTCCGATGACCACCAGAACCCGCAACAGCGTGCCGAGAAACGGGTGAATGGCGGCGGCGATGTCGGGGCCTCGCTTTCCGCTCACCGCGATCACCCGCCACACGTTCCACTGGACCCCGATATCGATCAGAACCGAGGCGAGAATGGCGAAGGCCATGTCCGGCCCGTGGATGCTGGTGAAGGCCGCGGTCTGGGTGAGAAACCCCGGGCCGATGGCCGACGTCGCCATGAGAAAGGCGGCCGCGGTGAGGGCGGAGCGCCGGGAATGGGAGGATGTGGACGGGGTCATGAGTGGGTCGCGAGAGTCTAGTCCGCTCCTTGCCTAGTCCCTGGCCCCGCGCGTTCCCGGTCCCCTTTGTACTTAGAATGGGGGTTCATGGCTGGAACCCCCGAACTGCTCCTCCGGTCCTCAGACGGGGAGCGCCGCATCAAAGTGGAACGTGAGCGCACCGTGCTCGGCCGCTCGCGGGACGCCGATATCTTCATCCCCGATCAATGGCTCTCCCGCATGCACGCGGAGATCCTGCTCGACCGCGGAGGCCTCCTGATCGCCGATCTCGGAAGCAAGAACGGGACCCTGGTCAACGGACTCCGCATCCAGGGCCCGACGCCCCTGCGCCAGGGCGACCAGATCAAGCTCGGCGACCACATGGTCACGGTGCAGTGGGGCGCCGCGGACGAAGAGACCGAAGACGACATCCAGGCCATTGGGACCCGGGTCTTCTCGGTGAGGAGCCTTCAGGAAGGCGTGCTCAAAGCACCGGCCTCCGCCGAGGACCTGGTTCGCAAGAACCGCATTCTGACCGTGCTCTCGGGTGCGGCCGCCGCCCTCCTCGCCCACAAGCCCATTTCGGAGACCTTCGATCAGATTCTCGAGATCCTCTTTACTGCGGTCGCGGCCGAGCGCGCCGCCATTGCCCTCTTCGAGGGCCCCGCGGGCGCTCAACTCGCCGAGGTGAAAGCCTCCAAGACCCGCAAAGGCGCTCCCATCCTGAGGGTCAGCCGGTCCATCTCGCGGCGCGTCCTCAAGGAGCAGGTTTCGATCCTTCTTCCCAACGTGCTCGAGGACGCGGGTCTTCAATCCCAGCAGAGCATCGTCACCACCGGAATCCGCTCCGCCATGTGCGCGCCCCTCTGGCATTCCGACGGCGGCCAGGAGTCGGTCATCGGGGTGGTGTATCTCGACTCCCTCGAACACACCCACACCTTTTCCGAAGAGGACCTCGAGCTGGTCACCGCCCTCGCCAGCGTGGCCGCCGCGAAGATCGAGAACGCCAGGCTCCTCGAGGAGAGTCTGGAGAAGCGGCGCCTCGAAGAGGACATGCGGGTGGCGGCCGAGATCCAGCGGAGCATGTTGCCGAAGGCGTCGCCGGTCATCACCGGCTACGACGTGGCCGCCGGCACGGAGCCCTGCCGAGCGGTGGGCGGCGACTATTTCGATTTTCACGTCACCAAGGACCGGCTCACCTTGGTGCTGGGCGACGTTTCCGGCAAGGGCACCGGCGCGGCTCTGATCATGACCATCCTCCGCGCCGCGGTGCGGGATCACTGGCTCGACGACGACCTGATGACGGCGCTCAGCGAGATGAACAATCTGGTGACCCAGAACGTTCCCGCGAACAAGTACGTGACCTTCTTCCTCGGACGACTGGATCTTTTCACCGGCGAACTCACCTACGTCAATGCCGGCCACAACGCGCCCATTCTTTCCAGGGGTTCGGGAGCGGTGGAACGCCTCGAGACCGGAGGCATGGTCCTGGGCCTGTTCGAAGACGCGGTGTACGAGATCGGTTCCGCCCGGATCGAACCCTGCGACCGGCTGATCGTGTTCACCGACGGATTCTCCGAGACCTGGAACAGCAAGGGCGAGGAGCTGGGCGAGGATGGGTTGACCCGGTTCGTTCTCGATGTCCAGGGCACATCCGCGGCCGACATGAAGGAGCACCTGCTGAGGAAAGCCGACGAGTTCGCCGAAGGCCTCAAGGCCACCGACGACCGCACCATCATCGTGGTGTGTCGGAAACCGGCTTAGAACGGTTGGCCCGCAGGGCGATGATCTCGGCCTCCAGGCTCGAGACCCGGTTCTGGAGCCTCATCACTTCCGCGTCCGGACCGGAGCCTCGGGCCGAGGACGCCTCCGCGGCCGCGGCCGCCAGGCGAAGCGCGACGTTTCCCAGAGTGCGGATCCGGAACAGGGGCGCGGCCGCGAAGGACCACGCCCGGCGATGGCTGAGCACGAGGGCGGCCGCATCGAAGGGAGGGACGTCGAGTCGCAGGACGAGGAGCGAGGAAAGGCCTGGACTCGCCTCCAGGCCCCGGGTCTCGATATCCGACGCGGTATCGATTCTGAGCGTGGCCTCGTTCCCCAGTGCTTCGAGAACCCTGGGCGCGATGTCGCCGAGGCCCTCCGCGAAAACAAAGCGGACGAAACCTCGATCGGACCGGGCCAGCAACTCCCCGGCCTCGAAGGGTTCGAAGGCCATGATCCTCGACCGAACGCTGTCGAGAATGTCCTCGATCCTCGGTCCGGAACCGGTGAGGATCAAAATATCCTGAATCGTTGGTTGAAACATGTAACCTCCCCACTCCTATCAATGATCAACGTTCTCCTCATCGGCGACATCGTCGGCTCTGCGGGCCGCGGCATCCTCAAGCAGGCGCTGCCCAAGATCCTGCGCCAGCGCGCCATCGACTACTGTATCGCCAATGCCGAGAACCTGGCCGGCGGCAACGGGGTCACCCGTGAACTCGCCGAGGAACTCCTGAGTATGGGAGTCAATTGCCTCACCTCCGGGAACCACATATGGGACAAGCGCGAGATCATCCCCCTCATCGATGGGATGCCCCAACTGCTGCGGCCGGCGAACTATCCCGCGGGCCAGCCCGGGAAAGGACATCACATCGGGAAGAGCCGGACGGGGGTGAAGGTGGCGACCCTGAATCTGTCCGGGCGCGTCTTCATGAACGGCGCCATCGACGACCCGTTTACCATCGGGCGAAGGATCGCCGAGGAACTTCGCCGGGAGACGCCGGTCATCCTGGTGGACATGCATGCCGAGACCACGTCGGAAAAGGCGGCCATGGGCTTCTTCATGGACGGCCTGGCCTCGGTGGTGGTGGGCACCCACACTCACGTCCCCACCTGCGATCACCGCATCCTGCCCAAGGGAACGGCCTACTGCACCGACATCGGCATGACCGGTCCCTACGATTCGGTGATCGGGGTGGAAAAGGACATCGTGATCAAGCGCTTTCTCGACGCCCTGCCCGCGAAGTTCGAAACCGCCAAGGGCGACCCGCGATTCGCCGCGGTGGTGGTGGCGATCGACGAGGACACCGGCCGGGCCGCCTCGATCGACCGCATGTTTCTGTCCGAAACGGACGTTCATTCTCTCTAGCCAAGGTGCCTTCTCGCGCGCGCTGACCATGGCGACCCGTCGCTCCCCACCCCGGCCCCCAAGGGCCGCCCTGCCCGGACGCCCGCTTCGAGAGCGTCTTCAGTCCACGCTGTTCGAGCCGCAGGCCGGCGGGCCTCTGGCCGCCCCGGTCGAAGGGACCCCTGCCGACCAGCGCCCGGCGCCCCTATCCGTCTCTGAACTCACGGAGAGGATCTCTCAGAAGTTCACCGCGGGTTTCTCCGCCGTATGCGTGATGGGGGAGATCTCCCAGGTGAAAGTGGTCGCGAGCGGCCATACCTACTTCACCCTCAAGGACGCGGGCGCGACTCTCGAGGCGATGGTGTGGGCCGATCGCCGGGCTGGCCTCGGGGTCGAACCGAAGCAGGGACTCCGGGTGGTGGCTCAGGGCGCCCTTCGGGTTTTCGCGGCCCAGGGTCGCTACTCCCTCCACGTGGAGGTTCTCGAGACCCTGGGCGCGGGCGATCTCCAGCGAGCCCTGGAAGCATTGAAGGCCCGTCTCCTGGGCGAAGGGCTCTTCGCCGAGGCCCGCAAGCGAAGCCTGCCCGGATTCCTGCGCACCGTCGGCCTCGTGACCTCGCCCACGGGAGCGGTGCGTCACGATATCGAACGCACCCTGGCCAGGGGCGGGGCGCGGGTGCGGCTCCTCCTCTCGCCCACCCGGGTTCAGGGCGAGGGCGCCGGTTCCGAAATCGCCGCCGCTCTCAAGCTCCTCTCTGATCGGGACGACGTCGATGTCATCATCGTGGCCCGGGGCGGAGGGAGCGTGGAAGAACTCTGGCCTTTCAACGAGGAGACCTTGGCCCGCGCCATCGCGGCCTCGCGAGCGCCCGTGATCTCCGCGGTCGGCCATGAAACCGACTTCACCATCGCGGATCTGGTGGCCGACGTCCGCGCCTCGACCCCCTCGGTGGCCGCAGGCCTGGTGGTGGAGATTCAGCGCAAAGCGGTCGAGCGCACCGAGGCCGGGAGCGCGGGCCTGCTCCGCGCCATCGAGTCCGCTCGCGATCGCTGGCGCCGCCGCCTGGACGCGGTCTCCACCCATCGCGTGATCGAGCGTGAGCGCACCAAGCTGGAGAGGCTCCGCGGCCGCCTGAGCGAAGCCTTCGCCCGGGTGCGGGTGGCGGTCCTTCGGCGTCAGGCGAGCCGGCTCTCGACCTTCCGCGATCTGGCCACGCGGTGCGAGGCTCAAGCGCCCCGGCAGGTGTTCGCTCGCGCGCACGCGCGGGTGGACCGGGCCCTGCTGTCCATGCGGGGTCAGATGGCGACCCTGCTGGACCGGAAGCGCGCGCGCGGCACGAGGGCCTTCGAGTCGAAAGCCCTTCGCGACGCCGAGGCCCGCCCATCGCAGCTCATGCGCAGAGTCTGCGATGATCTTCAACTGCTGAGCCGCATCGTGCGGCCCGCGCTGGATGGACGGCGGGCGCGTTTCGGGGCGGTGCTGGCTCAGCTCGACGCCCTGTCCCCGCTGGCCGTCCTGAGCCGCGGATATGCTCTGGCCACCACGGCCGAGGGGCGTATTCTGCTCCACGCGCGAGACGTTTCGGTGGGGGATTCCGTGGTGGTGCGGCTGTCCACCGGGCGGCTTCGGACCACCGTCATCGACCGAGAGGAGGAGGCATGAACCCCGTGACGCCTGCTGAACCGACCAAGGACTCATTCGAGACCGCTCTGTCTCGCCTGGAGCAGATCGTGGCCGCCCTGGAGAAGGGCGACCTGTCCCTCGAGGACTCGCTGAAACTCTACGAAGAAGGCATCGCCCGGGCCCGGTTCTGTCAGGACCGCCTCGAGGAGGCCGAGTCCCGGATCGAGGTTCTCTCGCAGGATGCTCGGCGGGTGCTGGACCGGGCGGCGAAGCCGGAGCCTTCACGCTGAGCTCCGTCTTGGACCCGACTCTGACGCCCACCCTCGACGAATTGAGGGCGCTCGTCGATCTCTCCCTCGACCGCATCCTTCCGACGGATTCGGTCTGGCCGGAACGGGTTCACGCCGCCATGCGCTACAGCGTGTTCGCGGGCGGGAAACGGATCCGCCCTCTTCTCGCCCTGGCCGCCGCCCAGGCGGTAGCCGGCGCCCCCGGTCGTGAGCGGGCCCTCCCCCTCGCCTGCGCGGTGGAGCTCATCCACACCTTCTCGCTCATCCATGACGATCTCCCGTCGATGGACGACGACGATTTCCGGCGGGGCCGGCCCACCTGTCACAAGGCCTTCGACAAGGCGACGGCCATCCTGGCCGGCGATGCCTTGCACACCCTGGCCTTCGAGATCGTGGCCTCTCATCCGGAGGCTGAAGGACGCAGCGGTGTCGTGCTCAGCACTCTCGCCCTGCTCGCCCGCGCCTGCGGCACCGCCGGACTCATCGGGGGACAGATGGACGACTTGAAGTACGAGGGCCTTCCGGCGAGCCCGGAGGATCTGGAGCGCATCCATCGCGCCAAGACCGGCGCCCTGATCGTGGCCGCCATTGTGGGGGGAGGACGGCTGGCCGGCGCCCCGGACGGGCAGAGCGCCGCGCTCCGCGCCTTCGCCGAGCCCATCGGCCTCGCTTTCCAGATCGTCGACGATATTCTCGACGTGAGCGGAGATGCTGCCTCCCTCGGGAAAACGCCGGGCAAGGACGTGCGGTCCGGCAAGGCCACCTGGGTGGCCCTGCACGGAGTGGAAGCGTCGCGTCAGCGGGCCACGGAGCTCCACGCGCTTTCGATAGAAGGGCTCCGTTCCTTCGGATCCGAGGCCGACCTGCTCCGGGGTCTCGCCTCCCGGATCATCCACCGGGTTTCTTGAGCTCCACCCGCCGCCGCCTCGATCTCGAGATCGTTCGCCGCGGCCTCGCCCCTTCCCGAGAGCGGGCTCAGGCTCTGATCCTGGCCGGCCGGGTGCGGGTGGCTCGCGTCGAGAGGCCGAAGGCGGGGGCGCAGGTCAGCGACGAAACCGGGATCGAGGTTTTCGGTGAAGAGGCCTGGGTCTCGCGGGGAGCCCTCAAGCTCGCCGGCGCCCTCGATTCGTTCCAGGTCTCCGGCCAGAGCCGCGTGTGCGTCGACATCGGGAGTTCCACCGGCGGCTTCACCGAAGTTCTGCTCGCCCGCGGGGCCGCGCGGGTGTACGCGTTCGACAGCGGCGTGGGCCAGCTTCACGAGCGTCTGCGCCAGGATCCGCGGGTCATTCTGAGCGAACGCACCAATGCGCGGCATCTGGGCAAAGGCTCTCTCCCCGAGAGGCCGACCCTTGCCACCATGGACGTCTCGTTCATTTCCATCCTGAAGATCCTGCCCGCGCTCAAGGACATCCTGGCCGAAGGGGCCGACCTGATTTCGCTGGTCAAGCCACAGTTCGAAGCGGGTCGCGCCGAGGTGGGCAGCGGCGGCATCGTGCGCGACGAATCGGTTCACACCCGCGTCATGCTGAGGGTGGCCGAGGGGGCCTCGGCGCTCGGCTTCCGGGTGCTCGCGGCGTGCCGTTCCCGGATCGACGGGGTGGGCGGCAATCGTGAGTTCTTCCTCCACGCGCGGGCGCCCGGAAACGATCACGATGGGGAAGTGGCGACGCCCGGTCCGGTCTGACATGATGGCGTCCCTGGAACCGATCATGGAGCACCCAAGCCACGTCCCCGCCGCGTGGACCCGCGATCCAGGGGTCCGGTCCGACGACTCCCTGGAGAGACGCGGGTGAGAGTCGCCGTCTTCACCCGCGACGACCTTCCGGACTCCGACCCCGTTCGGGTCCGGGTCCTCCGCAGCCTCTGCACCCTGGGCGCCGACGTGGTTGCGGAGAAAACGCGCGGCGCCATCGACGCGGTGGTGGTGCTCGGGGGCGATGGCACGCTGCTCCGGGCGGTCCGGCGGCTTTCCAATGAAGACACCCCGGTCCTGGGCGTGAATCTGGGGTCGCTGGGATTCCTCACCGAAATCACCAGCGATGAGGTGGAGGAAGCGCTTCAGACCCTGGTGGCCGGAACCTACGCCTTCTCCTGGCGTTCTCTGCTGAGCGCCACCCTGCTCGGCCGAGGCGCGCCGATTGCCCAGGATGGTCTCAACGACGTGACCATCGCCAAGGCGGCGACGGTGTCGAGGATCGTGGAGTTCACCGTTTCGGTGGGCGACAAATTCGTTTCCGACTTCCGGGCCGACGGTCTGATCGTCTCCTCCCCCACCGGCTCCACCGCCTATAACCTCGCCGCCGGCGGTCCCATTCTTCATCCCGCCCTGGACGCGGTGGTTCTCACACCCATCTGCCCGCACATGCTCTCCAATCGACCGCTGGTGATTCCGGCCAGCCAGCCGGTGCGGATTCGGGTGCGGTCTTCCGCCTCTCCCGTGCACGTGACCGTCGATGGCCAGTGGAGCCGGGAGGTCACCTCGGCGGACGAACTGGTGGTGAGCCGGGCGACGAGGCGGCTCAAGCTCGTCACCTCGGCCGAGCGTGACTATTTCGAAGTTCTGCGCACCAAACTCAAGTGGGGCGAGGCGCCGAGCATCCGCCCTCAGAAGTAAGAGGGTTCGAGGGCGGCGGCGCGCACCTCGATGCGGGCCAGTCTCAACTCTCCGGATCGGGCCCTCACGTACACGTCCTCGCCCGCCCTCCAGAGTCGGGGCAGGTCGAGGTCGAAATCTCCGGCCAGAGGTGTCGTGGTCGATCCATCCCGCGTCTCCACGCTCAGCACGCCCTTGAGCGATCCGACGAGGTGCACAGAGTGCGGGCCGGCGGAGATGGAACGAAAAGCCAGCGCGTCCGCCGGGTGAGCCAGCGACACCCAGCTCGCCTCGATGCGCGCGCCCCGCTCCATCCGGATATCGCGGATCAAGGGCGGTCCGCCGATCCGCAGTCCCTGTGGGGTCGCTTCGACCGTGGACCCTTCGGTCCCGAAGGGGACCCATCGATAGGAGCGCGCGCGGACCCGCCGTCCCTCGAGGCTGGGGATACCCTGAATCGCCACCCCCTCCCGGACCGCGAACACGATGGGGGAGTCGCGCCATGACCACAGCGCCGGGTCGAATTGCTGCCCCCGCTGATGCAGCCGCTCCCACCGGTAGTCGTAGGTCCATCCTCCGAGCAGCTGGACGCAGACGGAGAAAAGGCCCAGCGCCGTCGCGGTGGCGGGCCAGGCGGCCAGGGCTTCGGGCAGGTAGAAGAAGAGGGCGGGAAGCATGTCGGTGAGGAGGCGGGGGCCGAACGACTCGCCGCCGTGCCACTCGTTCCAGACGGCCAGGAAGCTGAAGTGGATAAGAACCGCGAGCAGGAGTCCCCGGCCGAGAGCCGCCCGCCGCGCGGCCGCGACCAGACCCAGGAAGGCGACGAGGGCGATGGGAGTGAAGACGAGAAGGCCTCGGGCCGGCGAGATCAGCAATCCGGCGATGGATTCGGGAAACCCGGACAGGAACCGGCCCTCGAGGCCGGGGCCGAAGCGCCAGGGAGCACCGAAGAAGGTGGTGTTGTACGCGCCCACGAAGGCCGCGGGAACGCAGGCGGCCATGACCAGCCGGGGCGCGTGGGAGCGGGCGCGCAGAATTAGAAACCCGAATAGAGCGGCGGCCATCGGGATGGCCGCGGGACGGCAGGCCGCGGCCAGAGACAGGCTCAAGGCCGCGATCAGACCCGGGCGAAACCGATCCGGTGGCGAGGCCGCTTCGACCCGGGCCAGAGCGTCGAGGGCGAGAGCCATGAAGAGGAGCACGGCCGGGTGCTGCCACAGGGCCTGGGAGGTCGAATACACGCTGGTGCCGAGGCCGAACAGAAGCGCCGATCCCAGGGCCAGGCTAAGCGAAGCGCGTCTCGAATACGAGCGCGCCATGATCGAAACCGCGAGAGCGGCGAGCAGCGCCGCGCTCAGTTTTCCCGCCACTTGAAGCCCGGCCGGGTTCAGGTCGAAGAAGAGAGAGCAGGCGAGAAAGATCGGTGCCGCCATCAGGGCGGGCAGAGCCGGATAGATGGAGACTCGACCCCCTGGAACCGGCCGGGTGAAAGGGTCCGGCGAGGGCTCCTCGCTCAGCACGAAGGTTCCATGCTCCACCAGGGAGCCGGCGGTCCTCTCCAAAGCACCCGTGTCTCCCGAGCCGATGGGCCGGCCGTTGGCGAGGAGGACCACGAAGGCGATGGCGAAGGCCAGCGGGGCCGCTCGACCGGCGCCCGCTCCGGAACTCACCTTGAGGGAGCGGGCGGCGAATCGGACGCCTTGGTCGTCTTCGCGGGCCGCCGGCGCTGGAATTCATCCACCGCTCGTTCGTGATCGCGCAGCGTGGTGGAGAACACATGCGTCCCGTCGTTGCGGCTCACGAAGTAGAGGTCCTTCGTGGCCGCGGGCTTCAAAACGGCAAGGAGGGCGGCCAGTCCGGGAGACCCGATGGGTCCCGGGGGGAGACCCCCGAACCGGTACGTGTTGTACGGTGATTCGCTCCCCAGGTCGACCTTGCGGATGTTTCCGTGGTAGCGACCCTCGAGTTTGAGCGCGTAGATCACGGTCGGATCGGTCTGGAGCTTCATGCCCAGGCGCAGGCGGTTCAGGAAGACTCCCGCGATGCGGGGACGTTCGGCGGGGGCGGCGGTCTCGAGTTCCACGATCGAGGCCAGGGTCACGATCTGTCTCAGGTTCAAGGAGACGCCGGCGATGGACCGGCCGGCCGCCCCGACTCCGAGGCGGTCGAAGACGTCACGCGCGTGGCTCACCATTTCCGCGACCAGCGCCTCTACGCTCGCGTTGTTTCGGATGTCGTAGGTCTCCGGAAACAGATATCCCTCGAGGGTCATCGCTCCGGGGTCGAGGTCGACGATGGCGGAGGGGTTCCTGGCCGCGGCCAGGAAGGCGGCGTTGTCGAGGCCCGCCCGGCCCGCGATCTCCGCCATCTCGAAGACGTTCTTGCCTTCGGTGAAAGTGATCTCCCGGCGCTCCACCTCTCCTTGCACCAGCTTCTGCTCGATGTCGAGGAGGGAATAGGGGCCATCGAAGCGATAGCGGCCGGCCTTTATGCGCGCGCCGTCCCCGCGCAGGCGGACCAGAAGGGTGAACGTCCATGGACGCGGGATCAGGCCGGTCGCGAAGAGCTGGCCCGCGATGGCCTGAGTCGACGCCCCCGCCGGCACCGCGATCTCGCCCGGCGGGCCGAGGAGGGGGCGCTCTGTTTCCGCCCGCCACCATACCCGCACTCCCAGGAGTCCCAGAATGAGGACGGCGACGGCCCGCCGCCGGTTCATCAGGCCGGGCCCTCCTTTGCGTGGGCGTGGGCGCGGGCGTCCAGGTAGGTCTGCAGGATGAGAACCGCGGCCATCTGATCGATCACCTCCTTGCGCCGCGCTCGCGACAGGTGGGCGGCGATGAGGGTGCGTTCGGCCTCCCGGGTGGTGAGCCTCTCATCCCACATCTCGACCGGCACCTTCAGCCGGCGTCTGAGGGTCTCCACGAATTCCAGGACCTTGGCGCTTTGGGGCCCGGCCTCGCCGCGCAGGGTGAGGGGCAGGCCGGCGATCACCCGGGAGACCGCGCGTTCCTTCACCAGATCGTCGACCCGAATGGAGTCGGCCTTCGGTCCGCGGCGGTGGATGGTCTCCACCGGCGAGGCCAGAATCAGCCCTTCGTCGGAGCACGCGACTCCAATGGTGCGGTCACCGATGTCCAGGGCCATGATTCGCATCGAAGTTTGGCAGAGCCGCGAGTATACGGGCCGGGCGTGCGTAGAATGCCGGGGTCAAGGGAACGGGAACGATGCCAAGCAAGTATGTCCTCGATCGGGAGCTCGGCGCGGGCGGCATGGGCCGCGTGTACTACGCCCGGCTGATGGGCGAGAAGGGTTTCGAACGCCCGGTGGTGCTGAAGAAGCTGCTGGATGGGACCGACGCCGCCATGATTTCCCTCTTCGTCGAGGAAGCCAGACGCTACGCTGTGCTGGATCACGAGAACATCGGGCGCATCTTTGATTTCGAGCGGGTGGACGAGGATCTGTGCATCGTTCTCGAGTACATCGACGGCTGGAGCCTTTCCGAATTCATCGACCGCCACATCACGATCGACCGGCTTCCCCCCGCGGAGATCGTGGTGTTCATCGTCAGCCGGGTCTGTCGGGGCCTCCAGTACGTGTTCGAGCGCGCCGCCATCGTGCACCGCGACATCTCGCCCTCGAATATCATGATGACCCGCGAGGGCGCGGTGAAGCTGATCGACTTCGGCATCGCGGCCAGCAGCGGCACGCGCAGCGAGAGCCTGGTGGGGAAGCCCGCCTACATGGCCCCGGAGGTCATCGCGTCGATGAGCATGGACAATCGCAGCGACGTGTTCTCGCTGGGCACGGTGTTCTACGAGATGCTGACCCTCGACCGGCTGTTCAAGGGCGACACCGCGGAGGCCACCCTGATCGAAGTGGTGGCCGGGGTCATGCGCTCGCCGCGCGACCTCAACCCCGATGTGCCGGAGCCGGTGGTGGAGATTCTGGCCCGGACGCTCGAGCGCCGGCTGGAGAAGCGATACCCCAGCGCGGCCGCCCTGGGGGAGGCCTGCGAACACTGGCTCTACGACAAGGGCTATGGGCCCACCAACCTGACCCTCAAGGAGTACAACTCCGCCCTGTTCGGCGCCAATCCGTCCACTCTCAGCCTGGAGAGGCCTCAGTTCCCGGTCATCGAGCTGTCGATGTATCCCATCGTGGACACCGGCAAGACGGAGCGCGCGCGCTGAGCCGGGTCTACTTTTCCATCACGCAGATCAGGCCTTCGCCGGAGATCTGAGTCTCCACCGGGCCGGTCCGTCCGGAGACGCGCCACCTGAATGTCCCCAGCCAGTTGAGGCGAAGGTCGTAATCGGGAGCATCAACGTCGAGAGAGATCACCGGGATGTCGCTGTCCATGGAGAGGACCTCGATATGGGAGGCCGAGTGCTGTCCCGACCAGACGAGGTGGACGGGCTCTCCGGGCAAAACGTACCGGGGGTCCGCGGCCGGCGACACCACCCGGGGAGGAGCGGCCATCAAGGTGTCCTCGCCGGGTGCTTCTCCCGCCCGGATCAGGGTTCCCTTGTTCAGGCCGAGCCGCACCGTCTTTCCCTTTGCTTCCACGTCCGCACCCCCCGAGTAGGAGCCGACGAAGGTGGCGCCCGCTTCCCGTCGAATCAGAGTGCGGCCGGAACCGGTGATCGTCGCTTCCTCCGTGACCACCCGCAGCAGGGACTGCTCCGGATCGATGTCGATCCGGCCCCTCTCCAGCTCCAGGGTCAGAACCCGGCCCCCCGGGATCACGACCTCGGACCCATCGCCCATGGCGATGGCCGTCCAGGGGAAATCCAGGCGCGTGCTGCCGCCCCGGAGCGTGCGCACCCGATCGCCGATCAACAGCGGATCGCCCTCGGCCAACTGCGCCCAGCCGGCCCCGGCGCGCTGGATTTCCACCCCCCCGAGGACGAATCCCATGCGAGCCACCTGGATGGCGCCGGGCGCCTGGGCCTGCGCGGTCCGGGAATACGGCGCCACGCCCGCCCCCGGGAGGAGCAGCGCGGCCACCAACATCGCGGCGAGGTGTCTCCCCGGAACACGGCCGAACTTATGCCTTGTCATCACGTTCCATGCGACTACGGGGAAGGCACGGGCCGCCGCCAATACGTGCGGATGGTGAACTTCAGCGCGGGTGAGACGAAGCTGTCCAGACCGCTCGAACTCAAGGCGCTGACCCGCCAGTACAAGTCGCCGATGGGAAGGACGCGCGGCGTCCATCGAGTGAGCCGGATGCCGACCGCGCGGTCGACGAGTTGCCCGCAGGCGGGGTCGCGGCAGACCTCCACGGTGTAGCTCACCGCTCCCGGGGTGGGTTCCCAGTCGAAGGTGGGGTTTGAGAAGTCGAAGGATTCGCTCCCGTTGGGGCTGAGCGGTTCCGGCGCCTTCATCAGGGTCTCGGGCCCGCCGGTCCGGCCATCGGCCGAGACCGCGATCCCCATGCCCTGGGGGATGCTGAGAGTGTGTCCGGCCATGGTCACCTCACCGTCGCCGTCGTAGACCATGATCCGGCTGCCGCCATCCGTGGTTCGCCTCGCCCTCGAGGCGCCCGGCCCCGCGCGGCCCGGCTTCGTGGTCCCTCGGGTGTCCCCGATATGGAACTCGATATCGCTCGCGGCCCCGTTGGGGCCCCGCTTCACGTCGAGGTCGGCCTGGCCGGCCCGGATCTCGATCGCCTTGCGGCTGACGTTCGCGGGAGCGGGGGTGGCTTCGCGAAGAAAGACCACGGACTCCTCGGACACGATCATTCGCGTTTCGTTGTCGAATCTCAACTCGGAGGAAGACTTTTCAAACGTCCGCACTCCGTCGCGCTCCTTGAGCACGCCGCCCACTTCGGCCGGCGTCCAGGGTCGCGGGAAAGGCATCTGCTCCACCTGCCGGAAGACCTGCTCGATGGTCGCCCGCTTGGCCGTCACCATCCGAGGCACGATGTTGATCTTGCTGCCGGGCTTGATGAAGTGCGGATTCTCGATCCGGGGATTCGCGGCCACGAGTTCAGGCCATAGGGCCGACGCGCCCAGGAACTTTTGAGCGATGGATTCGAGGGTGTCCCCCACCTGAACGGTGTACTCGCCAGAGGGCGGGATGGGTAGAGTCTGCCCAATGGCCAGGGAGGGCGCCAGGAGGCCATGACCGAAAAAAGCGAGGATGAGCAGTCTCTTCACGGCATCGGGACTCGGGGGCAAGAAGACGCAGGGGAGTGCGGCGCTCGCCCTGAAAAATAAATCGGGCCGCAAAAGGGGATGTTATCTGATCTTGCTGGGAGCCCCAATCCCCACGGTCGGGACCTCCTCGTCGGCCGCCGGCCGTCCCTCCACAATGGCCGGGACGGTCCATTTCCAGCCGTGGCGCGAGGCGATTCCTTCCAGGATCTCCGCCAGTTCCCGGGCCGAGCCCGGCCGCCTTCGGGCCGGATCCTTCTCCAGCAGTCCGAGGATGAGGTCGTCCACCGCGGGTGGAATGGACTTGTTCTGCTCCCGCACCGAAATCGCTGGCATGGTCGCCGTCCTCAGAAGAGTCTCGTCAGAGGTCCGACCCTCGTGAGGAGTTGTCCCGGTGAGCGCCTCGTAGAACACCGCGCCCACGCCAAACAAATCGGCGGCCGGGGTGAAGTCCATCGAGGCCAGGGCTTCCGGGGGGATATAACCGGGCGTGCCGAAGGTTCCGGAGATGTTGCCGGTGTTTCGAACCGCGGAGCGGGCGATCCCGAAGTCCGTCACCTTGATGCTTCCATCCTTGCCCAGAAGGATGTTGGCGGGTTTGATGTCGCAATGGATGACCCCCGCCTGGTGCGCGGCCTCGAGGCCCCGGGCGATCTGGGCCATGAGCGGCGTGGCCAGCTCAACCTTCAGGATCCCGGTCAAGGCCAGGAGGTCCTCGAAGCTCATTCCGTCCACGAATTCCATGGCCAGGAAAGCGTCCTCGTCGGCGTCCTCCATGTCGTAGATGGCCACGATATTGGGATGGTTGAACTTCGCCACCGTGACCGCCTCCTTGAGCAGAACCCGTCTCTGTTCCGTCGCGTCCACGCTCGCGCGGCTGGCGCCGCCCATGTGGATGGTCTTGATCGCCAACGGACGCTCGAGCTTGGGGTCCCAGCCCCGGAAGACCGAGCCCATGCCGCCCGTGCCCACGAGGTCGAGGACGAGATAGCGGGAGAGGAAGACCTTGCCGATGGCCTCGCGGTCGAGGGTCTGGCGCCTCATGGTGGCGAAGACTTCCTTCAGTTGCGCGATCTCGTTTCCCGAGCGGGGCGCCTTCCCGCGCCCCTTCGCCGCCTTCCACTGCGCCTTCGCGATTTCGTCGATGGGCCGGATCACCGCGAAATACCCCAGGGCGGAGAAGAGTCCGGTCAGAGCCACGGCCCCCAGGAGGGCGAAGAATCCGGTGCGTCGCATTTCGGAGGCGACCGCCTCCGCCGTGGTGGCGGGCTGAACGGAGGCCACGAACCAGGGCGCGGCCCGCACCGGGCTGTGCGCTCCGGCAAGCACCGGATCGGCCTCGGCGTATCGGCTGGCGCCCGAGGTGGCCCGGGCCCCGCCGGCCTGGAGCAGGGCTCTGGGAAACCGCACCGCCTGGCCGGACACGTTCGACGAGGTGATCAGGCGTTGGTCCTTGTGGAAAAGACCGACGACCCCGTCGAGGCCGATTTCCTCACTCTTCAAAATTTCGGAAAGCTCGGACCCGTCGACCATGATCCGCAGTTCGCCTCTCCCTTCGTCGAGCGAGGTGGCGATCCGGATCCAGATGCGATCTCCGCCCACCACCGCGACCGGCTCGGCCGTGGGCCCGAGCAGGGCGGGATCGACCACTTCCGAGAATCCAGCGCGGGTCGCCCCGCCCACCTCCACGCCCATGGCGTTCACCACCACCGCCCCTTTGATCGCGGGGTCGGCCTGCAACAGGCCGGCGATCATCTCGGCCACCTGATCTCGTTTGGCCTCCAGCAGGAAGGGATTCGAAGACAAGGTCTGAACGGAGATGCGCAGAGAGCGGATCCAGGCATCCACCCGGGCGGCGGTGGTTCGGGCGGTGACCGAATGGGTGGTCAGGATCTGCTCCGTCACCGCGTTCTCGGTGAGCTGGACCAGCCAGGGGATGATGATCAGCGGCATCAGACCGACGGCGCCGAGAACCAGAGCGAATCGCCCGAGCAGCCCGGTCCCAAGGAGTCGGGCCAGCCTCTGTAGCTTCCTGGCGAACGGTACGGGTTGGCTGGAGGTTGGGAGCACGCTTGGGGATCGGGGCTCAGAAGGGGCTTCGAGAGAAGACTCCACCAGAACAGGGGAGGGCCTCCGGCACGAAGGGTCGGGGTCTTTTACCTAGGGCGTCTTCTGCCCGCAGGCGGCCACGGTCGCGCCGGGATCGATCGCATCCTTGCCTTCGAGGATGGAGATGATCCTCCCGTTCTCGTCGATGACGAAGGTGGTTCGATTCGCCCACAAGAGGCCCTTGACCCCGTAGGCCCTGGCCGCCTTGCCGCCCTTGTCGGAGAGCAGAGGGAAGGGAAGCTTCAGGCTCTCCGCGAATTCGGTCTGCGTCTTGAGACTGTCCAGAGAAACGCCCAGGACCTGGGCGCCGGAGTTGTCGAACTGCGCTTTGTGGTCGCGCAGTCCCGACATCTCTTTGGTTCAGCCGCCGGTGAAGGCCTTGGGAAAGAAGGCCAGCACCACTTTTTGCCTGCCCTTGAAGTCGGCAAGCTGAATGGTTTTTCCGGTCGAGGCGGGAAGGGAGAAGGCCGGGGCCTCGTCTCCCACCTTGAGCTTGGACCCATCCCCTTCGGCCGGGAGAAGGAGGGCGAGAGCCAGGACAGTCACCATGGAAGAGACGCTACCACGGATGATTTGCGCGCCCGCCAGGGGGGACCCTTGACACGGGCGAGGCGAACGGCCTAAAAGGCCATTCGTCCATGGTGCGCCAATGAGCGACAAGCCCCGATCCCGGTCCGAAGAACTGCACGAGCTGCTGAGCGATCTCGGTCGTTGCGTTCAAGAAGCCGTCACCGGATCGGCCGAGGTGTCGGCGGCGCTGGATCGAATCCGCGACCGGGGCTACGAGCCCTCCTTCGTGGTCGAGACCAGCGTGTCCTCCAGCACCTCTTCCTCGGGCGAGAGTGAGCCCGCGGTGGGCATGAGCGTGGGAGTGCATCGCAGCCCCGATCCGGTCGATGCGGCCATGACCCTCCTCGACAAGAAGTTTCTGCGCTCCTTGAAGATCAGCGTCGAATAGTCCTCCCCCGCCGCACCATCTTTGTCGGGGAGCGCGCAGCCTGGCTTTGGGCCCGCGCGAAGCCTCCCCGGGGGACTGAAGTGGGTTCGGGTCAGCGCCGCTTCGGGGCGGCGATGGTCGAACTGCCGGCGAAGCGCGCGGCCGGCCCCAGTTCCTCTTCGATGCGCAGGAGCTGGTTGTACTTCGCCACCCGGTCGGTGCGCGAGGCGGAGCCGGTCTTGATCTGGCCGCAGTTCGTGGCCACGGCGAGATCGGCGATGGTGGTGTCCTCGGTCTCGCCGCTGCGGTGCGAGATCACCGAAGAGTAGGAAGAACGCGTGGCCAGAGCGACGCATTCCAGAGTCTCGGTGAGGGTTCCGATCTGGTTGACCTTCACCAGGATCGAGTTCGCGATGCCCTTGGCGATTCCCTCCGCGAAGATCTCGGGGTTGGTGACGAAAAGGTCGTCGCCCACGATCTGACACTTGGATCCCAGCGCATCGGTCAAGGCCTTCCAGCCTTCCCAGTCGCTCTCGCCCAGGCCGTCCTCGATGGAGACGATGGGGTATTTCTTCACCCAGGATTCGTACATCGCGATCATCTGATCGGAGGTCTTCTCCTTCTCGCCCGACTTCTTGAAGACGTATTTCTTCCCCTGGTGGAGTTCGCTCGCGGCCACGTCCAGAGCCAGCGCGATGTCGGTTCCGGGCCGGTAGCCGGCGGCGGTGATGGCGGTGAGCACGGTTTCGAGGACCCCCTCGGACGAAGGCAGGTCGGGTGCGAAGCCGCCCTCGTCTCCCACCGAGGTGGCGAAGCCCTTCTTCTTGAGAATGCCCTTGAGGGTGTGGAAGACCTCCGCCCCCATGCGCAGGGCCTCGGCGAAGGAAGCCGCCCCCACCGGCACGATCATGAATTCCTGGGGGTCGAGCTTGTTGTCCGCATGGGCCCCGCCGTTCACGATGTTCATCTGAGGCACGGGCAGGGTGCGCGCGAGCGGGCCGCCGAGGTATCGGTAAAGAGGCAGCGAGACGCTTTCGGCCGCGGCCTTGGCGGTGGCGAGTGAAACCGCGAGGATGGCGTTGGCGCCCAGGCGCGACTTGTTCCTGGTGCCGTCGGCGTCGATCATCAGCTGATCGACCACGACCTGCCGCAGCCCGTCCTCACCCCTCAAAAGGTCCGCGATCTCGTCGTTCACCGCGGCCACCGCTTTAAGCACCCCCTTGCCGAGGTAGCGCTTCTTGTCCCCGTCCCTTCGCTCCATCGCCTCGCGCGAGCCCGTGGAAGCGCCCGAGGGCACGGCCGCGCGCCCGAAGCTCCCGTCGCCCAGCGTCACCTCGGCCTCCAGGGTGGGATTGCCGCGGGAGTCCAGGATTTCGCGGGCGTGGATGTCGGTGATTTCAGTGTCCATGTTGTCCTCTTCTGGGTGGAGTTCGAGGGAAGCGGAGTCAAACATAGCGCAGCCGCCCCGGGGGATCGAGGGCGCGGCCGAGAACCGCGCGGCCCGGCCACCGGCCCTCGGCGGGGCCCGATCTGGTAGCGTCATCCCCGCCGCTGTTTCCACCCGACCTCAAGACAAAGGATCACCCCGAGCAATGACCACCGGCTCGTCGCCCGTTCACGAAGCGCTCGCCCATCTCGAATCGAACTTCGAAGACTTCAAGAAGACCCTCATCGAGCTGTCGAGGATTCCGAGCATCTCCGCGTCTCCGTTCCCGCCCGAAGCGGTGAAGAAATCCGCGGCCGCCGTCGCCGACGCCATGCGCGCGGTCGGAGTGGAGAACGTGCAGGTTCTCACCATCGAGGGCGTTCACCCCTACGTCTATGGCGACTTCATGCACCAGAAGGGCGCTCCTACCATCCTTCTCTACGGCCACCATGACGTGCAGCCGGTGGGCCACGAGGCTCGCTGGGCCACCGCGCCCTTCGAGCCGGTGGAAAAGGGCGGGAGGCTTTTCGGTCGCGGCACCGCCGACGACAAGGGCGGGGTCATGACCCACGTGGCTGCGGTGGCCTGCTACCTCAAGACCGTGGGGTCGCTGCCTTGCAACGTGAAGTTCGTGATCGAGGGCGAGGAGGAGATCGGGTCCGAGAACCTCTCGACCTTCCTCAAGAAGCACCGGAAGATGCTCGATGCCGACTTCATCGTGCTCTCCGACACCGCGAACTTCGACACCGGGGTTCCGGCCCTCACCTATCAGCTCCGCGGCATCGTCCAGGTCGACGTGGAAGTGGAGACGATCAAGCAGCCGCGTCATTCCGGGATGTGGGGCGGCCCGGTCCCCGATCCGGTCCAGGTTCTCTCCCGCATGCTCGCCGATCTGACCTCGGCCGACGGGAAGCTCAACGTTCCCGGCCTCTACAACAAGGTGGCGAAGACGGGAGCGAAGCAGCTCGCCCGCATTCGGAAGCTGCCGTTCCGCGAAGCCCAGTTCAAGAAGGAGGCCGGCCTGCTGCCGGGCGTGCGTCTTTCCGGGGAGGCTCGCTACTCGGTCTACGAGCGGCTGTGGACCCGGCCGTCGCTGACCGTGATCGCCATGGAGTCGCACCCCTTGGAGGGCTCATCGAATCAGATCGTGAACGCGGCGCGGGCGCGCCTGTCCCTGCGCACCGTCCCCAACATGGACGGAGCCGACGCCGGCCGGCTGCTGGTGAAGCGCCTGACCAAGAATCCGCCCAATGGCGCCAAGGTCACGGCCAAGGTGACGGGGAGCACGCCGTGGTGGACGACCGACCCCGAAGGCCCGGCCTTCGAAGCGGCCCGCCGCGCGTTGAAAGCGGGCTACGGCAAGGACACGGCCATGATCGGGGCGGGCGGCACCATCGGCTTCGTCGGCCCGTTCGCGAAGATGCTGGGCGGCGTGCCCTGTTTGCTCATGGGGGTTGAAGATCCGTACTGCAACGCCCACTCGGAGAACGAGAGCCTCGACCTCGGCGACTTCAAGAAGTCGATCCGCTCCGCGATCTTCCTGTACGACGAGCTGAGCCGGGTCGCGACCCGGTAGGCGGAGCGTGGGGGGCGAGAGGTCGCCCACGGAGTGCCGGGCGACGAAAAGCCGAGGAAGATGCCCTGTCCGTTCTCGTAAGGATGGATGCTCTGAAACGAGCCAGAAATTGGCGGGATCGTTGGTCGATCCGCCCGGATTCTGTCCGGTGCCTTCCCGGTCGGTCTGGCCGCGTCAGGGGCCCTGATCGCTACCGTCGAGCAGACGAGCCATGAGGCGGCGCGCCTGGTCAGAGAACTCTTCGTTGAAGAACCACTTGATCGCGACGTTCGCGTCTTGGAACGTAGAGCAACGGTCCGTGCTAAACTAGCATCTTCCCACTTAGGCGGCAGACGATTGGTGCAGGGCGCGCGGGGCTGATTCTCCCCCCCTCGGGCTTCGTGTCATTCGGAAACAGCCCGAGCGATGCTCACCGGAGGCCGCATGAGACTGTCTGCTCCCTACGCGCGAGGCGCCATCACGCTCCTCGCGCTCGGTCTGCTCTCGACCAGCGCCTGGGCCACCCCGGTTCCGGTCTCGTGGATTCCCGCGGATGGGACGGCGATCTCCGGCTCGGTGCTGTCCCGCCCGGGTGGAGCCGGCTACAGCGAGACCGCGGTCGGCTCTTCGGCTATCGAGGCCGGGCTCGGGTACTTTGAGTTTGGAACCGCGGAAACGGACCGCGCCAAAGCGGCGGGCCTGGGATCGCGCGACCACAACCGCGGTCTCGAAACGATCGACTTCGGTTTTCTGCTGGAAGCCGATGGCACGGCGGCGATCGTCGAGAAGGGCGTGCGGGTTCAGTCCCTTTTGACCTACACCTCCGCCGACCGTTTCCGCGTGGCCGTCGAGGACGGCGCCATCGTGTTCCGGGTCAATGGTTCGATGGTTCGAACCTCGACCCTGGCCTTCCCCTATCCGCTCTTCGCCGAGGCCACGCTGGCCGAACCCGGGGCCACGATCGCGGGCGCCGAGATCGAAGGCTCGATCGCCGAGACCGTGGTCTGGGCGAGCGAAGTCAAGACCAGAGGCGCTCCCGGAGTCCTCTCGAAGAGCACCACCGCGGCGGCCTGGGACGCGGGGGCCATTTCGACCATGGGCCTGGGCCCCGGCGAGGGATACTTCGAAATCCCGGCCGCGGCCGGATCGCCCATCGCGATGGTGGGTCTGTCCCACGGCAACTCCGGCGCCGGCTACTCCGACATCGACTATGCGCTGTACTTCGCCTCCGGGACGCTCTACATCTTTGAAGGGGGCCTGAATCGCGGGTCGTTTGGACCGCTGCTCGCCGCCGACCGGCTGCGGGTCTCGGTCGAGAGCGGGGTGGTGACCTACCGCAAGAACGGCGCCCTGATCTACACCTCGGCGGTGGCCCCGGCCTACCCGCTCCTCGTGGACAGTTCCCTCCACTCTTCGGGCGCGTGGATCTCCGGCGCGGTCCTCTCGGGAAGCCTGATTCAAGTCGCGGTGGCCAAACCCACGCTGTCGGTGGGCTCCGGCCTGTATCAGACCGCGCAGACCGTGACCGTGACCGTGGATGCGGAGGCGGGGGCCACCCTCCACTACACCACCACGGGGATCGAGCCCACAGAATCGGACCCGACCATCGCATCGGGCTCGAGCCTTCTGGTGTCCGCGGAGACCAGGCTCAAGGTCAAGGCCTGGGCCACCGGACTCGAGCCGAGCAGCACCGCGGAGGCCTGGTATGTGTTCGGCGCCGCGGCCTCGGAGGATGTCGAGTGGACCGCGCACGTGAAAACGTCATCTTTCGGCAACCGCCTTTCCAAGACCACGGGGGTGGCGGCCTGGGATGCGGGCGCGGTCTCGACCAGCGGCCTCGCTTCACCCGACGGCTATCTCGAGGTTTCCGCGGCCCTCGGTCCCAATGTGGCCAGGGTGGGGCTCGCAAACGGCAACTCGAACCCCGCTTACTCGGACATCGACTACGCGCTGTACTTCGCCTCCGGGACGCTCTACATCTTTGAAGGAGGCCTGAACCGCGGGTCGTTCGGGACGCTCGTCGCCACCGACAAACTGAGGGTCTCGGTTGAAGGCGGCGTGGTCCGATACCGGAAGAACGGCGCGTTGCTCTACACCTCCTCACTCGCTCCCTTCTATCCCCTGCTCGTCGACACCTCCCTGAGTTCGTCGGGCGCGACCCTTCAAGGCGCGGTCCTGTCCGGCGTCTTCGTTCAGGCCGCGGTGCAAAATCCGGTCTTCTCCTTCCCGTCCGGCATTTACGATACGCCGTTCGATGTCGAGGTGACGGGGGCGGTGGGGTCCGTCATTCACTACACCACGGACGGCCTCGAGCCCACCGAGGCCGACCCCACGGTCGCGTCCGGCTCCACGGTCCCGATCTCCGCGACCACCACGCTCCAGGCCAGGGCCTTTGCCAGCGGACTCTTCCCCAGCGGAACCACGGCCGCGATTTATCAGTTTGGAACCGTGAGCACGGAGGATGTCGAGTGGACGGCTCAGGTCAACACGTCGTCCACCGGCAGCACGCTGTCGAAGACCACCGCGGCCGCAGGCTGGGACGCGGGCGCCATTTCGACCCAAGGCATCATCTCCCCCGGCGGATACCTCGAGGTGTCGGCGGCCCTCGGTCCCAATGTGGCCATGGTGGGGCTCGCAAACGGCAACTCGAACCCCGGTTACTCGGACATCGACTACGCGCTGTACTTCGCCTCCGGGACGCTCTACATCTATGAAGGAGGCCTGAACCGCGGGTCGTTCGGGACCCTGGTCGCGTCCGACAAACTGAGGGTGTCGGTGGAGAGCGGGGTAGTGAAGTACCGCAAGAACGGGAATCTCCTCTATACCTCAGCCCTCGATCCCACCTATCCGCTCCTGGTCGATTCGTCGCTCCACAGTTCCGGGGCCACGCTGGGGGGTGTGGTGTTGTCGGGCGACCTGGTGGAGGTGGCGCTTTCGTCCCCGGTGTTCTCGGCGCCGACTGGTCATTATGCGGCCCCGCAGACGGTGGTGGTGACGGTTGCCGATCCTGCGGCGACGGTTCACTACACGACGAACGGGGTGGACCCGACGGAGAGCGACCTCGTGATCGGCTCAGGCGGGTCGATCCCGGTCGAGCGGGACACGCTGCTGAAGGCGCGGGCCTGGCGAGCGGGTTTGATCCCGAGCGGGGTGACGGCGGCCACGTACACGTTCGGCGACGTCGTGACGGAGCCGGTGGTGTGGACGAACGGCGTGAACGTGACGGTGGTGGGAGGCGACCTGACGAAGAGCGGGGGGAACGGGTCGGCGTGGGACGGGGGCGCGGTGTCGACGCGGGCGATCGTCTCTATGGACGGCTACCTGGAGTGGGTGGCCTCGGAGACGACGACTTACCGGATGATCGGTCTGTCGCGCGGCGACACGAACCAGGGATACCCGGACATCGATTTCGCGCTGTACGTCGTGCCGGGGGGCAACGTCTACGGTTATGAAGCCGGCATCAGCCGGGGGAGCTTCGGGACGTACGTCTCGGGGGATCGTCTGCGCGTGGCCGTGGAAGGAGGCCTCGTCCGGTACCGGAAGAACGGGCAGCTCTTGTACACGAGCGCGGTGACGCCGGTCTTCCCGCTTCTGGTGGACACGTCCCTTTACAGCTCCGGGGCGACGCTGAGGGGTGCGGTGCTGTCGGGCGAGCTCGAGAGCACCCTCGCCGCATCACCGTTGTTCTCACCGCCGGAAGGCCTCTACACCGAGCCGCAGGACGTGGTCATCACCACCAGTACCTCCGGCGCCGTCGTTCGGTACACGATCGACGGCAGCGAGCCGACCGAGGCCTCTCCCGTCTACTCGACAGCCGTCCGGGTGGCCGCCCCGACCGTTCTCAAGGCCCGCGCGTGGAGCCCCGGCTACTTCCCGAGCGAGACGGCCACCGGCGTCTACGACATGCGCGCAGCGGCGCCCGTCGTGAGCCCGCCCGGCGGCGTCTTTTCGCAGCCGGTCACGGTCACCCTGGCCGCCGGCCCTGATGCGGTCATCCGATACACGACCGACGGCTCAGACCCGACGGAGGCATCAGCCCTGTACGCCGGCCCGCTGCCCATAGCGACCGCGACGGATCTCCGCGCCCGGGCCACCAGTCCGGGATGGGCCGCGAGCCCCGTGACCCAGGCGGTCTATCAGTTTAACTACGGCGTACTCGAGCGCCCGATCCTCGCGCCGGCGTCTGGCGCCTACGACAGTGCCGTGACCGTCACCATATCCGGCCCATCGGGCGCGAGCCTCTTCTACACGACCGACGGCAGCGATCCGATGCCGGGCGCGCAGCTCTACGCCGGTCCGTTCACGCTCACTGCGTCAGCAACGGTCCGAACCGCGAGCTTCAGGACGGACTGGACCCCGAGCCCCACCGCGGCGGGGACCTACGAGGTCAAGGTGGCCAGGCCGACGTTGACCCCCCACGGCGCGAGCTTCACCGCGCCTCAGGACGTGACCGTGAGCTGCTCCACTCCGGGCGCCGCCATCCACTACACCACGAACGGAGACGACCCGACGGAGAACGATCCCATCGTGGTGTCCGGATCCGTGGTTGTTGTGGATCACACCCTCACCTTGAAGACGAAGGCCTGGAAGGCGGGCGCCACGCCGAGCGACATCACGACCGACGCCTACACCATCGGCGGTGGCGCCCCGAGCGGTCTCGTGTCGGCCGGTGGCTACCATTCCCTCACCTTGAAGCCGGACGGGACGGTCTTCGCCTGGGGCGCCAACTGGTATGGGCAGCTCGGCGATGGCACCCAAACCGACCGGAGGGCACCGCTGCAGGTGCCCGGCCTGGCCCCCGTTACAGCCATCGCCGCGGGCGCGGGTGGCGCCCACAGCCTCGCTCTCACCAGCGACGGGACAGTGTGGGCGTGGGGCGACAACTACTACGGCCAACTCGGCGACGATACGATCTGGGAATCGGTTACCCCGATCCCGGTGACCGGCCTTTCGGACGTCGTAGGCGTCGCCGCTGGCTATGGGCACTCCCTGGCCTTAAAGGGTGATGGGACGGTGTGGGCGTGGGGCGACGAGTACTACGGCCAGCTCGGCGACGGCGACGAAGGGACGACGTACCGAGTGACGCCCCTCCCGGTGACCGGGCTTAGTGGGATCATCGGCATCTCTGCGGGCGAATACCACTCCCTGGCGCTGAAGGATGACGGGACGGTGTGGGCGTGGGGCTACAACTACTACGGCCAGCTCGGCGACGATACGACTACCCTCAGGCGTACACCGATCCAGGTGGCGGGCCTGTCGGGTGTCGTGGGCATCGCCGCCGGTGGCTTCCACTCCCTGGCGCTGAAGAGTGATGGAACGGTGTGGGCCTGGGGCGACAACGGGAGCGGCCAGCTCGGGGATGACACGACGGTGAACAAACTCACCCCCACTCCGGTTGTGGGCCTCCTGGGTGCGGTGGGCCTCGCCGGTGGCGATTCCCACTCGCTGGCCGTCATGGCGGACGGGATGGTATGGGCCTGGGGTAACAACGGCAGCGGCCAGCTCGGGGATGGGACGACGACCGATAGACAAACGCCGGCGCCACTGACCGGCCTCACTGGGATCACCGGCGTCGCCGCGGGAACCCGGCACTCGCTGGCCATAGACAGCGACGGGACGTTGTGGGTGTGGGGCGACAACTACTACGGCCAACTCGGCGACGGAGGGACCTCCACCAGACTCCTCCCCGTCCGGCTGACGTTGAGCAAGAAGGCAGCGAAGCCTGTCCTGAGCCCCGCGGGCGGAACGTACACGTCCCCCCAGGACATTTCGATCACCTCCACCACGCCCGGCGCCTCGATTTACTATACGACGGACGGCACTGAGCCCACGGAGACCAGTCCGCAGGTCGCGCCAGGGTCGACCATCCGGGTAGACCGGACGCTCGTGCTCAAGGCGAAGGCGTGGGAGACGGGCGCCACACCCAGCGACACAGCCGCGGAGGTATACATGCTCTTGCGGGGCGCAGTGGCGGCGGGCGCCTACCACTCCCTCGCATCGACGTTGGAAGGGACAGTCTGGGCCTGGGGAGCCAACTGGTATGGGCAGATTGGCGACGGCACGACGGCCCCGAGCAGCACGCCAGTCCAAGTGAGCGGCCTCACCGGCGTCATTGCCGTCGCGGGTGGATATGCCCACAGCCTCGCCCTGAAGAACGACGGGACGGTGTGGGCGTGGGGCTACAACCTCTTCGAGCAGCTCGGCGACGGTACGACTACGGACAGACTTGCACCGACCCCGGTGACCGGCCTTTCAAGCGTCGTGGGCGTCGCCGCTGGCGAGATCCACTCCCTGGCCTTGCAGGGTGATGGGACGGTCTGGGCCTGGGGCGCCAACTGGGATGGGCAAATCGGCGACGGCACGACGGCCTCAAGCAGCACACCCGTCCAGGTGGGCGGGCTCACCGGCGTCATTGCCGTCAGTGGTGGAGCTGCCCACAGCCTCGCGCTGATGAGCGACGGGACAGTGTGGTCCTGGGGCGCCAACGGGAGCGGCCAGCTCGGCGATGGAACCACGACCTCAAGCAGCACCCCGGTTCAGGTGGCTGGCCTCACCGGGGTCACGGCCATAGCTGCAGGCAGTACGCATAGCCTCGCCCTGGGGAGCGGGGGGACGGTGTGGGCCTGGGGCGACAACTACAAGGGCCAGCTCGGCGATGACACGACAGTGGACAAACTCACGCCCATCCCGGTTGAGGGCCTCTCGGGCGCCGTGGGCCTCGCCGCTGGCGGTTCCCACTCGTTGGCCGTCATGGCTGACGGGACAACGTGGGCCTGGGGCGACAACTGGGGGGGGCAACTCGGGGATGGCACTGTGCCCGCGAGACTCACTCCCGGGCAGGCGGGGGGCCCCACCGAAGTCTTGGGGATTGCCGGGGGGTACGGTCACGGCCTCTCCCTGACTGCCGACGGCACCGTGTGGGCCTGGGGAGACAATACCGAGGGTCAGGTGGGAGACGGCACCAGCGCCAGCAGGCTCCGGCCCGTGAAGGTGAGCGAAGCGAACTTCGCGTGGAAGGTGGCCACGCCGGTGTTCAAGCTGGCCGAGGACGGCACGGTCACGATCAGCGTCGCCACCCCCGGCGCTTCAATCCAATACACCATCAATGGAGTTGATCCCACCGAGGCCGATGTCACAGTGAATGCGGGTGAAAGCGTCTTCATAGGGCCAACGCTCAAGGCGAGAGCCTGGAAGCTCGGCATGCCTCCCAGCAACATCGAAGTGCTTGACCGTGTAGCGACGCCAGTGTTCAGCCCCGGCGCCGTGACCAATCCTCCACCCACAAGCGTCACCATCACCAGCCCGACTCTCGACGCCACCATCCACTACACGACCAGCGGGGAGGATCCAACCGAGGCCGACCCCGCCATCCCTTCAGGCGACACCGCGCAGGTAGGAAGCTTCGTGCTCAAGGCCCGAGCCTGGAAGACCGGGTCCGTGCCCAGCGAGGTGCGGAGCATCGATTACCGAGACCCGGACCAGGACGGACTCACTACCGCCGAAGAACTCGCTCTGGGGACCGATCCCTTCAACGCCGACACGAATGGGGACGGGATTCCCGACGGCACCGCCGTGGCCGCCGGCCTGAGCCCCACGAATCCGGACATGGACGGAGACGGCGTGTCCAACACGGCCGAGAGAAGCCAGGGGACGAATCCTCTCAAGGCGGATACCGACGGCGACGGTGTGAACGATGGCGTCGATGCCTTTCCCCTGGATCCCACGCGAAGCCAGGCGCCTCCTGGGGATCCGGCGGACGCAACCGCCCCCCTAATCACTTTGTTGGAACCCGCCAACGCCACCCTCATCTCCTCGACGCCGAGGCCCTTGCAATGAACCAGAGAAGCACTCCACCGCACCCTCAGACCGCTCCCATCGTCCCCGCGCCCGGCTCCCGCCTGCGGGCTCCATGGAGAGTCGGAACCCTCAGCCTTCTCTTCCTCCTGGCCGCCTCTTCGGCAGCGGTTGCGGGGGAACTGACCGCTCGAGCCAGCGTGGTTGACGGTTCGACACCGCCGCCCGGCTTGACTTGGAACGCCTATTGCTTCTTCGCGCCTCCCACGCCACCCGCGGGAACCGGCTGGCTCTGGGCCACCCGTACCGCTGGGTTCGAGCCGTTCTGGTGGGGCTGGCCCTGTGGAACCGATCTACCGCTCGGGCAGGAGGTCGTGCTGAGCCACCCCGAGGCCCGGGTCCCGAGCTATGTCTCTGGGGAGCGCTTGAGAACTGCGGACCATGTTGTGTACTACTCGACGGCGATCTCGGACACGTACCCCACACCAGGCGACAATTCCATTCGAGCGGACCTGCGTTTCGAGGCTGCATATGGAAGCATCCACGGCTACGTCCGACTCTTTGACGACACGCCCGTGGAGGGCGTCACGGTATTCGCCCGGGGGGACATCCAGGGGGGAAGCGCGACTGCCTTGTTTCAGGCTACCACCGACGCCCAGGGTCACTACGACTTCACAGGGTCTGACCCGTTGAGCCAGCTGAACCACTGGGGCATAGGGGTCGGCTGGCATCGCCTCACCGCGCAGCTCCTGGGCGACGGCAGTCTTTCAAACCACGACCTAGTGAAGGAGACGATGGTCCAGAGCAGCAGACTGTCTCGCGTCGATTTCGTTCTCCCGCGTCCGGAGAAGGGCGAAGACCCGGAGGAACCCTCGAACGAGGATCAACCGGAGGCCCCAACCGGGGGCCAACCCGGGGGGACGTGTTCAGCGACGCCCCCCGAAGGGATGGGGAAGCCTGTGAGTCTGCTGACCGGAAGCGTGTACTTCGACCAGACGGATGCGGTGCTGCCAGGACGGCGACGCCTGCTCGTCTTCTCCCGCAACTACAACTCTAAACGAGCCTACAACAACAAAGGGGGCGCTTTCGGCCCTGGCTGGACGCATTCCCTTGAGAAGCGCATCACGGTGGTGAGTGGGCCGTTGATCCGGCTGAACAAGGGGGACAGCGCCCCCGTCTACTTCCACGATCAGGACGGGGACCTCACCTACCGCCCTTCAATCCCCTCCACGGAAAGAAGCTGGATCGTCAAGTCGGGCGACACCTACACCCGCTACTTCCAGCAGGGTGGCGCGGAGACCTACGACGCGGCGGGGCTTCTCATCAGTCAGGCGGATCGGGTGGGCAACCCGACGACGCTGGGGCACGACGCCTCTGGGAACCTCACGTCGATCACCGCTCCGGGAGGCCGGACGTTCAACCTCACCTACGATAGCTCGCGGGTGGCGAGTTTGTCCGGTCCGGACGGGTTGATCGCCACCTACGCGTACACCACACCTGGACCGGGCCTGCTTCAGACCGTGACCTATGCGGATGGGAGCGGCTACACCTTTACCTACGATGACTCGGGCCAGGTCCTCACGATGGCGGACATGTCTGGGAAGATCATCGAGACCCACACCTATTCCGGGGACATGGCCCTGACCTCGGAGATCGCCGACGGTCGGGAGAAATACACCTTCTCTAACTCTAACGGTCTAGTCGTTGACGCCCTGGGAAGGATTTCGACCTACACCCTGACCCGCCCGACCGGTGGCACGATGAACAAAGTGGGCCAGGTGACTGGTCCATGCGACGGCGGGGGCGGGGGGAACACCACGCGGAATTGGACCTACGATTCGGACGGCCGGATCCAAGCGTTCCAGGACGGCAAGGGCCAGACCACCACGTACACCTACGATGCCAGCGGGAACCCTCTCACCCTGACCGATCCCCTGGGCCGCACGACCACCTACACCAACGATTCGCTGGGCAGGATCCTCACCCGCACCGGGCCTGACGGCGCCGTCACCACCGCGACGTATGGCCCCGCCGGGCCTCTTACGGTGAGAGATCCCGAGGGCCGAACCACCACCATCAGCTACGACACCGCGGGGCTTCCGGTTTCAATCACCGACCCCCGTGGCAAGGCAGTCACTCTTGCCTACAACTCATTCGGCGACCTCGTCTCGGTGACGGATCCTCTGGAGAACAGGACCAGCTTCGGTTACGACGCCATGGGCCGCCCCACAGACCTGACCGACCCTCTGAGCCACTCGACCGCGACCACCTACGACGCCCGGGGCCGTGTCACCCGCGTCACGAACTCCGACGGAACGCATGTGGACATCGCGTACGACCTGGGCGGCAGGCGGACGAGCATCACCGACCCCCTGGGACGCACGGCACGCTACACCTATGACCCTTACGGACGCGTGGTCGGCGTTCAGGACGCCGCGGATGGGATCACCCGCTACGACTACGACCTGATGTCGCAGCTCTCGGCGCTGTCGGATGCCAAGGGGCAGACCACGCGGTTCGAATATGACCGCTCCAACCGCCTGAAGGCAAAAACGTATCCCGGAGGCGGGAGCGAGACGTTTACCTACGACGATGCTGGCCGGCTCCGGACGACGACGGACCGGAGGGGCGTGGTCACGGCGTACACCTACGACATCACGGGGCGCCTGACCAGACAATTCTACTCGGACAAAACGCCGGCCGTGACCTACACGTACAACGAGGCGGGACGGCTCAGGACGGTCGCGAACGGGACGGACGCGTTGACCTGGACGTACGACCTGGCGGGGCGGCTCCTTTCCGAGCAGAGCAGCAGGAACGGCTCCGTGGTAGCTTACACTTCCGATCAGGCTGGCAATCGGCTGACCTTGAACCTCGATGGAGCGCCCTTCACGAGCTACGGCTACGATGACGCCAGTCGGCTGACGACGATCACCCGCGGTGCGAGCGTGTTCGGCTTCGCCTACGACGGCGGGAGCCGGCGCACCTCCATGACGCACCCAAACGGAATCGCCACCTCCTACAACTACGACCCCCTCAACCGCCTCGCCGACCTGGGCGCCGTCCTCAACGGGACGACAGCCATCACGAGCTTCGGCTACACCTACGACAACGCGGGGAACCGTCTCAGCAAGGCGACGCTGGAACATAGCGAGGCCTACGCCTACGATCCGCTCTATAGACTCACCACAGTCGAGCGCAGCGGCTCCCAGACCGGGCATTGGCGCTATGACTACGACGCCGTAGGAAACCGCACCTCAAACCAGTTCGACAACGCCATCACCACCGCTGCCCACAATGAGCAGAACCAGCTTCTCTCTGCTTCGGGAGGGGGGCCGCTGCGGGTGCGGGGTGTTCTCGACGAGGCCGGCACGGTGAGGGTCAACGGCCAGCCCGCGGCCCTGCTGGCCGGAAACAACTTCGAGGCCACGATCTCCGCCGCACCCGGCACGAACACTTTCACCGTGGAAGCGACCGACTTCAGCGGGAACATCGCCAGCAAGACTTTCGAGGTTGAGGTCTCGGGCGCAGGAGCGAGCTACACTTACGATTCGAATGGAAATCTCACCTCCAAGACCGAGGGGACAGACACCTGGACGTACACCTGGAATGCGCTCAATCAACTGATGTCGGCGAGCAAGAACGGCGTACCGCAGGCGACCTTCCAGTACGACCCCCTGGGCCGGAGGGTGCTGAAGTCGTCGCCCACGAAAGTGACGAGCTACACGTACGACGGAGCGGACATCCTGCGCGAGAGCGTCACCGCGGGCGGGATCACGACGACGTCGTACTACGTGCACGGCCCGAGCATCGACGAGCCGCTCGCGAAGGAAACGGGTGGGGTGGTGACGTACTACCATGCGGACGGCCTGGGCAGCATCGTGAAGGAGACGAGTGCGGCGGGCGCGGTGACGAACACATTGCGCTATGACGCCTGGGGGAACATCGAAGCCGGGGCACGCGATGGCTTCGCCTTCACAGGCCGAGAATGGGATCCCGAAACCGGGCTCTACTCCTACCGAGCTAGGTACTACGACCCTGCTGTGGCTCGGTTTGTTAGTGAAGATCCCATAGGCTTTGCCGGGGGGCAAGTGAACCTGTTTGCGTATGCTCACAACGGCCCCACGATGTACCGAGATCCATCCGGAAACTTTGTCGGCGCATTAGTACTGGCGCCGGTGAATCCAATCCTGATGGGAGTTGCGACAACCGCATTCGTTTACTGGGGCGCATACAAGATTGGCGAAGGCATCGCAGACATGCTGTTCCCACCTTACGCAGGTGAGCACACAAAGGGAAAACGGCCCAGTACGCGCGAAGATCACGAGGAAGGTGACGCGCGAAGAAAGAAGGACCGCGGCGGTGAGAAGGGGGACGAGAGAAGACGCCCGCCCCGCAAGCCACCAGACGACAACTGGAGGGGACCTTGGCCGCCTAAGG
>JAQBHL010000092.1:0-14829 GCA_032127745.1 Acidobacteriota bacterium
CGGGCGCTACTTGCCGAAGTGCACCATGACGTCCCTGCTGCGGCTCATCCTGACCACGCACGTTGGCGAAGTACCCGAACACTCCCCGCCCCAACCGGTGAACGTGCTGCCTTCAGCCGGCGTGGCCGTGAGGGTGACGCGCGTGCCCGCGGGATAGGTGGCGCCGCAAACCGCGCCCGAGCAATCAGCTGGGCCACCGCCGGCAAAGTAGGGATGAAGCGTGGCCCGGTCCACCGTGATGACGCCCTGCCCGGTGTTGTCTTTCGAGTGAACAACAACCAGGTGGTACCGGGAGGCGGCTTGAATCGACGTTCCGCTCCAAAGTCCGGTGGCCAGAACGGCGAGCCCAAAAGTCGGGATGCGCTGTCTCATTTGCTCTCCTTCTCGGGTCCTGTGAAACATTAAGGCAAAGTGCGATGAGGTCAGCGGGGGAAGACCTCGTCGCCGGTCGGCTCGTTCCTTGGCGCGTGATTCAGGTCGTGGCGAAGCTTGCTGACCTGCTCGTAAACGATGCGCCGCACTCGATTGACGCCGCCCAGGGGGCGGTGTTCGGGCAGGGAATGCCAGGGGGTAAAGGACAGGTTCTCGCAAAAGTCCATCTGCGCGTCCGTATCGAATACCTGCTTCGGAATATGAATGGTCGCCACCTTGATGAAGGGCGCTTCCGACTCCCGCCACTCGGTCTTCGAGTCCTCGACTTTCATGGTCTCGGAACGCCGGGGCTGCACCATGAAATCGAAGCAGGCGTCGCCGGTGCTCAGAGTGTTCGCCATGGCCTTTCGCAGGTAGTTCGGATCGGGATCCTTGGGAATGTTGTTGTTGGCGTGGGCGACGCAGGGTCTCGCCGAGAACTTGATCGCCTGCTTGCGGGCGTCGTCCCCGAGGCGGTACGGGACCATGGACCAGAAACGGGTGTGAAGCGGGTTCACGATCTGCTTCTTCGTGATGGCGCGCGCGATCATCGCTCCCTTCAGACCCAGGGCGAACGGAGCGAGGAGCTTCACGAGGGGATTCGTGCTGCTCCCTCTCTTGATCAGAGTGAGGTAATCCCGGGGGTCATCGATGAAGAACACCGGGTGATTGATCATGATGAAATCCTGGGTCTCGTCCGTGCTTTCTTCGGGAAGCAGTTTCGCGCCGGGCACGCCCATCAACTTGATGGCCATGCCGCGCGCGTCCCCCAGCACGTCGGGGCGCTCCGGGTCAGAGTCGCCGTTGGAAAAGCGGATCCACGCCTTGTAACTTCGGCCGGGTACGAAGACGCCCTGGGCCAGGTTCTCCGGCAGAGTGTCCTCAACCGTGAAACGAGCGCGGACGCATCCATGCGCCTTCGGGTGCGCGTCACGCCTCGCCGGTCGATTGTCCGCCGGGTAACGCTCTTCGATGGTCCGCGCGATCAGGTCCGCGATGGACCTGGTCGCTTCGGCCTCGCGGGGCCACCTCGACTCGCCGAGCTGCGCGTCTATCTGCAGGTCAGTGGTCATCGCACCCGAGCCTTTGACGGGCACACGACAGGCGAGGACCGCCATGCTGATCCCCAGAATCGCGACGGCAACCCGGAAGGCGCTTCGTGGTCGCATGCCTCACCTGCTTGGACCGCGTTCAGGTCTAGAGCGCGGGATTCGGGCCCGCATATCGCTCAGGGTTTTCGTCGAATTTCGTCTTGCAGCCCTCGCCGCAGAAGTAGCGAGTATCCCCCTTGTAAATGGACTGGGGAGCCGCGTTCTCATCGGTGACCTCCATGCCGCAGACCGGATCGATTGGTAGAGCCATAGTGTTCTCCGATTTCTCGTGCGTGTGATTCCACCTGCAGCGTAGGCTTTTGGGCCGTCGGCGTATGTACGCCAGCACACTCAGGCCTTTTCCGAATTCGCCCCGGTGGGAATCACCCCTCGCTGGTCATGATGAACAGCGGGGCCATGTCGAAGCTGTTGAATTGCGGCCGGTATCGCTCGGTGTTGTAGTAGCGCTCGACGTTGACCAGTTTCTTGGTGCTGGTCACGACATCGAGCGGGATGTTGCCATAGCACCCGTTCTTCACCACCACCATACGGCCGTGCACCCCGTTCAGCAGCAGGTCGAAGGCGAGGTTGCCATAGGCCATGGGCACGATCGAGTCGATGGCATCCGGGTCGCCGCCGCGCACCAGGTACCCGAGCTTCTGGTTGATGATGTTGACCTCCTTGCCCTGGTTGTACTGCGCGGTCCGCTTCTGCACCTCGGCCGACACCAGGTCGCCGATGCCGCCGAGCTTCGCATGCCCGAAGGCGTCGGTGGTCCGGCTCGCCCACACCTTCTCGCCTCCCGCCACCACCGCTCCCTCGGAGACGAGGGCGACCGCGTACTTGCTGGGGTTGCGGTTGCGGTCGTACATCAGCATCTCGGTGAGGATGTCCAGGCTGAACTCGTGCTCGGGAATCACGCAGCGGGTGGCCGCTCCCGCCATGGTGGGCAGCATGGCGGTGAAGCCTGCGTAGCGTCCGAAGACCTCCATCACCAGCAGGCGCTCGTGCGAGCCGGCCGACGTGCGCAGGCGGTGCGCCATCTCGATGGTGCGGGTGACGCAGGTGCTGAAGCCGATGCAGTAGTCGGTGCCGGGCACGTCGTTGTCCATGGTCTTCGGGATGGCGATGACCTTGACGCCTTCGTCGTGCATCCGCACCGCGTAACTCAGGGTGTCATCGCCCCCGATCGGGATGAGATGGTCGATGCCCAGCCAGTCGAGATTCTTCAGGACTTCGGGGGTCAGGTCGTTCGTCTCCTGTCCATACCGGTCCCGCAGATGCTCGGGCACCGCATCGGCCTTGATCGCGCTGGGGCGCGTGCGCGAGGTGTGCAGGAAGGTGCCTCCCGTGCGTCCGGCCCGATTGACGATCTCTTCCGAGAGGCGCTGGAAGTTGTTGCTGTTGTCGTGGTCGGGCTCGCGCACGATGTCGATGAGGCCCGCCCAGCCGCGTCGCAGGCCGATGACGTCGTAGCCCTCACGCAGCGCGCGGATGGTCACCGCGCGGATGGCCGGATTCAGGCCGGGGACGTCGCCGCCCCCGGTCAGGATCGCGATGCGCTTCTTGCCGGTGCCGATGTTTGCCATGACTGGAAACTCCTGACGTGATGCATTCTACGAGGGCCGATGCCGGCTCGATTCCTCCGACGACACCTCCAGACGTTCCTCTCTCCGGCCGGCCGCTGGTCTTCGCCAAGCCGCTCGGCCCCGCCGACAAGAGGCCCGTCGCGAGGGTCGACTTGGACCAGATCGACACGCACCCGGCCGCGATCGCCGCCCGGGAGGTGGCGCGCCTCGAGTCCGGCGCCACCGTCGAGCTCGACGCCGACGTCACGGCCTTTCCCGCGCCCTTCTCGCAGATCAAGCCCGGGCGCTATGCCGTGCAGGCGGTGCTCGATCGCGACCACAGCTGCAACTACACCGGACGCGGCCCAGGCGACCTGGTGAGCGGGGTGGTGGAGATGGACCTGCCCGGCGACACCGCCCAACCCCTGACGCTAGCGACCTCCATTCCTGAGACCAATTCCCAAAAGCCCGATGCCCCGGCCGAGGCCGACATCCACCCGATCGACTTCGAGAGCCCAGCGCTCAGCCGCTTCTGGGGTCGGCCGGTCACCTTGCGCGGCGTGGTGGTGACCCCGCCGGACTATGCGGCCCATCCCGAAAGGCGCTACCCGACCGTCTACTACACCCAGGGCTTCGGAGGCTCGTTGCGCTCCATCCACTACACCGCCGTCGCCCGGTGGGACGAGATGAAGAGCGGCCTGGCGCCGCCGATGATCTGGGTGCGGCTTGACCAGTCGAGCTCCACCGGCACGAGCGAGTTCGTCGACAGCGTCAACAACGGGCCGTGGGGCCAGGCGCTGACGGCCGAGCTGATCCCCGACCTGGAACGCCAATACCGCACGGACGCCAGGCCTTCGGGACGTCTGCTAACCGGACACTCCTCCGGCGGCTGGGCGGTGCTGTGGCTGCAGGTGAACTATCCCAAACTGTTCGGCGGCGCCTGGCCCACCTCGCCCGATCCCAGCGACTTCCACGACTTCGTGGGCATGAACCTCTACGTCCCCGGCGCCAACGCGTATGGCAAGGCCGATGGGACGCCCTGGCCTTTCGCTATTTCGAGCCAGTTCCCAGTCTTCGAGAAGCTGGTGAACTTTGGCAGCACGCCAAAGGTGCGGCGCCTCGATCCCGAAGCGGCCTAAGTCGCGTTGATTCAACGCATTGAATACCTGCGCCCGAGCCATTAGTGCGCGCACGGGGGCCGTGGTTGAATCCGGAACATGAACCCCAGAGTCTCTCGTCGCGATTTCATCAACACCGCGACGGCGCTCGGCGCCTCCGCGGTTTTCGCCCGTCCGGCCTCGGGCCGGCCATCGAAGATCAAATGGAGCGAGCGCCGCGATCTCTTCGCCGAGGGTGTGGCTTCGGGTGATCCCGATCCGCGGTCGGCTCTCCTCTGGACGCGCGTCTCGAACGGAGGAACGTCGGCGGAAGTGAAGCTCACGGTGGAGGTCGCCTCCACGAGGCCTCCGGCCTTGAAGTCCCATGTCGCCGCATCGAAGACCGGATCGTCTCCGACGTGCAGGACCGGCCATTTGATGGAGGCGGACTGGCCGGGCGGCAGGCGACCCTCCGCGCGCATCCGCTTCTCGAGGAGCTGCCGGGGTTCCTGACCCTTCAAGTAATCGGAGAACATCTCGGGGATCGACTGTACGCCAAACCCACCGATGGTCGTCCGGGACCTGGTCCATAGGCGCCCACGCGCCAGTGGTCCTTGCCCTATTTCCGCGCCTTGTCGAGCTTGGAGAGCAGGAACTCCGGCGCGAAGTCGGCGCCATTGGGCCACTGAAGCGTGTGGAAATCCGGATTGAGCGTAAAGCTCTTGAAGAATTCGTGATCTCGCAGTGGCTCGAAAACGCAGCCAGAAAGCTCATCGGAGAGGTCGACTTCGCCTTGGCGGCCATCGTCGTAACTCAACCAGAGGCGGTAATCGCCCACGACTCGGGCGTCGATGAGTTGGGGAGGTGTCATTCGAGTGGTTCGATCGGCTGAAGGGGCTCGCGGTTTCGAGCTCGTTCCCAGTCGCCGAGAAGCTGGTCGACGTTGGCGGCACGCCATTCCTCGACATGCGCCATCGCCCTCCTGGGTAGGCTACCCCAAAGTACCAGCCCGTCTCGGATGGAAATGGCGGCTTCCGCCTCCCCGTAGCGAGCGTGAAAGTGTGGCGGGTTGTGATCGCGGTAGAACATGCCGATCACGATTCCCAGAAACCGGCTGATTTCGGGCACGAAGGCCTTTCCGGGAGAGTGCCCCTGACCTTATGAGAAGCTCCATCCGGATGGGGACCACCTGGAGTCGGCAAAAGGGGATTGAGCCGCTTGCCCGCCTCAACTCCTGCCCGTCATTGCGAGGAGGCCATCGGTTGGCTGGCCGAGTGCGAGCGCTGGCCTTGGCCAGCGCGAAGCCTCCCCTTGGGGGACGAAGCAATCCCGCGTCAGTCGGCCGCCGCCCGGGACCTCGCCAGGACGCACTCGACGGAATTCAGCGCTCGTCCGTCGCCATCTCTCGACCATCCGGACAGCAGGGATCGAACGGACTCCTCCGAGGCCGCCGCCACTCCGAGAAGCCGCTCCTCTCGCCACCCGTCGTCTTCCTGCCCGCCGCAGTGTTCATGGGGCGAACCCTCGCTGCAACTCTTGCAGAGCCATCGAAGGGAGGAGGTCCAGTCCTCGATCTGTAACTCGTCATCGACGGTGGAGGCGTCAAGCTCTTCGACATCGGCCGGTGCCGGCGCGGTGACGGTTACCCTGAACGTGTGCAGTCGGCCAGGGGTCAGCAGTTGCAGCTCGTCGAAGACCGAAACCTCCCGGCCTTCAATGCTTCGAGTCCCCTTTGGCTCACCGTCGTGCAGGACAAGATCGCCATAGCCGCGTCCGCTCTCGGCCATGGGAACGTTGCGTATCAAGGCACGGGCCGGGTCAAGGCGCCGGCACCAGACAACCTCCGCGTTCCCGGCGGGGGAGACGCGGATGGGCACGAGACCGAGATTCATGTCGATCGGGCCGGCGCCCTCGGGCACGCTGATGCCATACCTTGACCACGCCTCGCGAGCGGTCTTCCAGTCTCCCAGGGCGGTGGCCGCGATGCCCAGATTCCACCAGGCCGGCGGGTCATTCGGATCCAGCGTCGCGGCCTTCCGGTTGAAAGCCATGCAATCGGCCCATCGCCTTTGAGACTTCGCCACGAGCCCGCGATTGAACCAGGGCGCATTCCACTGTGGCGCGATGAAGGAAGCGAGACCATAGGCGAGCCCCGCGACCCGCAGGCGATCACGGTCCCGGTATTCGTTGCCGAGGCTGTTGATCCAATCCGCGGCGCTCATTCGGCCGGCAGAATAGTCGCCCACGAGTCGCCTGTCACCGAGGGACTGATGTTCGCGGGCTTCACGTCGAGATGGATGAATCCACGCGCAGGAGCTTGCTGACGCAGCCGCTGGTACGTCAGCCCGCCTTTGATGCATTCGACTACGAGGAACACCGCCCCGGCACGTCCCCCGAGTTCGAGCACCTGCCCGGCGCCCCGCTCTCAGGCTTTCGGCTCGTCCCTGTCGAGCGCGCCGTACGTCACCGATACCACCTCGAGTTCCTCTTCACCTCGAGGCGTACGAAAGGTGACCACGTCGCCCGGGCGCTTGCCGAGCAGAGCGCGCGCGAGTGGCGCCACGAACGCAATCCGTCCGCTGGTCGCATCTGCTTCGTCGACGCCGACGATGTCGATCTGGCGCGGCTGCGACGAGTCGCCTTGCACCATCACACGCGCTCCAAACCTCACCTCATCGGACGACCGCCGCTCCGAAGGGTCCACGAGCACGGCGCTGGCCAGGCGAGCCTTCAGCTCTTGAATCCGGGTCTGAAGAGCCGCCCGCGCCGACGCCGCGTCTGCGCTCGCCTCCAACGGAATCGATGAGCGCGATGCCTCCAATGAACCCAGTTCCGAGCGCAGCAACGCGAATCCCCGGGGCGTGACGTAATTCGGCGCACCGGCAGGCAGCGGAGCACGAGGCGCAACGAACGGCGGATCTTCTGCGCCATCTCCCTTGGTAAAGGCCTTGCTCATCGTGCGAGCATGCCATGCATAGTCCTTCTGGCGCCTCGGTACACTCCCAGCCGTTTCGCGTGGAGGAGCAGGTTCGGCACATGAACGAGACGGTCCGGTGCGGGACGGGATCGAATAGCGTTCTTCGCCACGAGAGCGGCGAGTCAAACGGCTCCTGAGAGCGAGAACGAATACGTCCACGAGCACGCGCCGCTCGACAGACCGCCCGGCTAAACTCCCCCTCCCTCCATGGCCGCTCCTGAGTTTGTTCATCTGCATCTACACACCGAGTTTTCGCTTCTCGACGGGGCCTGCCACCTTGATGAGCTGGCCAAGGCGGCCAAGGAGATGGGGATGTCGGCCATGGCCATCACCGACCATGGGGCGATGTTCGGGGCGGTGGGATGGGCGGCGGCCTGCAAGAAGGCGGGGATCAAGCCGATCATCGGGTGCGAGAGCTATGTAGCCCTTGGGTCTCGTCTCGAGAAGAGCGGCGGTGGCATCGCGAACGCCTACAACCACCTCGGGATGATCGCGACCACCAACGAGGGCTATCACAACCTCGCCAAGCTCTCGTCCGTCGGCTACACGGAAGGCTTCTATCACCGGCCTCGGATCGACAAAGAGGTGCTGGCCCAATACAGCAAGGGTCTGGTCGGCTTCTCCGGGTGCCTGGCCAGCGAAATTTCGCAGTTGTTGATGCGGGACGACGAGGCGGGGGCCGTCAAGTCGGTGATGGAGTTCTGCGACATCTTCGGGAAAGACCGGTTCTATCTGGAGCTGATGGATCACAAGATCCCCGAGCAGACCAAAGTGAACAAGGGTCTGATGCGGATCCAGAAGAAGACGGGGCTGCCTTTCGTGGCCACCAACGACGCGCACTACCTTCACAAGGACGACCACGAGGCGCACGCGGTGCTGCTGTGCATCGGCACGGGCAAGAAGCTGGCCGACCCGAATCGGTTCCAGTTTCAGACCCAGGAGTTCTACGTGAAGAGCGCCGAGGAGATGGAAGCGCTCTTCGGCCATGTGCCCGAAGCACTCTCGAACACGGTGAAGATCGCCGACATGGTGGAGTTCAAGCTCGATACCGAGCTGAAGCTGCCGCGGTTCGATGTGCCGGTGGGGTACACGATCGAGTCGTACTTCGAGAAGGTGGCGCGCGACGGGTATGCCGAGCGCGTGAAGGTGCTGGGCCCGATGGCGGAAGCGGGCCGACTGAAGGTGCCGCTGGCCGACTACGAGGCGCGTCTCACGCGCGAGGTCGGCGTGATCCATCGTGTCGGCTTCTCCGGCTACTTCCTGATCGTCTGGGACTTCATCCGTTTCGCCAAGGACCGGGGGATTCCGGTGGGTCCGGGGCGCGGTTCGGCGGCGGGGAGTCTCGTTGCGTATGCCCTCAAGATCACCGACATCGATCCGATGGAGCACGGTCTCATCTTCGAGCGGTTCCTGAACGAAGCCCGGATCAGCCCGCCCGATATCGACATCGATTTCTGCGAGAACCGTCGTGGGGAGGTGATCGAGTACGTCACCCAGAAGTACGGGCGCGAGAGCGTGGCCCAGATCATCACCTTCGGGACCATGAAGGCCAAGGCGGTGGTGCGCGACGTGTCACGTGTGCTCGACCTGTCGTTCGCGGACAGTGACCGGATTGCGAAGATGGTGCCGGCCGACCTGGGGATGACGCTGGAGAAGGCCCTTCAGGATTCACCGGCGCTCGCCGATGCCTACAAGAAGGAAGAGCTGACCAGGCGGGTCATCGATATCGGGAAGCGCCTGGAGGGGACCACCCGTCATGCCTCCACCCACGCCGCCGGCGTGGTCATCTCCCCCGTGCCTCTCGCCACCCTGGTGCCGCTCTACAAGTTCCCCGGCACCGAGTCGGTGGTGACGCAGTTCGACATGAAGGGTGTCGAGGAGATCGGCCTCCTCAAGATGGACTTCCTGGGTCTGTCCACGCTGACCCTCCTAGACCGCTGCGTGCGCATGATTCGCGAGCAGACCGGCGAAGTAATCGATCCGTCGCGGCTCGAGGACGGCGACGAGAAGACGTATGAGCTCTTCTCCACCGGCCGGACGAACGGCGTCTTCCAGTTCGAGTCGGACGGGATGAAGGATCAGCTCCGGCGGTTCAAGCCCGACCGCCTGGAACATCTCACCGCGCTCAACGCCCTGTATCGGCCGGGGCCGATGCAGATGATCGACGACTTCATCAAACGCCGGCATGGGCAGACCAAGGTCACCTACGAGCACTCCGCCTTCGAGACCATCCTGGGAGAAACCTACGGGGTCATGGTCTACCAGGAGCAGGTCATGCAGATCGCCTCCGCCATCGCCGGGTTCAGCATGGGCGAGGCCGACATATTGCGCAAGGCCATGGGCAAGAAGAGCGCCGCGGTGATGGAGGCCCAGCGCGAGAAGTTCGTGATGGGCTGCGTCGCCAACAAGGTCCAGGAGAAGAAGGCCACCAAGATCTGGGACCAGATCGAAATGTTCGCGGGCTACGGCTTCAACAAGTCGCACTCCGCGGCCTACGCGTGGATCGCTTATCAGACCGCATACCTGAAGGCGAACTTCCCGGCCTTCTTCGTGGCCTCGCTCCTCACCATGGAAAAGGCGAACGCCGACAAGCTGGTGGCCTACCAAGCGGAGGCGAGGGACCTGGGTATCACCGTCCTGCCCCCGAACGTGAATGCGTCGCTCGCGGACTTCACGGTCGAGAAGGGCGGGGTTCGTTTCGCGCTGTCGGCGGTGAAGAACGTGGGCGAGGGCGCGGCGGAGGCGGTGGTTTTGGCGCGGAAGGACGGGCCGTTCACTTCCCTCGACGACTTCGCCTCGCGGGTGGACATGAAAACCGCCAACAAGCGCGCGGTCGAGAGTTTCATCAAGAGCGGCTCGTTCGACTCGGTGGACACTCGACGCCACGTGCTTTTTGCCGAACTGGAGTCGGCGCTCGACCGGGCCGCCCGCCTGCGCGCCGATCGCGAGGCCGGGCAGTCGAATCTCTTCGGCCTGATGGACGACGGTCTGGAGCCGGTGGCCGCTCCGGGTCGTCGAAGCGCACTCTCGGATGTGCCGCGCTGGTCGGAAGGCGAGCGGCTCACCTTTGAGAAGGAGAGCCTGGGCTTTTATCTCTCCGGCCATCCCATCGAACGCTACAAGGCGGAGATTCGGGAATTCGCGAGCGGCACCATCGGCCAGCTTCTGCAGGCGCGGTCGCCCGGGGACGTGACCGTCATGGGCCTGATGTCGGGCCTGCGTCTGCTCAAGACCCGAAAAGGCGACCGCATGGCCACCTGCCAGATCGACGACTTCGAAGGCAGCGTCGAGGCTCTGATTTTCCCCGAGGCCTTCCGGCAGTGCGGGACGAAGGTGAAGGACGACGAGGCGTTCCTGGTCAAGGGCAGGCTGGAGGCGAAGGACGAGAACGAACGCCCCCGCCTCATCGTCTCGGATCTGTCGCCTCTCGACTCCACCCTGCGGATGCTGGCGCGCTCCATCTGCGTTCGCGTGGACCTCGGCCTGCTGCCGGAGACCGTGATGGCGGGGATCAAGCGGGTGCTCTCGAACCATCCCGGCGAGATCGCGGTGTCCCTGGAGGTCCATCGCCCGGCCGAGTTCGCGGCCCTGGTGCGGGTGGATGACAAGCTGCGGGTGAAGCTCACCGCGGAGCTGATGAGCCAGCTCGAGGCCCTGACCGGCTCGGGCACGGTCCGGCTGTCGCGGTCAGCCTGATCGGCGCTTCTGGCTTGGGCCCTTGAACGAGGATGGAGGGGCCTTCGCGATGAAGGTCGTTGCCGCTATTTCTCGACGTCGAAGCGGATCAGGTACCCCCGGAATCCCTTGATGTCCTTGAAGCCGTGGGGAACATTGGGCGGTACGAAGAGAATGTCGCCGGGCATCATCGTTTGCTCCACGCCTCCCTCGATCGAGGTTCCGGCCTGGTCGTCGCTGGTCGGTCGCTTCTTTCCGTCCACGAGCTTCCCGCCGGTTACCGCGGTGGCCGAGCCCTCCATCGCGATCCAGACGTCCGCGGTGGAGGCGTGGATCAGGGGAGCGTCCTTTGACGTAACGATGCGAATGTTGATGCTGAAGGCGCCGCCTTCGGCGACTCGATTGTTCAGGACGCCTTTCGCTTCCAGCTCTTTCCAGATGTTCTGCATGGAGGCGGCGCCCCAGTACCCGGCTTGGTCGGTGGGTGCGGGTGGGCGGACCGGAGCCGGGGTCTGCCCGGACACCATGGTCCCGGAGGTCAGGGAAGCGGCGACGAGAGCGGCGATGGCGATTCTGCTGGGCATGCGGGTTTCTCCCGGGTTGGAGAGCGGAGGGTGGGCGGTGGATGGGCCGAAGCGGGGGCCCCAGAGCCTGGCCGCAGAGTATCACCCTGAATTCCCGGGGACAATGAAAGCCGGTGGCCAGAACTACCTGTGGTAGTAAACGCAGCGGCCCCGTAGCTTCTGTCCAGGATTTCACGTTCCCGTTTCCTCGCTCTTGCCGTGCTGGCGGTGAGTGCGGCCCCGCGCGGGGCCGAGGCGCAGACACCCGAGGCCAGCCCTTCGCCCACCCCTTCCACCATTCGGGCCGAAACCATCGAGGTCACCGCCACCCGGGTGGCCGAGCCGGTGGACGTCGTTCCCGCCGCCATCGAGGTCTTTCCCGGCCGGGAATTGCGCGACCGCGGGGCCACCGATCTGCGCAGTGCGCTCGCTCTGGCCACCGGTGTCGACATCGCGCAGGGCGGCGATTCCGGGCCGGCGGGCTTTGTTCCCGAGTTCTGGGGCCTCAAGGAGTTCGATGCTTGAACCTGACCGACGTCGACCGCATCGAGGTGGTCCGCGGGTCCGCGCCGGTCATGTACGGCGCTACCTCAGTTCGTGGGCGTGATTCAGGTGGTCCACAATGCCGCGGGCACCACGAAGCGGCGCGCGGACGCCTCGTTCGGCAACTACGGAAGCTTCTCCGGTAACTTCAACACCTCGCTGAAAGGCTCGAGCACCTGGGCTTCGAGCCTCAACGTGGATGGGGCCAGGGAGGGCTTCAAGGACGACCGTACCGGCTTCGACCGTGCTCACCTCCTCTGGCGCAACGCGCGAACGGCGGGGGTGGGCAAGCTTCGCCTCGATCTCGACCTGAGCCTCGTGAATCAGGACCCGGCCAGTCCGCATGTGCGCGAGGGCGGGTTGCTGTCCGCCACCACGCCCATAGACGCCAATTACAACCCGGAGGGGGCCTACCTCGACCACCGCCGGGGAACCCTGAACCTTGCCTACGACCGACCCCTGGGCGGGGCCACCGGTTCGCGCGCGTGGACGACCACGCTGTCCGCCAGCCATGCCCGCCACGGCCTCTTCCGGGGGTTCCTCTCCGAGGTGTCGAGCACGGACCCCAACGCCCACGGTTTCCGGGAGGGCATCGATCTCACCGATGTCTACTTCGATACGCACCTGGTGGCGAATCCGGGTTCGCAGTTCCGGATCGTGGCCGGGGTGGACCACCTCTTCGGCAAGGGTGAGGCCGAGGGCACGGACTTCACGTATTTCGCCGCCCTCGACGGCGTCACGGCTTCGCAAGTGCCCGAGCCCACGCTCCTCGATCAGACCATCGACGACCTGCGGAACTTCACCGGCGTCTACGGATTCTCGGAGTGGAATCCGACCTCGCGGGTCCGGATCGAGGGAGGACTGCGCCTCAATCACACCGCGGAGGAGCGCGGCATGAACGAGGATCCGACCCAGGCCGCGAACGGAGAAGACCAGACCTCGAACACCAGGCTGAGCGGCGGCGCCGGAGCCACCTTGACCGCGTGGCAGCGAGGCGTCGACTACCTGCGCCTCTTCACCGCCTACAAGGACACCTTCAAGCCCGCGGCCATCGACTTCGGCATCGGCGAGACCGAGCCCGCGGGCGAGGGCCTCTTGAAGCCCGAGACCGCGGTGAGCTATGAAGCGGGCTTGAAGTCGCGCTTCGCCGAAGGCCGGTTCACCTTCGAGGCGAGCGCCTTCTTGATGGATTTCGAGAACCTGGTCATCGCCCGCCTGGTCAACGGCCTCCCGAGCCTGATCAACTCCGGCCGGCAGCGTTTCAAAGGCCTTGAGTTCGGGGCCGCGGCCTGGCTGCCCCGGGACCTCAGCCTGCGCGCCAGCTACTCCTTCCACGACGCGAAGTTCACCGACTTCGTGTACGAGTTCGACCCCGGCGTGCCGGTTCAGCTCGCGGGGAAGCGGCTCGAGACCTCGCCCCGTCACCTGGCCTCCCTGGGACTGCTCTATGCGCCCGCTCGCGGACCCCTGGCCTCGGTCGCGTGCAGCCACGTGGGCGACCGCTTCCTCAACAAGCGGAATACCGCGCTCGCCCCGCCCTACGACACGGTATCGGCCTCCGCCGGATATCGGACGCCGAGGTGGGAGGTCCGGGTTTCCGGCCGCAACCTGAACGACGAGCGCGCCCCGGTGGCGGAGAGCGAACTCGGAGATGCGCAGTACTACCGCCTGAATGCGCGACGGCTCGACGCCAGCGTCGCCCTGCGCTTCTGAGCGCGGATCGAGGCGCCTCCGGGGCCGCAGAAGGAGTTAAGGTATCAAGCTGGACCTTCTTCAGGAGACCTTGACGCGATGGCGAGTATCGATGTCCTTCTCAGAGCCGCGGTGGATCGGAAAGCGAGCGACCTTCACCTTTCGGTGGGGATGCCCCCGATTCTCCGGCAGTTCGGCGAGCTCAAGAAGCTCCAGTATCAGTCCCTCACCGCCGAGCAGACGTCGAGGCTGATCAACGAGATTCTGACCCCGGAACAGCGCCAGCATCTGGCCAGCGAGTGGGAGATCGACTTCGCCTACGAGATCCCGGGGCTGGCCCGGTTCCGATCCAACGCCTTTCAGCAGCGGAAGGGCCTCGACGCCTGCTTCCGGGTGGTGAAGCTGGACCTGCCCAGCTTCGAGGAACTGGGCATCCCCGAGATCATGAAGAGGGTCTGCGAGAACCACCAGGGCCTGATCCTGGTCACCGGCTCCGCCGGCTCCGGGAAATCGACCACTCTGGCCGCCATGGTTGACCTGATCAATACCCACACCGCCCATCATGTTCTTACCGCGGAGGACCCGATCGAGTTCGTCCACTCGATCAAGATGGGAGCCATAAACCAGCGCCAGCTGAATACCCACACCAAGTCGTATGGAAACGCGCTCAAGGCGGCGCTGCGCGAGGATCCGGACGTGATCATGGTGGGCGAATTGCGCGACCTCGAGACGATTTCGCTCGCCATCAGCGCATCGGAGACCGGCCACCTGGTCATCGGCTCAATGAACACGTCATCGGCCCACAAGACCATCGACAAGGTCATCGACTCCTATCCGGCCGCTCAGCAGAACCAGATCCGGGCCATGCTGGGCGAGTCCTTAAAGGCCATCTTCTCCCAGCGCCTTCTGCCCCGGGCCGACGGCGCGGGCATGGTCCTCGCCTACGAACTGCTGCTGGGCAGCACTCAACTCGCCAATCTCATCAAGGACGGGAAGACGTTCCAGATCCCCAACATCATGCAGATGGGCAAGGCTCAAGGCCTGCGCACCATGGATGACACGCTGCTGGAGCATCTGAAGGCGGGAACCATCACTCTGGAGGTGGCGCTCAAAAACGCGCTCAATCCCAAGGCCTTTCCGGCCGCGCCCGCGGCCCCGTCTGCTTCCGCCGCGCCCACAAGCACCACTCCGCGTCCGGCCGCGCCCACCGGC
>JAQBHL010000093.1:0-15822 GCA_032127745.1 Acidobacteriota bacterium
CTTGGAGACGGCGACCGGAAAGCGCGAGAAGGAGTCGAACATCACCGTGACTCCGTCGGCGGTGGCGCCGAGGAAGTCCTTCAGCCAGGTCGAGTCGATGTGGGTGACGTGGTGCACGAACCTGGCGATAACCGGGCGCGGGGTGGTGACGGGCGGAAGCGGCTTCGGGACGCGGGGCCCCTTGAGGTAGCGCCGAACGGTGGAGCGGGAGATGCGAATCGCCGCCATACCCAGCCACTGGACCAGTTTTCGGTAGCCACCGAGACCGACGCCAGCGATGTCCTGAACGAGGTGGTGGGTGGCGTCGTCGAATCGGCGAATGGGCGGAATCGGCCTGACCAGGGAGCCGACGGTTTCAGATTCCGGGTCGGCGTGGCTCATCCAGCTTGGCTTCGACTGGAGCGTTCTTGCAGGCGCGGACGAAGGCTCGGTTGGCAAAGACTTCCGGGGTGAGGTCCAGCAGGGGGGTGGGCTTGATCTGGGGCTGCGATTTCCAGCATTCGGAAAGTCTCGCAGGCCGGGGCGCTGCGTTTGGCGCGCGACGTTCGCGGGTGCGGGAGCCCGCCTTCGCGATCTCCCGCGGACGGCGGATCGGGATGCCAGCTGGATGCCGCGGGGGCGGTTCGGGCTCGTCGGCAAAGGCGAAAACACGCCGAGGCGGTAGCATTCCATTTGGCGTGGCGAGAGGGACCAGAGTCCCGATACGTCAGGAGCGGTCAAATGGAACACATCATTCAGCTGCACATCGAGAAGCTGCCCGAGGGCGTCTACTTGGCCACGAGCGAGGACGTGCAGGGCCTGGTCGCGCAAGGGCGCACCATTCAGGAGACCATTGAGATCGCGCGTGATGTGGCGAAGAAGTTGATCGAGGCGCAGACCGGCGCCGCGCCGCTGCCGTCGGCGAGCGAGGCCTTCGACTATCCGCTGATCGTCGCCACCTAGATGGGGGCGCTCGCTGGTTTCCGCTATCGAGAGATCATCAAGCGGCTGCAAGCAGCTCGGCTTGGAGTTTCATCGCCAGGCTGCGGGCTCGCACGAGATCTGGTTCAACTCAGGGGCGCGCCGTCTTTTGTTTCTGCTGATGTTCTGACCCACGAGATGTTCGCGACTGCTTGTGTCCGTGGCGATTTCTGACCTGACTGCCTTGGCGAGGATGGAGGGGGCCGGGCGCTGATGTGGGGCGCGCGCGGCGGGGCGTCGAGAGGGAGTCGCCGCGGTCCGTCTGCATCTTCGCGGTTCGCGAGCCGAGTCAGGAGGACACGAATCCGGAGTCTTGGCAACGCAGTACGACGCACGAGGCGTGGCCCGAGGCCAGGCTGGCGCGCTCCCCGGCGCGGCGACCCGCCTCAGCGCTCGGTCACGCGGGCCACAACAGCTAGCCGGCCGATGCGGCGGCGCTCGAGACGATGAAGGCCACGATCTCGTCCAGGTCGTCGCTGACCCGAAGCAGATGGGAGAACCCTTTTTCAGCCGCCAGTTGCTGAAGCAAGGGCCACACGGACTTGCCCCGGGCGACCGCATGGTCGTCGATGCCGCGATTCCAATAGCGAGCGCCCAGCAACACCATGGGCGCCGCCGCGCCGTGAGTGGCGTAGTAGTTCTGGCAGGCGTCCTGGAAGATCTCCTGCACCGTGCCCGCGTTGCCTTCCGCGAAGATCACGCCATGGATGGCGATTCCCAGGACCCCCTCTTCCCGAAGGCTGTTCTCGAAGAATTTGGCGATATGACTGGCGAAGGGGTTCGGAGGCTCGTGTCCGTAGAACCAGGTGGGCACTCCGATGCTCTCGGTGCGCGCATCCTGCACGTGGCGCGGGAATCTGGCCATGACTTCAAAAGCCGGACCGAGCCACTCGCCGCTGTTCCCGCCCGTGGAACCCTGTCCCATGGGCTTCACCCTGGGCACGCGCTCGAGCATGCGGACCGCGGCCCGCAGATCATCTTCCCCTCGGCTCGCGAACCACGCGCCGAGGTTCGATGCTTCCATGGCCCCCGGCCCGCCGCCGGTGGCCACCGTGAAACCCGCGCGCGAAAGTCTTGAGGCCAGAAGAGCCACCTGCATGTAGGGCGCGTCCGAGTCCAGGGGGGCGCCGTTTTCATCCCGGGCTTTCTCGAGGCGCTCCCGGTCATGACCGCCCATGATGCCGACCACCCGCTTCGCGGCCATGGATGAACCCTCGCGAGGTCGCAGATACTCATCAAGAGCGCTCTGAATGGAGAGATCGTGCAGGCGGAGGAAGACGGCATCGTCGATGCCGAGATCGATGCGTTTGCGCCGGGTTTCCTTCTGCATCGCCTGGAGGTAGCACTGCCAGTCGCGGGTGGCGAGGTAGGTCAAAGGGTCGGAAGGGACGAATCCGGCCAGCAGATCCTCCGCCCGATACAGCTCGCTGCGAAAGGGATTGAAGGGGAGGCCGGGACGAGCGGGGATGACCAGTGATCCGGCCGCGGCCACCTTGCGGGCGAGCGCGCCGCTCATCGCGCAACCCAGAAACGCGGTCTGCGGATCGAACTCCTCTCTCAAAAGGGCGTCGTCGATTTCCGCCGAGCGGAGGTCCGGGCCGAGCAGAATGACCCTGGACCAATCCCGGTCCTGAGTCTGAAGAAAGGCGGACAACTCGGCGATGGAGCGGAGATTCTTTTTGGTCATGACCGACAGAACCCAGGTATGGACTGGTCGGGAACCACGCGGGACTCCTCACTATTCATTGGTGTGATCGAGCAGGGATCTGTTCCATCCAAGGCGACGGCAAGCCCGGGAGTCTACGTCGCCCTGGAGAAGCGCGAAATGCTCTAGCCTTCGCCCATGGTGCGCTCCTCGAAGATCGGCGCGGCCTTTCTGGTGACGGTGGCCGCGGGTTGGGCCCTGGCCCCCGCGGTCGCAGAAAGGCGAATGAACAAGGTAACGAATCGCTCGATCCCCGTCACCGATCGAGCCCTGGCCATCCACCGCGCTCTGTTCGTGGCCGACCTTCACGCGGACACCACCCTATGGAATCGCGATCTGCTCTCCCGGGGCGCCCGCGGTCACGTGGACGTTCCGCGTCTGATCGAAGGAGGAGTGGCCCTGCAGGCCTTCACCATCGTGACCCAGACGCCCCGGAGCATGAATATCGAGCGCAATACCGCGGAGACCGACAACATCACCTTGCTGGCGATCGCCGCACTCTGGCCCCCACGCACCTGGAACAACCTTACCCAACGGGCGCTCTACGAAGCGTCCCTGGTGACCGACGCGGCCGCTCGGTCCCATGCCGGGCTGAGCGTCCTTCGCACCGCGGCGGATCTCGCCGCGTTCGAGACCAGACGCACGACGGACAAGAAGGCGGTGGCGGCCTTGATCGGCGTGGAGGGCGCCCAGGCGCTCTCGGGCGATCTCGCCAATCTGGACCCACTTTTCGACGCGGGAGTTCGCATGATGGCGCCCACTCATTTCTTCGACACCGAAATCGGCGGCTCGGCCCATGGAGTGAGCCGCGCCGGCCTCACTCCTCTGGGTCGGAAATGGGTCAAGCGAATGGAGGCGAAGAAGATGGTGATCGACCTCGCTCATGCCTCCGCCGCCACCATCGCCGACGTGCTGGCCATGGCGACCCGACCGGTGGTGGTGTCCCACACCGGTGTCCGCGGCACCTGCGACAACCAGCGGAATCTGTCCGACGATCAGCTCCGGGCCATCTCTCAAAACGGCGGGGTCATCGGCATCGGAGTGTGGGAGACCGCGGTGTGCGGCGAGGATGCGCGTGCCATTGCCCGAGCCATCACCCACGCCGTCAGGGTGGCCGGCTTCGAGCATGTGGCCCTCGGGTCCGACTTCGACGGCGCGGTGACCGCGCCCTTCGATGTGACCGGGCTGCCGCAGATCACCCAGGCCCTGCTCGACGCCGGCCTGGATCGGATGCAGATTGGAGCGGTGATGGGCGGCAACGTCCGGCGGCTGCTCCAGGCACTCCTGCCCTGAGCCCAGGCCCGGCCGCGGACCGAAGCGCTGTGACCTGCGTGCGGGCGGTCGCCTGCTTCTCGATCGTCGGCGCGACCAGCGGCGTTGGCCCATCAAAACCGGCCTGGTTTGCCTGGAGCGTCGCACCTGCCCTTGGGGAGGATGGAGCGGGGCCGGGCGCTGAGGTGGGTCGCTGGCGTCGGGGCGTCGGGCGCGAGTCGCCGCAGTCCGTTGCGGATCCTTGCGACCGCCGAGCCGAGTAAGGAGCTACACGATTCCGAAGTTCTGGCCGCGCAGTGGCGACGCACGAGGCGTCCCCGGCGCCGCGAGCCCACCTCAGCGCCCGGCCCTGCGGGCCACAACTACCAAGGCTCTTTCTACCGCCCAAGCTCCTAGCCGGCCGAGTCGTCGAGCAGGACTTCCATCACCTGCAGCTCGCGCTTCAGGAACAGCCGTTCAGCCAGGGCGATGAGGACGGCGTAGGTGGCGAGAGCGCCGAGGCACGAGAGCCCTAGGAGCCAGGAGGCGTAGGCGCCGTCGGCGATTCGGGAGCTGAGCCAGGCCAGAAGAAGGAACGGGGCGGCGATGAGGATGGTGGCCACAGAAGCGAGGAGGCTCAGGAATCCGTTGCTGCTCTGCCTTCCGTCCACGCGCGACGCGAAGGGGTTCAGGCGGTCGCGGGGGAGGGCGAAGGGGCGGAGGATGGAGACGAAGTGCTGGACGCCCAGGGCGACGGGGAAGATGGCGATGACCAGAGCGGTCATCGCGAGGGCGGAGGGAAGACCGCCGCGCCAGGCCGTCACCGCGATGATGGCCAGCAGAGGCGGGATCCGGAAGAGGATGGCCACCATGTCGCTCGCCACCAGCATCGCACCCCTTGATACCGGAGTGCCGAGGATCAGGGCGATTCCCCGGCCCACCATGAGGAAGGCGTTACCCCCGATAAGGCTCAGGAAGACGATCAGGGCGAACGCGCTGAGCGGGGTCTGGCCGGTCCGCGACAAAGAGAAAGCGAAAAGACCCATCATGAAAGTCGGCATCAACAGAGCCATGCGCGCGGCGGGGGTGCGCAGTTGCGTGCGCAGCTGGGTCTCGATCAGCGCTCCGAGCGCTCCGGGCAGGATCACCCGCGCCGGGCGGGGCGTCTTGGTTCGCCTTTCGACCCGGTCCTCGCCTTCGCCGGCCAGGATCCGGTTCAGGAGGCTCATCGACACCAGGGCCACGCCGAGGAAGGCCAGGAGAGCGGGAAGGGCCAGCCAGAGGGACTGCCTCACCTCGCCCGCCCCCGCGTACACCGCGGCCCGGGCCGCCCATCCGAGGGGCGAGACCCACGCGATCGGTCCGATGAGAGGGCTGAGCGATTCGCGGACACCGCGGTAGTTCATCAGCCAGGGCAGAAAGAAGACCGAGAAGGCGAGCACCCGGGCCACATCCGCGACCCACGTCCTTCGGGCGATGAGGACGGCGAAAAGAGACATCGAATGCGCTCCGGCGAGCAGGGTGAGGTGAGCCAGGAGGGCCAGGGGCAGGGTGAGGACGATCAGGGCCGGATGGGAGGTGACGCCCAGGACCGCGCCGATGAGGACGGGGGATTCGAAGATCAGGGGAGTGACCACGCCGGTCAGCATTGAATAGGCGAGGAGTTCGCCGCGACGAACGGGCAGGTGGAGAAGATGCTGAAGGGAACCGCCCGACAGACTGGAGAGAATCAAAGGCCGGGTCAGGAAGAAGACGCCGAACATGGTGACCACCAGGGAGACGAAGTCGGCCACCCGATCGGTGCGCAAACTGCGACTCTGGGACAGCGCCACGTAGGCGGCGGCCCCGAGGGCGCAGGCGAAGACGAGGTAGAAGAGGCCCCCCAGCACCACGAAGACCGACGAGGCGCCGCTGGACGCGAAGCCGCGCACCCGCGACTTGAAGGCCAGACCGAGGAGGAGGGAGAGCCGGATCACGGCTGCGACGGGGAAGGCCCCGGGCGGAGAAGAGTGGCACCTCCGTCCAGAAAGGACGGGGGCCTCTTCGGTTTCTCGGCCCCCACCACCTGAAGGAACACGTCTTCGAGCCGGGCGTCAGCCCCCATCTGCCGCAGACGCTTGATGTCCTCGATGGTGCCCGAGGCCACCAGCTTCCCTTCGTGGATGACCCCGATCTCATCGCACAGTCGTTCGGCCATGTCGAGGACGTGGGTGGTGAAGAAGATGGTGAGGCCCCGGCTGACCAGGGCCTTCAGCAGATCGGCCACGGTCTTCACCGAGACCGGGTCGACCCCGTTCAAGGCCTCGTCCAGGAAGAGGACTTTCGGGCGGTGGATGAGGGCGGCGGCCAGGGCCAGCTTCTTCTTCATGCCCAGCGAGTACTCGAGCACCATCTGGGCCCGCGCTTCGAGCAGGTCCAAGTACTCGAGCAGTTCGTCGCTCCGTCGACGCGCCTCCGCGGTGCCGAGGCCGTGAATCCGGCCGGTGAAGATCAGCGTCTCCTCGCCGGTCAGGCGATCGAAAAGGGGCAGGTCGTCGGGGACCAGGCCGATGGCCGCCTTGACCGCGAAAGGATCGGCGTCGATCGACTGGCCGAGGATGAGCACGTCGCCGCTGGTCGGCTTCAAGAGGCCGGTCAGCATGCGCAGAGTGGTGCTCTTGCCCGCGCCATTGGGGCCGAGGAAAGCGTAGAAAACCCCGGGCCGCACCGCGAGCGAGAGATCACGAACCGCCGCCTTGCTCTTGTAGGCCTTGACCAGGCGCCGGGCCTCGATGGCGAGAGAACTCATCTTGATGTTCAGCTTCCCAGAAGGCGCGAGTAGATGGAACGCGCGCGGCCCAGATCGGCGGTGCCCTTGATGAGCGCCCGGCCGTCCCGGAACAGGAGCATTTCGCAGTTCGCCTCCCGCAGCCGCACCACGTGCTCGGAGAGGGTGACATCTCCGAGGGCCCGCCAGGTCACGGCGTAGTCATCGATGTCCAGAGACAGGCCCTCACTCGGAGGCCGGATCTGCACCGCGTCGCGGCCGCACAGGAAGGCCTCGCCCGCGCTCTGCTCCCGGGTCACGAACACGCCGCTGACGCAGGCGGGGCAGGAAGGCTCGGTCTGAGAGAGATCGATGCGATCGTACTGAGATGACCACACGTCGATGCTGACCAAGGCGATGCTCACCGCCTCCGGATGGCCGGACAGGATCTTCAGGGCCTCGGCGCCTTGAAGGCCGGCGATCACCTGGACGATGGGCGCGATGACGCCCGCGGTGTCGCAGGTGGGGGACGACCCCGGGGGAGGCGCGTCGCCCAGAACGCAGCGCAGGCAGGGAGTCTTCCGCCCGTCCCGCAACACCGGCAGAACCAGACCATACGAGCCCACGCAGGCCCCGTAGATCCACGGGATGCTGGTCTCGATGCTGAGGTCGTTGAGGACGTAGCGGGTGTCGAAATTGTCGGTGCCGTCGAGGAACAGGTCGATGCCGTCGAGAAGACCGCGCGCGTTGTCCCAGGTCAGATCTTCCACGCGCGGATCGAGGGTCACGTCCGAGTTCAGGGCCCTGAGCCGGGCCTGGGCGGCGAGGGCTTTGGGCCGCAAGGCTTTCGCGTCCGCTTCGGTGAACAGCGACTGACGCTGAAGGTTCGATTCCTCGACGATGTCCCGGTCGATCAGCCGGACCAGGCCGACCCCGGCGCGGGTCATGGTCTCGGCGAGCTGGGATCCGAGCGCGCCGCAGCCGATCACCGCCACTCTGGCCTTTCGCAGTTGTTCCTGGCCCCTGCGCCCGATGGGGGTGAAGATCTCCTGGCGGGAGTAGCGCCGCGATCCTGACCCGGCCGACGGTTCGGATTTAATGGCGCTCATTCGTGAAAGGGGCGACGCAGGAACCACGCGCTCCTCGGGCTCAGGGCCTTCGGGTCTGGGCGACAAGGAGAGCCGCCGAGCGCATGGCCTCGACCGGAGCCGCGTGCCCGGTCCACACCTCGAACTGAGCGGCGGCCTGGGCCAGCAGCATTTCGAAGCCGCCGATCACGGTGCAGCCCGCCTCCGCCGCTTCGCGAAGCAGCTTCGTTTCGAGAGGTTCGTAGATCATGTCCAGCACCGTGGCCCCCTTCTTCAGCAGGGCCTTCGGCACCAGGCTTTGCTCGGCGAGCGAGGTGCCGCCCACCGGAGTCGCGTTGATCAGGATGTCCCACTCGGAGTTGAGCAGAACGTTCAGATCTCCGCCCGCGCAGCCGATTTCCGCTCCGACCTCCACCGCCTTCTCCCGGTTCCGGGCCAGGATGCGGACTCGCGCGCCCCGCTCCTCGAGGGCGAGTGCCGCCGCTCGGGCCGCGCCGCCCGCGCCCAGGATCATGACCGACTTGCCCCGGACGTCCCCGCGCTGGCGCAGCGGCGCCACCACCCCGAGACCGTCCGTGCTGGTGCCATGAAGCTGGCCGGCTTCATGCACGGACACGGTATTGACGCTGCCGCACTGCGCGACCGTGGCATCCACCGCGTGCATACGGCCGACCATCTCGACCTTGTAGGGCCGGGTGACGGAAAAGCCGGACAATCCCAGATGAGGGAGGGCCTGAAAGAAAGCAGGCAGGGAATCGGCCTGCAGGGGAACGAAGACCGCATCGAGGCCGGCTTCGCTGAAGCCGCGGTTGTGCATGGCCGGGGAGAGGCTCCACGCCACATCGCCGCCGACCAGTCCATAGACCTTGGTTTGAGGCCCGATGGCCTTGATGCCGTAGACCGTGTCCATCTCTTCGGCTGGGATCTGTCCCGCCGCCGCCTCGCGGCCCCGGCCCGCGGAGGCGTAGACGAAGGGGGCGCCGTACTTCGGCCCCACGATCCGGGTGATGGCGCCGAGGGGGCCCATAGCGATGGCGATGAGTGCGGTCTTCGAGCCCGGGTGGCGACGGACCAGTTCCATGAGGCGACCGACATCGGTCATGGACCGCGGGTTCACCGCGATCTTCACCACATCGGCGCCGGTCTGGCACATGCCCTCGTAAAGGGTCTCCAGATCCGGAGGGACTCCGTTCATGTCGTGGAACGACACGATGAGGCCCTTGCCTGCCTTCTCCGTCATGAGGTCGAAGAAGCCGCTCCGGTATTCCACGTCGACGTAGTCGAAGCCGCGTCGCACCGCCTCGAGGAGGAGGGTGTGCCGCTTGGGATCGCTGTCCTTCATTCTTCCGCCCTCGGAGGCCGAGCGAACGGTGAGAATCAGGGGTTTGGTCCGCGCCCTCAGGATGGTCAGGAGGTCGAGGTCGGCGATGAGGTCGCCGCGGATCTCGAACATGTCAGCCAGCCCGGAAAGGTCGGACATCCGGTCGATCACGTCGACGGTCAGCCTTTCGGTGATCGTGATGCAGAGAGAGGCCACGGGAGGGGTAGTCTAACGCCGCGTCTCATGCCCGAAGCCCTGCTCCTCTCTGCCTCCGATCTCGAAAAGGCTCTCGATTTCCCGTCCGTGCTCGCGGTCCTGGAGGAGGCCTTTCACGCGGAGCGCCGCGGCGGGTGGGACACTCCGAAGAGAATCACGGCTCGAACCGCGGCGGGCGGGCTTCTGGCCATGCCCTGCGCGGGCGGGTCGCCGGCGTCAATGGGCGCGAAGCTCGTCACCACGTTCCCGGGCAATACGGCCCGCGGTCTGCCCAGCGTCTCCGGTCTGTACGCGCTGTTCGACCCGGACACCGGGGCGCTCCAGGCGGTCATGGACGGCGGCTACCTCACCCTGGTCCGGACCGCGGCGGTTTCGGCTCTGGCCACCCGCCTGCTGGCCCGCGAGGACGCAAGGTCGCTGGGCGTTCTGGGCGCGGGGGCGCAGGCCGAGTTTCACATTCGACTCATCGCGACGGTGAGACCGATCGAGCAGGTGACGGTTTGGGCCCGGAAGCGCTATCGCGCGGAGGCCCTGGTGGCTTCGCTGCGGTCTCGCGACGAACTCGGACGAGTGGTCTCCTGGATGGTGGCGGACGAGGCCAAAGAGGCGGCCGGGTGCGACATCGTGGTGAGCGCCACCGCGGCCGCCGAGCCCGTCCTCCTCGGAACCTGGCTCCGGGAGGGAAGCCTGGTGATTCCCATCGGCGCGCACACCCGAACCACCCGCGAGATCGACTCCGAGGCCGTGGCCCGCGCCTCCGTCCTGGCCGTCGAGACCGTGGACACCCTGGCCGAGGCCGGAGATCTTCAGATGGCCGAGGATGAGGCCGGAGGGGTGGTCGAACGTGCCGTCACCCTGGGCGATCTTCTCGATCCGTCCCGCCCCGGATTGCGCGACCCCCAGGCCATCACCCTCTTCAAGTCCTGCGGGGTGGCTTTCGAAGACCTGGCGGTGGCGAACCTGGCCTTCCAGCGGGCGCGGGCCTCTAAAGCGGGGACGGGTTTCGCCCTGGCCTGAGGGAAGAACGCCAGGGCTTGCCGTCCGTCCGGCTTGGCATAGACTGTGGGTCGATCTAAGGCAATCCAAGGAGCGTGCGATGACAAGACATTTCAAGTTGTACTCGCCGAAAGCCGTGCCTTTCGGCGCGGCCATGGCGGCCCGGGCCGGCGGTCTGGTGGTCAACACCATCGTCAATGTCATCGGCGCCTGCATCGGATACGCCATGGGCGGCAGCCTCAAGGCCGCGAAGTAGAGACGCCAGGGCCTGTGCTCGAACGCGACGTCGTTCCTGCCTTCACCGCCGCGGCGTTTTCGGGCGAGGTTCAGGAGAGGGAATTCATCGAGGCGGCCCGGGCTCTCAAGCCCGCGGAGGTGCTCAAGCTCCTCGACGTGGTGTCGAATCGCGCCCTGGCCCAAAAGGATATCGCCCGCCACGCCAAGCGCCTGAAGCTTTTCGCGTCCGCCGCCGAGGGTTGGAGCGACAAGACCTTGTTCGTGCCGTTCGTCCGCGCGCTCAGAACCGTGGATGCGCCCCTGCGGGCCGTGCTGACCGAGGCCATCGACAACGTCAACAGCATCGAGGCTCACGGCGAACTCGTGGGTCTGCTGCGGGCGCCCGAGCCTGTGTTCCGGGCGGCGGCGGCCCGATGCTTGAGCAAGGTCGGAGGGCGAACCGCCTTCGACATGGTGGGCCGGCTCGCCGCTGATCCCCAGTTCCCCGGTCGCCTCGAAGCCATGGATGTGCTGATGGCGCTCGCCCCCCAGCACTCGGCTCCGCATCTTCGGGCCATCCTCGACGTGGGCACTCAGCCGGAAAAACTCCGGGCCGTCCAGAACCTCTCCTCGCCGGCGTGCTCCGAGAAGGACCCGCCGGCCATCGTGGCCATCCTGGGCCCTCTTCTCCTCGATCCGGTCGAGGCCATCGCCATTGCCGCGGCGGGCGGTTTTTCCGCCCTGTGCACCGAGGACGAGTTCTTCGAACAGGCCGCTCCCCACCTCGACGAGAACCGGCTGGACGTCGCGCGGGCCGTGCTCTCGGGCCTGTCCCGCTTCACCGGAATGCGCGCGACCAGGCTGCTGTCGCGCAAGCTGCGGGAGGGCCCGAACTCGATCCGGCAGTCGGTCCTGAAGGTTCTGGAGAAGCGCCGCGACGAAACCTGCGTGCCCCTGCTCGTGGAGGCGCTCGGCCTCAAGAACCCGCCCCTTCGCAGCAGCGCCGCCAATCTCCTGTCTCAGCTCGGGAAGGAGGGCCGGGTGGAGCTGTCCAGAACGGTTTTGTGGCTCCTCAAGAGCCGGGACCAGGACGTGCGCCGCTTCGGTGTGGAACTGGCCCACTCCGCGGAAAAGCCCGAGAACCTCTGGCCGCAACTGGTGGAGTACCTCCAGGACGAGGACTGGTGGGTCAGGGAGCGCGTGGGCGACGTGCTGGTGGAGATCGCCGCCGGCTCGATCCTGCGACCGGTGGCTCAACTCCTGTCCCATGCGGATCCCCTGATCCGGCGATTTGGAGCCGACATGTTGAGGCGCCTGAAGAGCGTCGCCGCCCTCGGCGCCCTGGTGCGGGCGGCAGACTCGGACGCCGACTGGTGGGTGAGAGAAGGAGCGGTGGAGGCGATCGGCGAGATCGGAGATCCCAGAGTGATTCCCCATCTGGTCGACCTCATGGCCCGCTCGCCCGAGATCCAGGTCGCCTGCCTGCGCGCCCTGGGACTGCTCAAGGCCAAGACGGTGTCCAATCATGTGGCGGCACTCCTGGCCTCCTCCGATGCGGATGTGCGCGGCGCCGCGATCGAGTGCCTGAGCGTTTGCGAAGCCGCGGAGGAAGCGCCCTACGTGCAGGCCCTCCTCGATGACCCGAATTCGAAGAACCAGCTGCGGGCCCGGGAGTTTCTCCTGCGCTTTGGGGCCGAGAGACGGACCGGGGTCCAGACCCCGGTGGGCAGCGTGCTCGACAAGCTTCTGATCCTCACCGTCGAGATGGATGCGGACGACCTGGTCCTGCTGTCGAATCGAACTCCCGCGGTCAAGCGTTCGGGCCGGATGGAGGAACTGCCCCAGGCCGTGCTCTCGGGGGAACACTTGCGGTCGATGCTCCTGCCCCGTCTCTCCGTTTCGCAGCGCGATGAGATCGCGGCCCTGAAGGATGTGGACTTTTCCTACGAGGTTCCCGGGAAGGAGATGCGGTTTCGTGCCCATGTCTTCAACGAAATGGGTGGTCTCGCCGCCGTCTTCCGGACCATCCGCAACACCCTCCTCGACATCGACAGCGGCGTCTTTCCCGCCGTGGTCAAGAGCTTCCAGGATTTCAAGGACGGGTTGATCCTGGTGGGCGGGCCTACCGGCTCGGGAAAGTCGACCACTCTCGCGGCCCTGATCGATGCCATCAACCGGAAGTCCGGCCACCATATCCTCTCGATTGAGGACCCCATCGAAGTGGTCCACGCCAACAAGAAGAGCCTGGTCAATCAGCGCGAAATCGGGGCCCATGTGCTCTCCTTCGGGACCGCGTTGCGCGCGGCCCTGCGCCAGGATCCGGACGTTCTGCTCATCGGCGAGGTCCGGGATTTCGACACCATTTCCGCCGCGGTGAGCGCGGCGGAAACCGGCCACCTGGTCTTCGGGTCCGTGCACACCACCTCCGCCGCCACCACCGTCGATCGGCTGGTGAGCGCCGCTCCTGCAGCGCAGCAGGACCACATGCGCAGCCTCCTGGCCGGGAGCCTGCGCGCGGTTCTGAATCAGTATCTGCTCCGACGGCTGAACGGGGGGCGCTGTCTCGCGGTCGAGATTCTGCTCAACAACGACGCGGTGGCGACCCTGATCCGCAAGGGCAAGACCTTCCAGATCCCTTCCGTGATCGCCACCGCCCGGGAGCAGGGCATGCAGCTCATGGACTTCGATCTGATGAGGCTGTTCCGGGAGGGTCTGGTGAGCGCGGAGGAGGTCTACATGAAGTCGGCCAACAAGAAGGATTTCGAGAATCTCGAAGACTTCTCCCAGGCGAAGGCTTAAGGATCACGGATGGCGCGCATCGACTCCTTCCTCCGTCTCGTGGCCGAACAGAAGGCGAGCGACCTTCATCTTCATAGCGGCGCTCCGCCCACCATCCGTTTCGACGGAGAGCTTCTGGCCCTGCCTTTTCGGACCCTTTCTGACCTCGAGACCCGCCGCTTCCTCGAGGAGATCCTGACCAAGGAGCAGAGCGAGATCCTGTCCCGTCAAGGTCAGGTCGACATCATCTATTCCCTGCTCCGGGTGGGCCGATTCAGGGGCAGCGTCTTCGAGCAGGTCGAGGGCCGAAGCGCCGTCTTCCGGGTCATTCCCAACGCCATCCCCACCATCGCCGATCTGGGACTGCCCCCCTCGGTCGAGAAGCTGGGCAACCTGCAGAACGGCCTGGTCCTTCTGACCGGCCCGACCGGCTCCGGGAAGACCACCACCCTGGCCGCTCTGGTCAGGCAGATCAACGAATCGTCGGCCCGCCACATCATCACCGTCGAGGATCCCATCGAATACGTTCATGATCCCGTGCTCAGCCGGGTCACCCAGCGGCAGGTGGGACGCCACGTGGAGAGTTTCAGCTCCGCCCTTCGTTCGGCCCTTCGCGAAGCGCCCGACGTTCTGGTGGTCGGGGAAATGCGTGACTCCGAGACCATCCAGCTCGCTCTCTCCGCCGCCGAGACCGGGGTGCTGGTGTTTGGAACCCTGCACACCAACACCGCGGCCCGGGCCGTCGATCGGATTCTGGACACTCTTTCCGAGGACATCCGGGATCATGCTCGCGGCGTCTTGTCCGTCCTGCTCCGGGCCGCCATCGCCCAGCGGCTCCTGAAGCGCTCGACCGGAGATGGCCGGGTGGCCGCGATCGAGGTGCTCGTCGGTTCCACCGCGCTCGCGCACATGATTCGCGAAGGTAAGACCCACCAGATCGAAGGCGCGCTGCAGTCGGCCAACGACCTTCAGGGCAACCTGGGCTTCGACAATTGTCTCTACCGTCTCGCCCGCGAGAGGCTGGTCACCCCGGAAGAGGCCATAGCTTTCGCTCGAGTTCCCGATGCTCTCACCCGCCGACTCGCCGAGCTCCCGCGGGACGACGAATGAGCGAAGAGGGGAAGGCGCTTCGCGAGGAAGGTCCGGATCCGGAGCGCCTCACTCTCCTGGACCGCGTCGAGCGGCTCGAAGCCGAGAAGCAGTTCAAAGAAGCGGCCAGTCTCATCGCCGCGAGCCTGCCCCCGGGCCCCGACGACCTGCCCAAGGACAGTCTGGCCCTGGTAAGGCGGGCCGCGATCCTATTCCATAAGGGGGGCGATCACTGGTCGGCGGCGGAGATCCTGGTCCGCTGCCCGCCCGACCTGGCTCTACTGGTGGCGGACGAAACCGCGCAGGCCGTGGGCCTGGCCACCGCGGCCCTGGCCGAGTCCTCCGGGCGGCCCGAACTCGCCTTCCGGCTGCGCTCCTGGCTCGGCCACCACGAAGGCGCGGCGCGGCTGGCCAGGCAGATGGGTTACCACAACGAAGCAGGCGAGCTCTATCTGCGGGCGGAGATACCCCTCGAGGCCTCCAAATCCTTCATTCAGGGAGGAGACCGTGCTCGCGCCCTCGAGGCCCTCCTGGGCATTTCGCGGAGCGATCCGACCTACCGGGCGGCGTGCGTCACGGGCATCCGCCTGGCCAGCGATCAGGGTGTGCTCGGCTTCGCTCTCGACAATTTTCTCGCGGCCTTCCTGGAGGCGGCGCCCCACAGCGTTGACGAGCGCGATGCTCTCACCCTGCTGGCCCAGCTTTATGTCAAGACCGGACTCAAGCACAATGCGCGCAGTGTGGCGGATGTGCTTCTTTCCGCCGACCCCGGGCACGCCATCGCGAATGAGATCCGCTCCACCATCCGGGCCGCCCCCGATCTGGTCACCGACGGCCAGCTTCTTCCCGATCTGCCCGACGCTCCCGCCCTCCCTGATCCGGAGGACATCCTTCCGGAGCTCGGACGGCGGCCCATCGCCGGAGTGTTCGCGGTGGATACGATGGTGGAGAACCGGTATCGCCTGCTGGAGAGGATAGGCCGCGGAGGGACCTCGGCAATCTTCAAGGCCCTCGACACCGTCCTCGGAGACAACATCGCTCTGAAGGCGTTTCTCCAGGCCGTGCCCGACGAGGTGGCGGACCGCCGCATCCGCCGGGAGCTGCGCATGGCCCGCGAACTGACCCATCAGAACATCGTGCGCGTGCATGAGCTTGGTTCCCACGAGGGCTTTCGCTACATCACCATGGAACTCCTTCAGGGCGTCGACCTGCGGGACAAGATGACGGAGGGCCTGGACATGGCCCGAGCCATGGACTACCTGATCCAGATCTGCGATGGCCTGGGCGCCGCCCACGCGAAGGGCATCGTCCATCGAGACATCAAGCCCGAGAATTGTTTCGTCACCGTGGGCGGGGTGGTGAAGTTGCTCGACTTCGGCATCGCCAAGGTGGTGAAGGCGCCGGGGGCGACGTTGAGCGGCGCCATCCTGGGAACTCCCGGCTATATCTCGCCCGA
>JAQBHL010000094.1:0-4539 GCA_032127745.1 Acidobacteriota bacterium
GGGGGCATGTCCCAGGTGACCCTGTCGCCGGACGGCCGCCGGGCTGCGTTCACCAACCGCCGGGGCGATCACGGGTTCATCGGGCTCTACGATTTCGAGACCCAGACCGTGACGTTCCCCGATCCATCGGTGGACTCCGACTCCAATCCGGCCTTCTCGCCCGATGGCACGCGTGTCGCCTTCCTGAGGGAGCCGGCCGACTCGCTCTCGCTGCCCTTCGCTCCCGTGCGCGAGGGCGAGCCCTGGTCGATCCACACCTACGATTTTCGAAGCGGCGCCGCCCGCGAGGTGTTCCGAGCGGACCGCGGCCGCGGGAGCGCCTTCAGCGGCCTCGACGCACTCCGTCAGATCCTGTGGAGCCAGGACGACCGGCTGGTCTTCCCCTGGGAGAAGACGGGCTGGAAGAACCTCTACTCGATGCCGTCCGGTGGCGGCGCTTCGCCGGTGAATCTGATTCCGGGCGCTCATGAGATCGAATCCGCGGTCCTCTCCGCCGATGGGCGTGATGTGCTGGCGATGACCAATGCGGGTGATGTCAACCGGCGGCAGGTGATGCGCGTGGCCGCGATCGGGGAGACGAAGCCGGTGAATCTCACCGACGCGGGTGTGATCGACTGGGCGGGCCAGTCGACCAGCGACGGCGGCGTGGCGTTCGTCCGCGCCGACGCCCACCTGCCCGGCCGGGTCTTCGTCAAGACCGCGAGCGGCGAGGCGAAGAACGTGAGCGGGCCGCTGATTCCCGCCGTCTTCCCCGCCGACCGTCTGGTCACGCCTCAGGCCATCGCGTTCTCGGCCACCGACGGCATGAAGATTTCCGGTCAACTCTTCCTGCCTCCCGGGCTGAAGGCGGGAGAGAAGCGGCCCGCCCTGCTCTTCACCCACGGTGGCTCCCGCCGGCAGATGCTGCTGGGCTGGCACTACATGGAGTACTACCACGGCTCTTACGCGATGAATCAGCATCTGGCCAGCCTGGGCTTCGTGGTGCTCTCGATCAACTATCGCTCCGGCATCGGCTACGGCCTCGACTTCCGCGAGGCCCTGAACTATGGAGCCACCGGCGCCTCGGAATTCAGCGACGTTCTCGGGGCCGGCCTGTACCTGCGCTCCCGAGCGGACGTCGACCCTGATCGCATCGGACTGTGGGGCGGGTCGTATGGCGGCTACCTGACCGCTCTCGGCCTGTCGCGCGCGTCCGATCTGTTCAAGGCCGGGGTCGATTTCCACGGGGTGCACGACTGGAACGTGGTGGTGGGAAACTTTGCCGACACCTACGATCCGCAAAAGCGCGAGGCCTTCGCCAAGCTTGCCTTCGCGTCATCGCCGATGTCATCCCTCGATACCTGGCGTTCGCCCGTTCTCGTCATCCACGGCGATGACGACCGCAACGTCCCCTTCAGCGAGACCGTGGACCTGGTCCAGGAACTGCGCAAGCGCAACGTGGAGGTGGAGCAACTGATCTTCCCGGACGAGGTCCACGATCTCCTCCGTCACGAAAGCTGGATAAGAGCCTTCGAACGAACGGCGGAATATCTGGTCCGCAAGCTGAAGTAAAGGGGGGTTCGGGGGGGCTGAGCACGCCCAACGAACTGAAATCTGCGGCCCCCCCGACTAAACGAGCAAAGCCCGCGCAGCGAGGGAGCGAGAGCGACCACAGCGAGGCGGGCTGCGCGGAAGCAAACCGGCGTCCAGCGACCGGTATCCCCCTGTACCGCGCAACCGCGGTGGTCGCTACGGCCGAGGGGCACGGACTCGCCTTCACATCCGCGGGCCGCATGTCGTTCTCAATGAATGGAGCGATCCTGGCCGGATCGCCAAGCCTCAGAGGGGGCTTGCGGCCCGCTCCGTTCAGGCGAGGCCCCTCAGCCTTCGCCCGCGAGGTCCGCGCGCCAGCCCCAGCGGAGAGCCGGCGGCTGAGGAGCCAAGATCCGTCACGGGGGGTTCGGGGGGGGGCTCAGCACGCCCAACGAGCTGGAATCTGCGGGTCCCCCCGACTAAACGAACGAAGCCCGCACAGCGAGGGAGCGACAGCCTCCTTGGTGAGGCGGCCTGAGCGGACAAGCGGGCCTACCGGCGGCGTGACTGGGGTTCCGAGTGCCTGGCAAGGGCGTGGCCAGGCTGCGCGCTCCAGACGAACCGCCAAGGCAGGACTTGACGGGCCACCTCCGCTTGTTTCACTTACAATCCAAGCGGGCCGATGTACTCCATTCACGATGGTGTGAACGAGATTGTCAAGCAGGGACTGGAGAAGTACTCGCCAAAATGAAGTGCGCACTCATTCTTTTTCTCTTCTCCGCGGCATGTAGTGCTGAACCGCCCTACGTGCCTCCTTCGGAAGGCAGGAGTGCCGAGCCAACGCCTGACCGTCTCCCGGATCAGGGGAGCCTGCGGTGTCGATCTCTGGTGGATTCTCTTTCTCAAGCGGACGATGACGCGAGGATCGCAGGGATGAGGGAGTTGGCGTCTCTCGGCTTGAACGCCTACTGCGCAAAAAAGATTGCCCTGGAAACTTTTGAGACCGACCAAGAGGGTTGGGTCGTTCACGAAGCTCTCCTCGTGCTTAGTGCCCTAGGCCCCCAAGCGGTTGACACGATTCCTCAGATATTCGAGGCGAAGAGGGCGCGGCAGCTGAGGGGCTGGTCTTCGGCGAGGTTCGGTGACCAGTTGGTTAGTACATTGAACAGTATGGGCGAGGGGGCTATCCCGTTTCTGGTTCCCTACCTTCGTACGCAAGGGCCTAACCCGGGAGATGATCCGGCTGATGTTGCCGGGCTGGCGATGGTCGCGCTTGCATCCTTTGGATCCCGCGCGCTTCCGGCGGCGCTGGACGCGCTGCGCACGGTTGAGTATCGACCCTCCGCGCTCGGGGTGATGTTCCAAGTACGCGACACGCCGGTCGCCGCCGCTCCGGAGTTGCTCGATTTGCTAGCCGAGGATAGTGGGTTGTCAGAAGCGATCGGCACAGTGTTTGCGCAGATGGGCACACGGGTCTGCGCCGTGCCCAGAGAACGGCTGCTACCCGTCCTGGGAGACGCAGCCAAACGTCGCCGGAGCGGCGACCCCGGTAGTTGGTCGTTCGTTGAGCGCAACCTGAACTCCTGCCCATGAGGTCGGTAGGGGTCCAAGGGAGCAACTCACTCCTCCAGGCTGGCCTCAGCCTTGTCAAGCCACGCCGCAACGGTTGCTCTCAGATCGTCGGGGCCCTCAACCACGAAAACGATCGCGTTTGCATCCAGATAGAGGCGCATTACATCCGGTCGGCTCGTGACTTCCTGAACTGCTCGTCGATGTCTTCAGCCGTTCTGGTCCCGGGTGGTAGCGAGCGCACGTAGGCGGCCACTGACGGCCTTGGCGCGGCGGGATCAGCTACGCGAACGCGGACTTCGACGCTCACTACCCCCGACGGAAGTGGAGCATCCAGCCGCACCGAGCCGTTCTCGATATGGGCAGGGATAGTGAGGGTCTCGCTCATGGGGTCTTCTCCTGGAAAGCAGGATACAACCATCGCCTCATCGGGTGCCTCGGAGGAGGCGTCGTCAGTTCTGTTCGCCTCCAGTCCCCACCCCAGACCCCTCTCACTTCGCAGAGGTCCACGATCTCCTCCGTCACGAAAGCTGGGTCAAGGCCTTCGAGAGAACGTCGGAATATCTCGGTCGCAAGCTGAAGTAACCCTCCGGGACCGCCAATCACCGCGCGGCTGCGGTGTCGCTACGGCCGAGGGGCCGGTCTCGCCTTCATTCGTTCGAGCCAGGGGGGCCAGACACAGACCCGGCCCCCCTGGAACCCCCTTGGCCTTCGCCCGCCGAGGCGTCACCATGCTCGAATCGCCTGAGTGAATCAGGCGATTCGAAAGCAGTGTCGCCGGGCTTCGGCCAAATCGGATTTCGGACCCACGCTTCGGACTCCTCACCCTGCGCTGGCTGGCGCGCGGACCTTGCGGGCGAAGGCTGAGGGGCCTCGCCTGAACGGAGCGGGCCGCAAGCCCCCTCTGAGGCCTGGCGATCCGGCCAGGATCGCTCCATTCATTGAGGACGACATGCGGCCCGCGGATGTGAAGGCGAGTACGGGCCCCTCGGCCGTAGCGACACCGCCATTCGCGCGGTGACGGGGGAAGGGGGGGCGAAGCCCCTCCAGCGGAACGGAATCTGCGGCCCCCCGACTAATCGACCGAAGGCCGCGGGTGGATACTGGCCTCCGTCCGCTCAGGCCGCTTCGACTCGCTCGCTCGCGCTCGCTTTCTGTGCAGCCTTCGCTCGTTTAGTCGGGGGGGGCCGCAGACTCCATTCCGTTGGGTGTGCTCAGCCCCCCCCCAAAAACCCCCTCTACCAGCGGTGATACGCGGGATGCCCGGGCTTCACGGCCACGAAGGTGCCCCTGCAGGTCGAGGTGATCACGCCATCCACTTCGATGGTGGCTTCGACCGTGGCTCGGTTGTCCGTGGACTCCACCACGATCGCCTTGACGATCACCGGTCCCTTGGAGGGGGTTGGCTTTTTGAGCTTGACGTGAAAATCGGCGGTCACGGTGGGCGGCAGTTCGTCG
>JAQBHL010000095.1:0-5651 GCA_032127745.1 Acidobacteriota bacterium
GGCGCTTGAGAATGTCGGCAACGTAGACCTTGTCGGCCGACACGATCTTCAGGATAACGAACTCCAGAAGGCCCTTGCGGAGCGCGACTACTTTCTCGTCGGTACCCATGATGTCGGCAAGGTACCTTGTCGCGACAAGGTAGTCAAGCCTGTCCCGACCTGTTTACCAGCCTGCGAGGCTCAGGCGGCTTGCCTGGCCGCGATGTATTGATGAACCAAGTCCCTCAGAACCACCAGCGGCACCGAGCCGTTCTTCAGCACGACGTCGTGGAAGTCGCCAAGATCGAACTTGTCCCCGAGCGCCGTCCTGGCCTCCTCCCGCAGGCGCATGATCTCCATCATCCCCACCTTGTAGGACGTGGCCTGGCCAGGGTCCACGATGTAGCGCTCGATCTCGGCTACGACATCGCTTTCGGCCATGCCCGTGTTGTCCCGCATGTACCGGATCGCCTCCTCGCGGGTCCAGCGCTCGGCGTGGATACCGGTGTCGACCACGAGGCGCACCGCCCGGAAGAGCTCGTCCCGCAGGCGCCCCAGGTTGTCATAGGCGTCATTCTGGAACCCGAGTTCCCACGCGACGCGCTCGGCATACAGCGCCCAGCCCTCCGCATAGGCGGTGAAGCCCGCCTGGGTGCGCAGCAAAGGCACGTCCTCGAGTTCGTTCTGGATGGCGATCTGGAAATGATGACCAGGGATTCCCTCATGGTAGGCGAGAGTCCGCATGCCGTACTTCGGCGTCGCCTTGATGTCGTAGAGATTGGCGTAAAACACGCCGGGCCGGCTGCCGTCCATCGACGGCTGGTTGTAGTAGGCCCCAGGCGCAGTCTTTTCCGAAAACTCCGGCACCCGTTTGACTTCTAGTAGTGCCCTGGGTCGCACCCGGAAGGCGTCGCCCAGACCCGCATCGACCTCCTTGAGGATCGTCTCGTAATCGGCCAGTATCGCGGCGCGCCCCTCGGTGGTGTCGGGGTAATAGAAGCGCTCTTCATCCGCCAGTCCGTTGATGAGCGCAGAGAAACCCAGCGACGGGTCGTAGCCCTCCGCCGCGAAGATGGCCAACATTTCACCCTGGATACGATCAACCTCGGCCAGGCCGATGGAGTGGATTTCCGCGGCAGTCATGTCGGTCGTCGTGTTGGTCCGGAGCGCGTAATTGTAGAACTCCTCTCCGTCCGGGAACTTCCACACGCCGGCATCGGCGGTCGACTTATCCCGCAGTCGCTTGAAATACTCGATGTAAGCCTGATACGCGGGATAGACCGTATCCTTGATTTCCGTTGCCGCAGCGGCAAGCAACCTGGCGCGGTCCGCCTCGCCGATGTCATCCGCTGTTTCGAGCTTGCCCGCAAATGACGCGTACAGGATGTTCTCATCGGCCGGCGTCGCGACGAAGGCGGTCATTTCCTCGAGCACCTTGTCAATGACAAAGGTCGGCGGGACGATTCCCATGTCCTCGCGAACCTTGAGGCCCTCCATGTTCCGCGCGAACTTGACGCCAATCCCCGACAGGCGCCGGATGTAATAGTTGGCGTCACGCGTATTTTCGACCCGGTGATAGCTGTCGAGGAAGCGGGGCACGCCGTTCTGCAGCCCGAACAACTGGTTGACCGGATAGTTGTAGTAGCGGAATTTCCTCAACTTGGCCGGATCGCCCAACAGCTCCATCACCACCTTTTTGGTGATGAGCTCATTTTCGTCCAACCCGTCGTCCGGGTAGAGATTCATGCTGGCATAAATCTCGTCGAGGTCATCAAGCTGCTTGTCTCCGGCAGCCAGCGAGTCGTCATCCCACCTGGCGTTGTGGCCCGTGATGCCGATCTGCTCCAGCATCCCCATGACCGTGAGCGTTTCTGGCCTTTCGAGGACGTACTTCAGAAACGTCCGGTTGTAGAAATTATTGACGAAGAAAGGCTTCGCCGCATACCACTCGTGCGCCGCAAAGGCCCCTGCCAGCACGATCAGCGCGCCTACGCCGAGCAATCCCCGTTTCAGGTACTTCTTCCAGGCCACGGTCCCAGCTCCTGTGCTGTGTGGATGAACTCGAATGTATCAGATACATGACGGAGCAGCTCTGAGCTTGCACTTGCTGGTTCTCATTGAGGAAGAGCACCTGCTCCGGACTTGTGGAGAACCGTACCGTGAATTCCGCCGCAGAATCCCGCGCTACGTTGCAGGTACCGCACGGATGCCGCAAGGTGTCCCCGAATGCGCCACGCGTGCGAAGCAGGGCGTATAGTTTCTGCAGGATCGGAGAGCCGGCACAGGAGGGCTCGTCATGGCTATTGCAGCGTCCTTGCACCAGTACCTTGGCCGCGAAGAGGTGGGCTACGAACTCATCGAACACGCCCGGACCACGAACAGCACGCGCAGCGCTCAGGCCTCACACGTGCCCGGAGCTCGTCTCGCGAAGGGCACGGTTCTGAAGGACGACCAAGGATTCCTGATTGCGGTCGTACCCGCAACGTGCCAGGTCGACCTCAGCGTCCTTCATCGGCAATTCAAGCGCCCCCTCGGCCTCGCCACCGAGAGCGAGGTGGCGGAATTGTTTGGCGACTGCGAACCGGGGGCGGTCCCCCCACTGGGCCGCGCCTACGGCATCGACACTATCCTCGACGAAAGCCTCCTGGACGTTGGCGACGTCTACTTCGAGGCCGGCGATCACTGCAGGCTTGTGCACGTCAGCGGAGCCGATTTCCGGAAGCTGATGGCTGATGCGCCGCACGGGGACATCAGTCGTCACGGCTCCCACGGAAGCTGACGCGGTCAGGTTTCGCTGCCGTTAGCGGCGGCGTCGCACGCCACAAACAAGCAAACCCCGGCGCGGGGGCGGGATTCTTGTGCTTGGTAGCGGGGGTCTGCTACAGGCTGTCCCTATGAGCGTCGCGCTCAAGCGCCAGGGCGCACGAACCTCGGAATTCTCAATACAGGTGCGGCCGGTCTTGCAGGAAGTGCCCGCCTTCGCCGACGCGATACACCGACGGATAGCGGAAAGCGGATGGCCGGGCTTGGCGGCAGCCGGCTGTCTAGGGGGAGATGATCGGGGGGTGGTCCCCCTCTTGCTCTTCCTGCTTCAGGTCGCGGTAGAGGCCGCGCAGGATCTGCTCCACGAGGGCTTGCACGGTGGTTCCCTCGCGCAGAGCCTCAGTCTCGTAGGCGTGATAGTCCTCTTCATCGAGCTCGACCCAAACCTGAATCTTCTTCATGGCGAACCTCGCTTCCGGCAGGGGGACGAATCTCCTCCGCACCTTTTCCGGACAAGGGATTCTCAGCCGACGGGAACTCCCTTGTAACCATAGCAGAGGATCCCGGAGCGCCCCTCCCGGCGTATGAGCCGGAACTCGAGCGCCACGTTCGTGCCCGGCCGCACGGTCGAAGGATCACAGTCGACGACCTGGACCATCAGGCGGGCCTTCTCGGGGGTCTCGACGATAGCCATCGCGTAGGGCGCTTCCATCAGGAAGCTCGACGGAGGAACGTGGATGACGGTCGAGGTAATGACTCGACCCGTCTTCGACAGGGTCGTCGTTTCCAAGTCCTTGCCTCTGCATGATGGGCAGAGCACGCGTGTCGGGTACGCGACGGCGCCGCAAGACTTGCACTTGGACGCTTCGAGACGGAGTCGGGACGGGACTTCTCTCCAGTACCTGGGGCTCGGCATCGTCAGGCCCTCCCAAAGATGTGAACCACCGAACTCGCTCCGGATCCGCCCATGTTCTGGGCGAGGCCGATGCGCGCTCCCTTGACCTGGCGGTCTCCCGCCTCGTCGCGGAGCTGCTCAAAGATCTCGATCGCCTGGGCGATACCGGTGGCGCCGACCGGATGGCCCTTGGACTTCAGCCCACCGCTGGTGTTGATCGGGATCTTGCCCCCCAGCGCCGTGAGGCCGCTGCGCGCGGCGCCGCCGCCCTTGCCCACATCCACGAAGCCGAGGGCCTCGATGCAGCAGATCTCGGAGATGGAGAAGCAGTCGTGGACCTCGGCGAGATGAATGTCGCCTGGTCCCGTACCGGCCATCTTGTAGGCCCGCTCGGCCGCCGTCTGTACGGCGCCCAGGAACGCGGGGTCCTTGCGGTCTGCGAGCGCCATGGGCGCGGTGGCGAAGCCGCTTCCCAGGATCTTCACCGGCCGGTCCGTGTATCTGCGCGCCTGGTCCAGGGGGCAGAGAATGACGGCTGCCGCCCCGTCGCTGACGGGGGAACAATGCAGCAGCCGCAGCGGCTCGGCGACGAGGGACGCGCTCATCACCTGCTCGAGCGTAACCTCGCGGCGGAACTGTGCTTTCGGGTTGCGGGCGCCGTGCCGGTGGTTCTTCACGGAGACCCACGCCAGGTCCTCTTCCGTGGTCCCGTACGCGGACATGTGTGCGCGGGCGATCATCGCGTAGAGACCGGGAAAGGTGACGCCGTGGAAGGCCTCGAGTTCCTGGTCAGCCGCCATGGCCAACACGTCGGTCACGTCGGCCCCGTCGGTCATCTTTTCGACGCCCGAGGCCATGACCAGGTCGCTCGCCCCCGAGGCAACCTCGAAGAAAGCACAGCGCAGCGCGGCGCCTCCGGAGGCGCATGCCGACTCGACACGGGTCGCCGGCACGCCGGCCAGACCAATACGGTCGGCGAGCAGCGGACCGATATGTTCCTGGCCCACAAAGCCCCCCGCCGACATGTTTCCTACATAGATGGCGTCCAGGTGGTCAACCTTGGCGTTGCCGATCGCCTCGAGGGCGGCCTCGGCGAAGACGTCGCGGAGGCTCAGCTCCCAGAGTTCCCCGAAACGTCCCATCCCGGCTGAGATGATGGCTACATCGCGCATCGCTGCCTCCCGTCAGTCATTGACGATGATCTTCTCGCGGAGCTTGGCGTACTCGCCGTAGGTGAGATAACGGCGCGGCGCGTCGAGCATCGATCGGACCGTCGGAGCCAGACCGCGCCGCTCCGGCAGCAGTTTCGTGGCCTTCATGATGAACGAGTCGCTACCGGCTCCCGATCCGAAGGAGGTGATCAGGATCATGTCGCCCGGGTCCGCCACGTCGAGGACCGCCGCCAGACCGGTCGGCGAAGAGCCAGAGTAGGTGTTCCCCATCTTGTTGACCACCCAGCCGGTCTCCATCTGCTTCTCCGTGAACCCCAGCGATTTTCCGACCTGGAGGGGAAACTTTCCGTTGGGCATGTGGAAGACCGCAAAGCGGAAATCCTCGGGCTTCATCTTCGCCCTTTCCAGCAGACCGCGGGTTGCGTTCCCGGTGTGCTTGAAGTAGGCCGGCTCGCCCGTAAAACGGCCTCCGTGGCGTGGGTAGAACTCCCCCTCTCGCCTCCAGAAATCCGGTGTGTCCGACGTGTAGCTGAACGTCTGGAGGACATCGACCAGCGGGTCGTTCTTGCCGAAGATGAATGCGGCTCCGCCGGCGGAGGCGGAGAACTCGAGGGCATCGTTGGGCGCGCCCTGCGATGTATCCGCGCCGATTCCCATCGCGAACTCGACGCGTCCCGACTCGACCAGCCCGAGGGCCACGAACATCGCCTCGGTGCCGGCCTTGCAGGCGAACTCGAAATCGGCCACGTGAACATCAGGCCCGATCCCGAGGGCGTCGATGACGACCGTGCCGCTCGGCTTGACCGCGTACGGGTGCGACTCGGACCCAACGTACACCGCAC
>JAQBHL010000096.1:0-8205 GCA_032127745.1 Acidobacteriota bacterium
TTCTCCTCACCACCGAAGCGGTGGTGGCGGAGATCCCCGAGAAGAAGTCCGCGATGCCTGCCGGTCCTGGTGGTCCGGGCGGCATGGGCATGGACGATTATTGATGAAGTAGGGAGGGGCCGGCAATCCTGACCGTCCGCACCCCTCCCCGTCCCACCGCCGCTCCGGGCAGATGTCTTCGCCTGCGGCGGCGGCGGGAGCGATCTCCGAAAAGGGCCGTGGCCTCGTGCCCCGGATTTCCGTCGGGGGTCGCTCCCTTTTTCTTTTCGACCTCCTTTGGTACGTCGCACCGATCGAGTAGGGGCGGCCCTTGGGCCTTGTCCCCCGGATTCGTCCGAGGGCGGGGCTTCACCCCCAAAGGCCCCTTCGCCAAGCGGCTTGGACCCAAGGCCCGCCCCTAACCTTTCGGGAGGATCCTCCCCGACGATTCCGACTTATTCAGGCTCCGCTACGTAGAATGATTCGAGGTCTTTCCCATTCGGAGAGACCGGCGCGCAGGGCGGACGGAACAAATTCAACCAGAGCAGCAAGAAGCAGGCTAGAGAAAGACCAACGAATGATGACATCCAGGTCCCGGGCAGTGGCGACGTTCTTCGCCGTGGCGATGGCCACGACGCTCCTCGCCGCATTCTTCCAGTCCCAGATCCGAAGGCCGCTCACCGCCGAGGCCAGAGCGATCGAGGCGGCGGCCGCCACCGCTCCGCTCGCGCCGGATACGCCGCTCACCATGGACACCTTCCGGAACATCGTCAGGTCCAAGAACGCCGGCGTGGTCAACATCACGACCTCGCAGAAGCCCAGAGCTCGCAACCGCACCGGCCGTCAGCTGCCGTTTCCATTCTTCCACGATGACGACCCGCTCGGTCCGTCCCAGCAGAATCAGCGCGCCGGAGGATCCGGTTTCGTGATCGACGCCGACGGCACCATCCTGACCAATCGTCACGTGGTCGATGAGGCCGATCAGATCAGCGTCACCCTGCTGTCGGGCAAGCGCTACGATGCCAAGGTGCTGGGCAAGGACGCCCGCACCGACGTGGCCGTCATCAAGATCGAGCCCAAGGAGCCCCTCACCGTGCTCGAGCTGGGCGACTCCGACGCGGCCGAAGTGGGCGAGTGGGTGATGGCCATCGGCAGCCCGTTCGGCTTCGGCAACAGCCTGAGCGTGGGGGTGGTGTCGGGCAAGGGCCGCAACCTGACCCTCGGCCAGCAGGGCACCGGGGTCGACATGATCCAGACCGACGCCGCCATCAACCCCGGCAACTCGGGCGGTCCGCTCATGAACACCCGCGGCCAGGTCATCGGCATCAATACCCTGATCATCACCCAGGGCCTGGCCCAGAACGCCGGGGTCGGCTTCTCCGTGCCCATCAACGTGGCCAAGCCCATCATCCCCCAGCTCAAGGAAAAGGGCAAGGTCACCCGCGGCTGGCTCGGAGTTCAGATTCAGAGCGCCACCGAGGACCTCGCCCTCACCTTCAAGCGTGACTCCGCGCAGGGCGTGGTGGTCACGGACGTGACCAAGGACAGCCCCGCCGACAAGGCCGGCATCGAGCTGGAGGACTACATCTTCGAAGTCGATGGACGCCTGATCCGGGACAACCAGGCGCTGACCTCCTACATCTCCGGCCTCTCGCCGGGCACCGAGGTCACCCTCAAGCTCATCCGCTCCGGCGCCGAGAAGACGGTGAAGATCACCCTGGGCACGTTCCCCGATGCCACCCCCGCGTCCTCGGGCAACCAGGATGAGGATCCGGAAAGCGACTCCGATGAGAAGGCGCTCACCAGCCTCGGCGTCGATCTTCAGACTCTGTCTCCGACCCTGCGCGCGCGCATGGACCTTCCGGACAGCGTGCGCGGCGTGGTGGTGCGGTCGGTCGAAGCAGGCGGCGCGGCCGAGATCGCGGGCCTCACCCGCGGCGACATCATCATCATGGTCTCGGGCCAGGAAGTGTCCTCGGTCCGGGAGTTCAACTCCGTCATCCGGAAGTCCGCACCCGCCAAGGCCGCCCGCCTTCGGGTTCAGCGAGGCGAGGCGGTCCTGGTCGTGGCCCTGCGCCTCGATCGCGAATAGCCGCCCGGCCACACGAAGACGCACCATCCGCACCCGCCGCATCAGAGAACGATCAAGAAGGGAGTTTCCGAATGTCCGACCCCATAGAAAATCAGCCCCCCGACTTTGAGTCCGGAGGTTTCTCTCTCTCGTCTCTCTCGGATCTCCCTTCCGAGATCGCCATCCTGCCCCTGCGGGACACCGTCCTGTTTCCGGAGGCGGTGCTTCCCCTGGCGGTGGCGCGTGACGCGTCGGTCAGCCTGGTCAACGACGCGGTCCGCCAGCAGCGCACCATCGGGGTTCTGACCCAGAAAGAGGCCGCGGTTGACGATCCGGTCGAAGCCGATCTGTTCTCCGTCGGCACCCTGACCCACATCCACAAGATGTTCAAGTTCCCGGATGGCACCCTTCGCCTGGTGGTTCAGGGTGTGGGCCGGTTCAAGGTTATCGAGATCACGCAGTATCGGCCGTACATCAAGGCCAGGGTGGAGGTCCTCCGGGACATCGACACCGCCGAGAAGCAGGTCGAGGTGAAAGCCCTGGCCCAGGCCGCTCTCTCGATGTTCCAGAAAGTGGTCGATCTCACCCCCAATCTGCCCGACGAGTTGAAGAACATGGCGGCCCGGACCACGAATCCGAGCCACCTCGCCGACTTCGTCGCGTCTTCCCTGCCTTCGCTGGTCAGCGCCCAGCGCCAGGATCTGCTGGAGGTGCTTTCCGTTCACGAACGCCTCGAGCGGGTCAATCGCCTGCTCGCCAAAGACCTCGAGGTCCTCGAGGTCGGTTCGAAAATCCAGAACCAGGTCAAGACCGAACTGCAGAAGAACCAGCGCGAGTATTACCTGCGCGAGCAAATGAAGGCCATCCAGAAGGAACTGGGTGACGGCGACGATCAACAGCGTGAGATCTCCGAGCTTCGCGAGAAGATCGAGAAGGCCGAGATGAGCGAAGAGGCCAAGAAGGAAGCCCTTCGCGAGCTCGATCGACTCACCCGCATGCCTCAGGCCGCGGCCGAGTACACGGTCACCCGCACCTACATTGACTGGCTGGTGAGCCTGCCCTGGAACAAGCGCACCGTGGTCGAGCTCGACATCAAGAAGGCCAAGGAAGTCCTGGACGGCGATCACTACGGCCTCGAGAAGGTCAAGGACCGCATCCTCGAGTACCTCGCGGTCAAGAAGATGAAGCCCGATGTGAAGGGCCCCATCCTCTGCTTCGTCGGCCCTCCCGGCGTGGGCAAGACCAGCCTCGGCAAGTCCATCGCCTCCGCCATGGGACGCAAGTTCCACCGCATGTCCTTCGGAGGCATGCGCGATGAAGCGGAGATCCGCGGCCATCGCCGGACCTACATCGGCGCCCTCCCCGGACAGATCATCCAGGGCCTGCGCCGCTGCGAGAGCAAGAACCCGGTGTTCATGCTCGACGAAGTGGACAAGCTGGGTCAGGACTTCCGGGGCGATCCGGCCTCCGCCCTGCTGGAGGTTCTCGATCCGGAGCAGAACTACAGCTTCAAGGATCACTATCTCGACGTGGCTTTCGATCTGTCCGAGATCGTGTTCATCACCACCGCGAACATTCTCGACACCATTCCCCCCGCCCTGCGCGACCGGATGGAAGTCATCCGCCTCGCCGGTTACACCGAGGAGGAGAAGCACCAGATCGTCCGCCGCCACATCCTTCCCAAGCAGCTCGACAACCATGGGCTGACCGCGGAGCAGATCGCCTTCGGCGACGAAGCGATCACCAAACTGATCCGCGAATACACGCGTGAGGCCGGTCTTCGCAACGTGGAGCGTGAGACCGCGAGCATCATCCGCAAGGTGGCGCGCAAGCGCGCCGAAGGAGCCACCGAGACCATCGCCATCACACCCGAGAAGGTCGAGGAGTTCCTCGGCGCTCCCTACTTCGAGAAGGGCGAGATCGAGGAGCGGGCCCTCATTCCCGGGGTGGCCCTGGGCCTGTCCTGGACGCCCTCGGGCGGCGACGTGCTCTTCATCGAAGCCTCTCAGATGTGGGGCGAGAAGGGTCTCACCATCACCGGTCAGCTGGGCGACGTGATGAAGGAGAGCGCCACCGCGGCCCTCTCCTGGGTGCGTTCGAATGCGCGCCGTCTCGGCATCGAGGACTCGTTTTTCGAGCGGGTGGACATCCACCTGCACGTGCCCGAAGGCGCCATTCCCAAGGACGGGCCGTCCGCCGGCATCACTCTGGTGACCGCGATCGTATCGCTGCTGCTGGGACGGCCGGTGAAGCGCGGCCTGGCCATGACCGGCGAGATCACGCTCTCCGGCCGGATTCTGCCCGTGGGCGGGATCAAGGAGAAGGTCCTGGCCGCCCATCGCCTGGGCATGAAGGAGATTCTGCTGCCCAAGCGGAACGAGAAGCAGGTGAAGGAAGAGCTGCCCGAGAACGTGCGGAAGGATCTCACCTTCCATCTCGTGGGCTCCATCGAGGACGCCCTGCAGATCACCATCGGCGCCCGCGAGGCGATCGACAAACCGATCGTGCCCATCGCCTTCCTGCCCCAAGTCGCGAACTGAGGCGCCCCCGTCGTTGGCGCGAGCGTGTCACCCCGGCGAACCCCGGATCGGGTCCGGGGCTGGCACCGAGGTCCAGTGCCGTCGACGGTAGCCAACGGTGGTCTCCTCGAACGCGAGCGAATCGCGATTCCGAGACGAAGCACCACGGTCATCGCGAAGGCCGAACCGCTCTGCGTGGCCTGAAGCGATCCCGTCGGCATCCTCAGTTGTGGCCCGGGGGGCCAGGCCCCGATGTGGGCTCGCCGCGTCGGGGACGCCTCATGCGTCGGCACTGGACTGGGGAAGGTCGGAATCGTGTGCCTCCTTACTCGGCTCGGATGGCGTGAACGACGCAGACGGACCGCGGTGACTCACGCCATACGCCCCGGCGCGTGCGACCCACATCGGGGCCCGGCCCCCCTCCGAGGTCGCCAAAACACCCAGTCGACATTCCCCGGGTCCGGGGATGATGCGCGGATTCCATTCCGGGGAGAAAATGGGCCGTGGCTCTATCTCTCCCGGCCCATCGCCGCTTCCGACCCCTGATCGGGATGGTGTGCTTGTGCGCGTTGATTCTTCCGGCCTGCGAGCAGAAAGAGCCGCGGCCGCCCGAGGTGATCTCCCGACCTCTGGGGCCTCGCACGGTGGCACCGGTGAGCCGGCCCGTCCTGGATCAGGGCGGCGTGCTCGAGGCCGCGCGCTCCTCCATCGTGGCCATCGAAGGTCTCGATCGACGGCGGAACGTGGTGGCGCAGGGGACCGGCGTCATTGTGGGCAAGAACATTGTGGTGACCCCTTGGCCTCTGGTGAGCCGCGCCGCCTCCATCCGGATTCGCCACGATGCCGATGTCCGTTTCGCGGTCGTCGATGCCGTGCTCGAAGGTCCGGGCCTGGCCCGGCTCGCCGCCGCGGCCTCGGGCGCGATCGAAATGGGGCGTGACGCCTTTCCGTCCCCCGGCATGACCGTCTACACCGCCGGCTCGACGCTTGATGCCGAGGTGACACTGTCGGAGGGGATCGTGTCGGGAATGCGCGACGGCCCCGACCGCGTCGTGGACGAGATTACGACCACGGTTCCGTTCGCGGCCGGTCTTATGGGCGGCGCGCTCCTCAACCCTCAAGCCGAGTTGATCGGGATCGTGGCCTCGACCCGAGCGGGCGAAGCGAGCCAGGTCCTGCCCGTGCGATACGTGAAGGACCTTCTGTCCCTGCCTTCCGGGACGCTGCCCAGAGCCACCTCGAGCCCGCTCCTTCGGCTGCCCGCGGCGGAGCGAAAGTGGCTCACCTTCATCATGGCCGGCGTGGTGCGTGAGGACAAGCCCCTGGGCGGCCGGGACCTTGACCGGGTCAACGCCCTCCTCGATCGAATGGAACCCCTGGTCGGGGCGGAACTCGCCTGGGCCAAGGTGGAACTGGGCTTCGGCTGGCTGACCCACCAGAGGGCGTTCTGGGAGGACGCGATGGAAGCGCGGGCTTTTCGGCGAGTGGTGAAGAGTCCAAGGCGGGCGGCGCTCGAGAAGAACCTCCTCGCCCTCCGGGTCCTGACCCCGAGTGACGTCTCTGATGGCGAGAGGATCATGAGCGCCATCGCCGCTCATGATCCGTTCGACGCTCCGGGCGCCCGTATCGATGGGAACGAACGCTGGCTGGCCCAGATGCTTTCTCAGACCGACCAAAGCCGGAGACGGGTGGAGACGCAGGTCTGGGAAGCGCGGAACAGATAAGCGAGTGAGGGCTCGGGGCCGCCGAGAGCAGTGAAATAAGCGGGGACCAGGCCTGGGGCCCTTGGCCCTGGCCGTCCGGGGTGGCGGGATATCCTTCTTGAAAGATGACCATTCCCGCCTATCCCGCCGCCCGCGCCGTGGCCCCTAAGGTGCAGGCGCACTTCGCGAGCCACATCGAAACCGCCCGCGCTCACGGCCGCGACGATCTGCCTGACCCGCCGAGCGAGGACGCGGTGGAGGCGCTCATCGACGCGGCGTTCTGGGCCAGCCTCCGCCGTGAAGAGGGCATCACGCCCACGATCTCCCTCGCCTACGTCCCGCCGGACCGCGCTGGCCATCCTCTGAATTTTGCCGAGCCCCTTCCCTTGCGTCCCGCGCCCCTGGCCAAGGTGGCGCCCGCGGTGGAGCGTCCCGGCATCCACCTGGGGGTGTGGCATCGCGGCGGCGATTTCCACGTGTGGGGCACCACCCGCGATGTTCCCGCATTCTGCCTGGTGGTGGAAGTGGTGGCCTCGGGGCTTCTGGTCATCAAGCACCGCTCCGATCCTTTCGGCAAGTTCGTGAACGTGGCGGTTCTGGAAGGAGATCAGGTGAAGGTGGTGGATGGGGCGGGGGGAGTCGCCGTTCCCGACTGCCCGCAAGTGGTGAGATCGCTCCTCGGCTTCGTGGAAGGCCTGACCGCGCCGGACCAGGTCAACGTGCTGGTGGAGATCGCGGCCTCGATGCGCGCGCACGGCCGGGGAGGCACGCTGCTGGTGGTTCCCTCGGAGAAAGCGGCCTGGCGTGAGTCCGTGGTGAGTCCGCTGCTCTATGAACTCAACCCGGGTTTCAAGGGCCTGACCGACCTGCTGAAGTCGAAGCCCGAAGGCTTCGCTCAGGCCATCCACCACGAGTGGCAGGAGGATCTGAGACGGGCTATCGAGGCCATCGCGGGACTGACCGCGGTGGATGGGGCGACCGTCATCAACGATCATCATGAAGTGCTGGCCCTGGGGGCGAAGATGACGCGCCGGCGGGGAAGCCCGCCAGTGGAACAGGTGAGTCACACCGAGCCGGTGGAGGGCGACGCGCGGACCCTCGTGGCTCCGGCCCAACTGGGCGGCACCCGGCATCTCTCCGCAGCCCAGTTCGTACACGATCAGCACGACACCACCGCGCTGGTCGCTTCGCAGGATGGGCGGTTCACCATCTTCAAGTGGTCGCCGTGCGAGGGGATCGTTCACGCCCATCGCGTGGACGCATTGCTGCTCTGAGGGCCGCCCGGCCACCAGCGCCCTGAGCCGGTAACATGCAGGGTTCATGACCCGGCCGCTTTTTGGCGCGACCCTCGCCCTGAGTTCGTTTCTCCTTTTTCTCGTCCAGCCCATGGCCGCGCGGGCAATCCTCCCCTGGTTCGGCGGTTCGGCGTCGATCTGGACCGCCTGCATGCTGTTCTTTCAGTCGATGCTGGTCCTCGGCTATCTCTACGCGCACGGGCTGGCCCGGTTTTCCTCGGGCGCCGGCCCGTTCCGCATTCACGCCGGACTGCTCATTTTGAGTGCTCTGGTGCTGCCTCCCCTGCCCGGCCCGGCGTGGGAACCCGCTGATCTTCACAACCCTTCCGGGCAGATTGCCCTGCTGCTTCTCGCCGTGGTGGGCCTGCCCTACCTGACCCTGTCGACCACGGCGCCTCTGCTGCAGGCCTGGCATGCCCGATTGTTTCCAGAGCGCTCGGCCTATCGGCTGTACGCCTGGTCGAATGCCAGTTCACTGCTGGCCTTGATCTGCTACCCGGTGGTCATCGAGCCTTTCTTCACCCTTCGCCACCAGGGCCTCCTGTGGAGCGCGCTGTATCTGGTGTTCGCGGCGCTGTGCCTCTCCTGCGCCCGCGCCGCGAACCAGAGCCCGGCCCTGCCCGCGGAGCCTGCGGTTG
>JAQBHL010000097.1:0-38364 GCA_032127745.1 Acidobacteriota bacterium
GGACTGCTCCTCATTGTGATCCAACGTGATCCAACCGCCCCGGGGCACCGCTGCGGCGTGGGCGAATGGACAAAAGCACTCTGGGCTCCGCTCAGAGCGGAACCCAGAGGTGCGACATCTGCCTAAACGGCTACTTGATTACGGTACACGCGGGGGCGAGCGAAGCGCCGGTCGCTGCCGGCTGCGTGCCGTCGGGGGTGAAACAGATTCGGCCGCTGGCATCGCCGGCGAAGCCGCGAACACCGGTCTGGTTCGGGGTCGACGGAAGCGCGACGTAGAGATAGCCGTCTAAGACTCCAGCAGGGAGTCCGGTCATGGTGACACCAGGGGTGAAGGTACGAGCATAGCCACTGCGGGTGCCAAGTGTCGCCATGCTTGTATCGATGAACGTGGGCGCGTTGGCCGGATAGTTCAAAATACAGCCGGCATCGCTGGGAGTCGAGAGGCAGGTGAGGACTCCGTAGCCGCCGGCCGTCGACGTGAACGCCGCCTGGGCCGAACTCACGGCTCTGATGTCTCCGATCGTTCCCGCCTCGTTAGCGGAGACGCGCGCACGGAGAAGCGAAGGAATGGCAATGGCGGCGATGATGCCGATGATCGCGACGACGATCAGCAGCTCGATAAGCGTAAAGCCTTTTTGGTTCTTTTTCATTGGGTTGTCTCGTGTTCTTTCAATTTTGAAGTGGGTCAGCCTGTCCGACCCGGACAGCGGGAGAGACTGCATGAACCGTACCAGTTCTCTCGGAGCCTAAGTACTTGAGAGTAAAGATCATGAGTGGCAGCATCCTAGACAATACTTGTACAAGGCCGGACAATGTTTGTACCGGTTCATTGGGGGGGCAGCTTCGAGAGCAGATATTTCAGTGCTCTCGCCGAGATACCCAACAGCTCGGCCGCTTCCGGTCGTCGGTGGCCCGACAGATCCATGGCACGCCTGACCAGATGCGATTCAGCGCGGCGCAGGTACTCCTCCAGTTGAAAGCCTGGGTGGGGATCGGGGAACACCTGACCCCAGACGGGGGCGGCGAGCGACAAGTCCTCCGGACCGACGGTGTCTCCAGTGGCGAGAGTCAGTGCGCGCTCGACTACATTCTCAAGCTCCCGCACATTGCCGGGCCAATGGTGCCGCATGAATGCTGACATGGCCGCGGGCGAGAACACACGCTTGGGAACGCCGCTGTCCCTGAACAGACGGGCGGAAAACTCGGCCACCAGAAGGGGAATATCGTCAAGCCGTGCGCGCAGGGGCGGGAGAGGAACCTGGATCACATCTATCCGGTAGTAGAGATCCTCGCGGAATGTGCCCTCACGCACCATCTGCATCAGGTCGCGATGGGTGGCGGCAATGATGCGGACATCGACGGAGATTTCGTCGGCGCCCCCCACTCGCCGCACCCGCTTTTCCTGGAGCACCCTGAGCAACTTGACCTGCATGCCCAGAGACATCTCTCCAATCTCATCCAGGAGAAGGCTTCCCTGATGCGCCTGTTCGATCACACCGGCCCTCGATTGGCGGGCGTCCGTGAAGGCGCCCTTTACGTGACCGAACAGCTCGCTCTCGAGCAGCGATTCCGCGATCGCACCACAGTTGACGGCGACGAAGGGTCTGTCTTTTCTCGAAGACAGATCGTGAATGGCTCTCGCCACCAGCTCCTTTCCCGTGCCGCTTTCGCCCACGATCAGAACCGTGGGCGAGGACCCCGCCACCGCGCGGATACGGTCCACCACGGAGCGCATGGCCGCAGACTTGCCGATGAGACCCTGGATTCCGGCCCGGGCGCCCACCCGCGCGCGCAGTTCGCGATTCTCGCGGCGCAGTTTCTGGCCCTCGATGGCCTGGCGGGCTCGAATGCGCAGTTCGTCCAGGTCGAAAGGCTTGGTGAGGTAGTCGTGCGCCCCGAGTTTCATGGCCGCGACCGCGGTATCGGCGGAGCCATACGCGGTCAGAACCACCACGGCCGTCTCCGGAGCTGTCTCCTTGACGTGTCGCAGAATGGACAATCCATCCCCATCCGATAGCTGCAGATCCGTGAGCACCAGATCCCACGGGTCCTCCAGGGCCTTGATCGCCTCAGCGTGGCTCGATGCGAGGCCCACGAAGAAGCCCGCTCGGCCGAGTCCCAGCCTCAGCACATCCCGCAGCGAGGGTTCGTCGTCGATGACGAGTATCCGACCCTCGGCCGGCGATGCCGCCGGATCTCCGACCCCGACGCTCGTGCTCACAATCGAACTCCCATCGGTTCGCCCGGGGCAGCGTGGGGCGTCTCCACCAGAAGCCTGACCTTGACCCGCGTGCCGCGTGAGGGCTGTGAGGATATGAGCAAATCCCCCCCGCGCGACCGCACCAGCCGGTGGGCGATGGCGAGCCCGAGACCCGTTCCCATGGCCTTGCTGGTGCGTAGAGGCTCAAAAAGTCTCTCCAGTCGCCTCCGTTCAATTCCCTGGCCCTGGTCCCCCACCTCAACCTCGACCGCATCGGGCAGCGACTGCGTCGAGAAACTCAGGCAGCCTCCCCTGGGCATCGCCTCCAGTCCATTTCGGGCCAGGTTCCACAGGACCTGCATCAGTTCATCCTCGGCAATGGCGACCCGGACGGGAGTGGGGTGGGGTGAGAAGCTGATTCGGTGTTCGGGCCGGCGCTCGGGGCTGATCCCGATAAGGCGCACCGCATCCGACAACACTGCGTTCAGATCACAATACACCACGGGCTTCTGAGTCTTAAGGTCGCGGAGATAGGACGTTACCGTGGCCGCCAGTCGATCCGCTTCTTTCGAGATGATGCGAAGCAGACTCTTCTGATCGGCGGTGCTGGACGAGCCTTCGGACAGGAGTTTGATGGCCGCGCTGATGGCCCCAAGCGGGTTTCGAATCTCATGGGCCAGCTGCGCGGCGGTGCTTCCCGCCACCGCCAGCTTCTCGTTCAGCAGGGCCTGGGCCTCGAGGCGTCGCACCTCGGTGAGGTCGCGGATAACCAGCAGGCGACCACCCGCCGCCGGGCCCGACAGTTCGGAAATCCACAGACCAAGGGTCCTCTGCTCGCCGTCGCCATGGGCGTACTCGAGCTCCAGGGTGGTTTCAGAGTCAGGCTTGGCGCGATGGTTCAGCTCGCTCGAGCTGAGCAGGCCGCTCACCGGTCTATTCGCGAGCCGTTCCCGTTGAATGCCCAGCATCTCGGCGGCCGCGGCATTTACGAAAGAGATTCGATCGAGCTTGTCCGTGACCAGAAGGCCGCTGCGGATGTTCTCGACCACCAGCCGGTTGAAATCCTGGAGGGTCGCCACCTCGCCCGCCGCAGCGTCGAGACTCTCCCCGGTGCGTTCGAGGGCCCCGGCCAGAAACTGCCCCAGCGCGGCCACGGGATATGAAGACAGAGCCATTCCAACCAGCGTGGCCAGAAGCTCGCGAAGGGGCCCTCGCGCGATCTGTCCCACGGCCTCTTCCGGAATGAGTCCGGCTCGAACCAGGACCAGTACGGTGGCGAACATGAGGTTCGCGACGGTGGCGAAGAAATAGCCCTGTCCCAGCAAAACGCTTCCCGAGAGGACGCTGATCGGATAGAGGATCGCGAAGCCGGTGCGGGCGACGCCGGTGAGATACACGAAGCCCGTGACCACGATCAGGTCGCCCAGTATCTGGACCGTGGCCTGGGTGCGATAGGGCGCCAGGGAAATAAGGATGGCGTACAGAACGTTCAGGGCGAAAGTTGCCGAGATGAGTGCGAAGATCGGAGCTCGGAGCGTGCCCTCTTGAACCGCCTCGAGGTATCCCGCGACAAAGAGCAGGACCGTGACGATGACCAGCCGGAAGCCGATCAAGGCACCCATGGACAAAGTGATGTCGGGCGCGGAGACGTGGGCGCGCAGAAGCCTGATCAAACCGGCCTTCCCGCTGACAACCCGGGTCTACCTGACCAGGGCCAAGCTAGCTCAACTGCGAGATCAGCGAGAAGAGCGGCAGATACATAGCGATGACAATGCCGCCGACCGTGGTGCCCAGGAACAGGATCATCACCGGCTCCATAAGCGTCAGCATGTTCGCCACCGCCTGGTCCACTTCGTCCTCGTAGAAGTCCGCGACCTTCGAAAGCATGGCGTCGAGGGCGCCCGTCTGTTCGCCGACGCTGATCATCTGCACCACCATGCCGGGAAAGATCTTCGTCTCTTTGAGGGGCTGAGCAATGGTGAGTCCGCCCTCCACCGACTTGCGGACCGACATCAGAGCATCCTCGACAATGGCGTTGCCCGCCGTCTTGGCCGTGATCTCGATGCCGTCGAGAATGGGCACGCCGGAGGCGATCAGGGTGGAGAGGGTCCGGCAGAACTTCGAGACCGCGATCTTCCGGAACAGGTCGCCAAAGATCGGCATCTTGAGGAGCAGTTTGTCCACCGCGCGTCGTCCGGAATAGGTCGCGTAGTACTGGCGGAAGCCGTACTGGAGCAGGAACCCGCCAAGGATGAGGAAGGGCATCAGCCGGACAAGCAGATTCGAGGCCAGGATGACGAGCTTGGTCGGGAGCGGCAACTCGGCGCCCAGGCCGGCGAACATCGAGGCGAAGGTCGGGATGACCTTCCACAGAATGACGCCGATCACCAGGACCGCGATGCTGATGACCGCGACGGGGTACATCATGGCGCCCTTGATCTGGGCTTGGAGCTTCACCGATTTCTCGATGTAGGTGGCCAAGCGCTTCAGGATGGTGTCGAGAATACCCCCCGCTTCTCCGGCCGCGATCATGTTGCAGAACAGATCGTCGAACACCTGAGGGTGCCTCCTCATCGAATCGGCCAGGTTGAGACCGCTCTCCACGTCCTGCCGGGTGGTGATGATGACCTTGGCGAAGTGCGGGTTCTCCTGCTGCGAGCCCAGGATCTCGAGACACTGGACGAGGGGGAGGCCGGCGTCGATCATGACCGAGAACTGCCGGACGAAGATGGAGAGAAGTTTGGACGGAACCGACTTGCCCGTGGCCTTCGGCCCGGTCTTCTTCTTTTCGGCGATCGCGCTGATGGTGACGCCTTCTTTGCGCAGCCCCGCGGTGACTTCGTCGGGATTGGCGCCAATCCGCTCGCCCGAATACGGCTTTCCGTCCCGGAATTTGCCCTTGACGATGTAAGTCGGCATCGGAGTCTCTCCTTAGGTCTTCTACGTTCTCAGAAGAATCAACGGGCGCCCATGGGCGGTCTCGGCCGCGGGGGGGGGGCGCCCGGGGCCGTGTTGGAACCTACCCCCCGGTTGATCATGTCCTGCAACTCGTCAGGAAGCGAGCTTCGCTGGATGGCGGTCTGGAGGTTGATCTGCTTCGAGTGATACAACTGAGCCAGGCTCTGATTGAAGGTCTGCATGCCGAACTTGTCCTGCCCGGTCTGCATGGTCGAGTAGATCTGATGGATCTTGTCCTCGCGAATCAGATTCCTGATCGCGGGATTCGGAACCAGGATCTCCATGGCCATGGCCCGGCCCTTTCCGGACAGCTTCGGCAGCAGGGCCTGACAGAGAATGCCCTCGATGGTCAGGGCCAGCTGAGCGCGCACCTGGGCCTGCTGGTGAGCGGGAAAAACGTCGATCACTCGGTTGATGGTCTGAGCGGCCGAGTTGGTGTGCAGGGTGCCGAAGGTCAAGTGACCGGTCTCGGCGATGCGGAGCGCCGATTCGATGGTTTCGAGGTCGCGCATTTCTCCGACCAGGACGACATCCGGATCTTCTCGCAGGGCGGCGCGAAGGGCGTTGGTGAACGAGGCGGTGTCCTGATGGATTTCGCGCTGGTTCACCAGGCAGTTCTTGTGCTGGTGAACGAACTCGATCGGGTCTTCGATGGTCAGGATGTGGTCATGTCGGTCGGTGTTGATCTTGTCGATCATGGCCGCGAGCGTGGTGGACTTGCCGGAGCCGGTGGGGCCGGTCACGAGGACCAGGCCGCGCGGCTTCTCGGAGATCTGGGCCACCACCGCGGGCAGGGCCAGCTGAGCGAATGACTTGATCTCCACCGGAATGGTCCGGTAGACCGCACCCACCGCACCTCTTTGGAAGAAGTTGTTGGCGCGGAAGCGGGCCAGACCCTTGATGCCGAAGCTGAAGTCGAGCTCGAGGTTCTCTTCGAAGCGATGCTTCTGGGCGTCGGTCAGCACGCTGTAAGCGAGGGTCTTGGTGTCGGACGAAGACATCGGCCCATAGCCTTCGAGGGGATGAAGGTGACCATCGACCCGAATCTGCGGGGCCGAATTGGTGGTGACGTGGAGGTCGGAACCCCCACGCTCGACCATGTGCTTGAGCAGGTAGTGAAGCGAGAGTGGTGGGGCGTCGGCCACAAGTCCTCCTATTTACGGGCGCTCGGGATTCCAGACCGCGGAACGATGCGCACCAGGGGAGCATAGCGCGTCTCGGGAATCCTTTCTGTCTGAATTCGCCGGGCCTCGGCCCTCTATCATCGCCAGATGGCACCAAGCTCAAGACGCTCGCTCATCCTGGCGGGCGTTTTCTGTTTGATCCCTCTGTTGAATTTCCCCCTGGCCCTGGTGTCTGATCGGACCCTCTTCGCGCGGGACATCAGCATGGTCTGGGCGCCGCAGATTGAAGCCGTGGTGCGGCAGATCGGCCACGGGCAAGCCCCTTTCTTCGACTCCCGCCGGGCCTTCGGTCAGCCCCTGTTGGCGGATCCGCGCGCGGAAGTGCTCTACCCGCCCGCCTGGATCCACTGGATCCTGAGGGCGGAGAGGTCGTACACGATCTTCTGCGCTTTCCACCTGGTCATCGCCGCGCTGGGAGCGGCCCGGCTCGCCCGCCGACTCGTGCCCGGAGGGAATGGGGCGGCGGAGGCAACCGCAGGCGTGGCCTACGCCGCCAGCGGTCCTCTCCTCTCCATGGTGTCCAACTGGCACCACCTGGCCGCCGCGGCCTGGATGCCGTGGATCATCGAGAGAGCGGATCCGAGGCCCGGGGGCCGAACACCCTGGCTGAGCCTCTCCATCCTGGTGGCCCTCCAGATCCTGGCCGGGTCGCCCGACTACACCTTCCTCACTATCCTGCTTTGCCTCCTTCGCCTCATCACCAGGACCGATTCTCCTTCGGTTCAGCGGGCCCGCGTTCTCCTCGCGATCGCCCTCGGAGTGTCTCTGAGTGCCATCCAGCTTCTTCCGACCCTGGCCTTCGCCCGAGATGCTGCCCGGGACTCTCTTCCCATCGGATGGGCTTTGTCCCCTTTGCACCCCGCGCTTACCCTCGAAACCATCCTTCCCGTGCGGGCCGTCTCCTGGCCCCTTCGGCCCGAAGCACGCGCGATACTTTTCGGTGACTCCCAGGTCTGGATGTTCTCCCACTATCTGGGTCTGTCGGTCTGGACTCTCGCCCTGCTTGGCCTTCTGGGACGAGACCGGACAAATCGGAGTTTCGCCATGATCTCGGCCGTCCTGGGGCTGGTCTTCGCATGGGGCGTGCGGAACGATCTCCTTCAGTCCCTCCTCGCCCAGGTGCCGCTCGTGTCCGGTCTGAGATTCCCGACCAAGCACCTGGCCGCCACCAGTCTGGGGCTGGCGCTCCTGGCCGCCAAAGGGGTCACGGAGTCGCGACCATGGACAGCGCGGGCCCGGCGCTCGACCGTCGCCTTCGTGGCCCTGGCCCTGATGGCCGGCGGCGGTCTCTTCTACTGGGCCACCAGCCCCTCCGGACAGGTCGCGCCCGCGGGCCTCTGGCCCCTCCTGCTCGCCTGCCTTTGCGCTTTCGCCGTTCTCGCCGCCGGGCCACGCCTCAAGAGAGGCTGGCCGGTGCTTCCGCTGGTGGTGGCCCTCGACCTGCTGGCCGCCCACCAGGGGATCAATCCGACCACCCCGGCGTGGGCCTTCCGCGATCGCCCCCCCCTGAGCGCCACCATCCCGCGCGGTTCACGCATCTTTGTCTCGGACTACTCCATCAGGCTTCGCGATGAGCCCCTCCGACAGCCAGCCGGCGTGCCCTATCGACTCCGCACCGTCCCGAAGGGGTTCGATCCCGGCGAGTCCATCGCCCTGGCCGCGACCTGGTACCTGAATCCCCCCAGTGCCGGGCGTTTCGGCTACTACGGCAGTTTCGATCTGGACATTCTCGACTTCTATCGAGCACCGCTCAAGAGGGTGATTCGACAGTTCGCGGCCTCTCGCGACCCGGAGTTCATCCTCGACCGACTCCGGCGCGGCTCGGTTGAATACGTAGTGACCATGGACGGCGGCGATCTGTGGAATGCCCTTCCCCTCATCGCAGAGCAGACACAATTCTTCGAGGCGAAGGTACGGGTCTACAAGGTCAAGGAGCCCTGGCCCGTGGTGCGAATCGAGAGACTCGATGGGACCCTCAGCCCGGAGTCTCCGCGAGTCCTCGAGATGCTGGACAGCAGGATCCGGGTCGAGGCCACGCTCTCCAGTGCGGCTCAACTGGTCGTCGCCCGATCGAACGAGCGAGGCTGGCGGGCGAGCGTCGACGGGGAGCAGACGCCGGTTTGGGACAACGATCTGGCCTTTCTGAGCGTGCCTCTTAAGGCGGGCCATCACGTGGTGGATCTGGTCTATGGCCCTCCGTTCCTGGTCCAAGGAGCGGCCCTTTCCGCGCTGAGCCTGATCGTCGTCCTTGTTCTCTCGAGCGCCTGGGGCCGGTCGAGCACCGGTCGGTCGAGCGCCTGGGGCCGGAGAGGGCGATGGCGGTTCGCCTCCTCAGATCCGCCAGGTCGCCTGCCGGTCAGCCAGGAAGACGACGCCTAGAGCACGGTTTCGCGGAGAACTTCCTCGATGGTCGTGATGCCCTGCTTGATCTTCTCGAGACCGCTCCGGCGCAGGGTCAGCATGCCCTCGTCGATCGCCTTCTTGCGAAGTTCGACCGAGTTCGCTCCCATCATGATCAGCTCTCTGACCGCGTCGTTGATCTCGAGCACTTCGTACAGGCCGACCCGGCCCTTGTAGCCGGTCCCGTTGCAGGTGGAGCATCCGCGTCCCTTGAACATGGGGAACGAACCCACCGCGGCCGCCTCGAAACCCACATCCAGAAGGACTTTCGCCGGCACGTCGTGAACCTCCTCCTTGCACGCGGAGCAGATGCGCCGGATCAGACGCTGGGCCTGGATGAGATTCACGGCCGTGCCCACGATGAAGGGCTCGATGCCCATGTTCACCATGCGGGAGACGGTGGAAGGCGCGTCGTTGGTGTGAAGGGTCGAGAGCACGAGGTGGCCGGTGAGTGCCGCCTTGGTGGAGATTTCGGCGGTCTCGTAGTCGCGGATCTCGCCCACCAGGATGATGTTCGGATCCTGGCGGAGGAACGATCGGAGCGCGGCCGCGAAATTGAGGCCGATGGCCTCCCGGATCTGGACCTGGTTGATCCCCATCAGGTTGAACTCCACCGGATCCTCGGCGGTCATGATGTTGATGTCGGGCTTGTTCAGCGAGGCCAGCGCCGAGTACAAGGTGTTGGTCTTCCCGGATCCGGTGGGGCCGGTGACCAGGACGATGCCGTAGGGCTTGTCGATGTTGCGCTTAAATTTCTCGAGCGAAGCGGGCTCGAAGCCCAGCTTGGTCATGTCGAGCATCAGCTTGGACTTATCCAGGAGGCGCATGACGATCTTCTCGCCCCACAGGGTGGGAAGGCACGACACCCGGAAGTCCATTTCCCGACTGCGATCTTCGATCTTCAGCCGGATCTTGATGCGGCCGTCCTGGGGCAGCCGCTTTTCCGAGATGTCGAGTTTCGACATGATCTTGATGCGCGAGGTGAGCGGGTCCTTCAGCTTCATGGGCAGGGCCATGATGTTGTAGAGGATGCCGTCGATCCGGAACCGGACCCGGAACTCCTTCTCGTACGGTTCGATATGGATATCGGACGCGCCCCGCTTGAGCGAGTCGATGAGCAGGACGTTGGCGAGCTTGACCACGGGCGCCGCTTCCGACGAGCGGGACAGCGCTCCCAGGTCGATCTCGTCTTCCTCGGTCTTGAGGGTTTCGACTTCGCCCTCTTCCTCGCCGATCGAATCGATGTCGACCTCGGACAAGCCGACCGAGGCCATGTCGTCGAAGGTCAGTCCCGGGCCCTCCATGATGTCCTTCAGGGAGGGCGTCTTGCCGAGGACGCCGGCCTTATGACCTCCCCCGCCGCCGCCGCCCGAGCCGGCGCCTTCCTGGCGCAGGGTGAGGGACCGGGCGCTGCCGTAGAAGCGGTTGATCGCCTCTTCGATGGCGATCTCGGACGCCACCACCGGATCCACGTTGTAGCCGGTCATGAACTTGATGTCGTCCATGGCGAAGACGTTCGTGGGATCGCTCATGGCCAGGGTGAGGACGGCCCCGGCCCGGGATATCGGAATCACCTGGTACTTGCGGCAGGTTTCCCCGGGCAGGACCTTGAGCACGGTGGGGTCGATGTCGAAGGTGGCGAGGTTGATCGAAGGCACGCCGTACTGGCGCGAGAGCAGTCCCGTGATCTCGTCATCCTTGACGAAACCAAGGCTGACCAGGGCCCGCCCCAGCTTGATTCCATTCTGTTTCTGGTGGGCCAGAGCCTCCTGAAGCTGCTGAGGGGTAATCAGGCCCTCCTTCTGAAGCATTTCGCCGATCTTGACGGGCATTGGCAGATATTAGCCCAGCCACGGGCCTGACCCGGCCTTGGAAGGCGCCCGAGGACCGGCCCCACCCGAAGAATTCATGGCTCCAAGGACAGCTTCTGGGGCTCCGAAGGGACGGGAAAGCCTCGACCCGGCCCGGGGCCCCGATCCGGGCTTGAACTCGGGTCCCTTGTCGTGAAACGGGATCCGGGGCGAGAATCAAAGCCATGAACGAAGCTCGCCGTTCGTTTCTCGCCTCGGTCAGCGCCACCACCGTGGCCGTGCTGGCGTCGAAGAAGAGTCTCGCGCAAACGACCCCCGAAAGGAAACTGATGCCCATCGAACTCCCCAAGCTCCCATTTGAAGACAACGCCCTCGCGCCCGCGATCTCTTCGAACACGATCTCCTATCACTACGGCAAGCACCACCGCGCCTACGTCGACAACCTGAACAAGGCCATCGCGGGCACGGATCTGGCCGAGAAGCCCCTGGTGGAGATCGTCCGCGGAACCTCCGGCCAGGCGGACAAGACCGCGATCTTCAACAATTCGGCCCAGGTCTGGAACCACACCTTCTACTGGAACTCGCTGACCCCGAAATCGATGACTCCGTCGAAGGACCTCGCCGACGGCATCGAGAAGGATTTCGGCGGCATGGCGAAGTTCAAGGAGCAGTTCGCGGCCGCGGCCATGGGTCAGTTCGGCTCCGGCTGGGCCTGGCTGGTTCAGGACCGCGGGGTCTTGAAGGTCACCAAGACTCCGAACGCGGAAACCCCGATCACCACCGCGGCGAAGCCTCTGCTGACCCTCGACGTGTGGGAGCACGCGTACTACCTCGATCACCAGAATCGGCGGGCGGAGTACGTGGCCGCCGTTCTCGACAAGCTGCTCAACTGGGAGTTCGCGTCCAGTAATCTGGCCGGATAGCCGCATCGTCTGGGCCTTCCACCACGGACTCGTCGGGTCAACGGGGCAGGGGGTTCCTTGGAACGATTCCGGCCTGACCCCCGACTTGTCCCCTGGAAATGGCTAGGCTCAAGGGTGCATGGCCGCTCCGCCTCGTGACCCCAAGGGAGTGATCCTCAGCGTCGGATTCGTCCTCGTCCTGTATTGGCAGGCGGTGTCGGGAACGGGTTTCTTCTTCCAGCGCGATGTCTGGCTCTATTGGATTCCCTACATCGAATGGGCGGTTCGAACCCTGGACTCCGGGCGCCTGCCCCAGTGGAATCCGTTCGTCGGCTTCGGCGCCCCTTATCTCGCCGACCCCAGCTTCCAGTTCTTCTATCCTCCCGCGATCCTCAACTGGATCCTGCCCGCAAGGGCGGCCTATACCATCCTCGTCGTCGGTCATTCGATCTTCGGAAGCATCGGGGTCTTCAGACTTCTGCGGCTGCGGCTTCGCTCGTCGTCGGCCGCGCTGATCGGAGCGATCACGTTCATCGCCTCCGGACCAGTGGTCTCCTCGGCGAACCTGTGGCATCACGTCTCATCGGTCGCATACATGCCGTGGGTGCTGGACGCGTTCTTGAGACTTCGAGCCGGTCGAGGCAGCGTCCGGCGTCTGGGCTTTTTGACCGGGCTTCAGGCCCTGGCGGGCTCCGCCGATGTCTGCGCGATGACCGGGGCGGGCTTGATCCTGCTCTTGCCCCTGCGAGGGGTTCGCCTCAGGAAGTTCGCGCCGAAGCTCGCCGCAGCTCTCATCCTGTGCCTGATGCTGGCCGCGGTTCAATGGGTCCCGGCCGGGATCCTGGCCGCCCAGACGTCGCGCGCATCGCTGAGCCTGCAGACCCGCTTGCACTGGTCCGTGTCGCCCTCGGCCCTGATCGATTTCGTGATTCCGCTGAACGGCGCGGCTCATGCCGCACCCTCTGAGCCCGACTATCTCGAAGAGCGGCTGAGGTTCATACCCTGGATGTACATGGGCGCTTCCACCCTTCCCCTCCTTCTCCTGGGCGCCCGGGCGGCGCCCCGGGCCGCTCTCCTGCTGCTCTTCTCGATTCTCCTGAGCACCGGCCGGCACACGCCTCTGGCCGAATGGGCCGGGCACCTCCCTCTGATCTCGACCTTCCGGTTCCCGGCCAAGGTGCTCTGGTTCGTGGCCGGGTGCTGGGCCACCCTCGCCGCTATCGGCTTCGGGGTCCTGCGCCGAGGGAGGGAGGAGATCCATCTTCCCGGGATCCTGACCGGCGGCGCCCTGGTCTCCTTCGCGGCGGCGCTCTTCATCCGGAGTCCGTTTTCCGCCACCGACCACGAGGACTGGCGGCACATCGCGGAAGCTCTTCCCTGGGCCCCTTTGGCGCTCGGTGGCGCCCTGGTCGCGGCCTCGTTCGGCCGCGCGGGGCGGGCAGCCGTCGTCTTCGTGGTCGCCGCGGATCTGGTCGGGGCGGGCCAGACCTACAACGCCTACGCCTCCCGGGAACTGTTCACTACCCAACCCGCGATGGTCGGGGAACTCAAGCGCCTGAACGCCAGTCGCATCTTCGTCTTCCAGAAATCACGTTCCGAAGTCCAATGGTGGAAGGCCCCGCCGAGTTGGTCCGCGGAGGAGGCCTATCTGTTCGGCCAAGGGCAGTTCCTCCTGCCGCCTCAGTCCACCCGCTGGTCCATTCGGGGAAGTTTCGACGGAGACTTCACCGGTCTGGCCCGACCCGAGTACTCCGCCCTTTCCGCGGTGGTCACCGGGTCCGAGGAGATGAGTCCGCGACTGCTTCAGATCGCGGGCGTCACCCACGCTCTGCGTTTCCGGGGCCTGTCTCCCCCCGAGTTCGAGGTGGTGGCGGAGGTGCCGACCTTCCATGATCGGCCGGTCCTGGTGCTCCGCGTTCCCGACCCTCGGCCGCGGGCCTATGTCGTGCACGAGGTCAGGACCGAGGGCTCTTGGGCGGAGGCCGTGGAGGCCCTGTCCGACCCGGAGTTCGATCCGGCGCGAGAGGTCGTGCGCATGGGCGGGGCTCCAAGGGCCAGGGCCTCGACCGGCGAAGCGCCGGAGAGGTCATGGGCCCGCCTGGAAGAGGAGAGTGACGGCCGGATGCGGGTTCGGGCCCGGCTGTTTGCCCCGGGAACGGTGGTGGTCCAGAACGGCTTCTCCGCGGGATGGACGGCGAGGGCGGACGGAAGGCCCGCTCCGCTTCTTCCCGCAAACCTCCTGTTCCTGTCCATCGACCTCGAACCCGGCGACCATGTGATCGAGTTCGAGTACCGGACCCCCGGCCTGGCCCTGGGCTTCGGTCTTTCGGCACTTTCGTGGATGTATATCGCCCTTGGCGTCTCCGGTGTCTTCCCGCGGCGAAGACGCGCCTAGAATCGGGGGGCTGCTTCCCAGGCCGCACAACCTTCAAGGAGAATCCCCTTGCGTTTCACCGCACTCTCGTTCGCTTTCCTCGGCGCCGCTGTGCTCAACCCCTCGCCCGCCCTGGCCCAGGCCCGGAAGGCGGGGGCCGGCGCCGAGTCCGTGGCTCCGAGCCCGGCCTGGCTCGCTCCCTATCGGCCCATCGCAGATCGGATCATGGCCACGGCCAGGGAGGCGGGGAATGCTTTCGCGTGGGATCGCGTGGCCTTCATGACCGATACCTTCGGTCCGCGGCTTTCCGGTTCGGCAAATCTCGAGGCCACGCTGCGATGGGCGGAGGCCGAGATGAAGAAGGACGGGCTGGAGAACGTCCGCCTCGAGCCGGTCATGGTTCCGCAGTGGATCCGGGGCGACGAGAGTCTCGAGATCCTCGAGCCTTTCCCGAACAAGATTCCCATTCTCGGCCTTGGCGGCAGCGTCAGCACGCGCTCGGAGGGTGTCAGCGGCGAGCTGATGATCGTCACCTCCTTCGACGAACTCACCGCCCGCAAGGATGAAGCCAAAGGACGCATCGTCCTCTTCAACGTGGTCTACACCAACTACGGCGAGACGGTGCGGTATCGAGGGGGCGGCGCCTCAGCGGCGGCGAAAGTGGGTGCTTTGGCCGCACTGGTGCGGTCGGTCGGCCCGGCCGGCCTGAGAACCCCGCATACCGGAGGCATGGGTTACCAGGACGGCACCCCGAAGATTCCCACCGCCGCCATCCCCACCGAGGATGCCGACCGGTTCGATCGCATGGCCAGGCGGGGGCAGAAGATCGTTCTGCGCCTGAAGATGGACGCGCACTTCAAGGACGACGCTCCTTCGGCCAACCTGGTGGGGGAAATCCGGGGAACCCAATGGCCGGACGAAGTCGTCCTGCTCGGCGGCCACATCGACTCATGGGATCCGGGCACCGGGGCCATGGACGACGGCGCTGGGTGCGTGGTGACCTGGGAGGCTCTGCGCCTCCTCAAGAACCTCGGACTGGCACCGAAGCGCACCATCCGGGTGGTGCTGTTTACGAACGAGGAAAACGGCGGAGCGGGTGGAAAGGGCTACCGCGATGCCCACCGGGCCGAACTCGACCAGCACGTTCTCGCCCTGGAATCGGACTCCGGAGTTTTTCGGCCTCGCGGTTTCGGATTCACCGGCTCGGATGCCGCGCGAAAGACCCTGACTGAGATCGCGTCGCTGCTGAAGCCCCTGGGCGCCGACGCCATCGGGCCTCGGGGAGGCGGTGCCGACATCGGACCCTCGGTCGAAGCCGCGAAGATTCCTTCCGCGAGCCTGGAGGTGGAGGGGTCGAAATATTTCCTGCTTCATCACACCCCCGCGGACACGGTGGACAAGCTCGACCCCAAGGATCTCGCGGACAACGCGGCCGCCATCGCCTTTCTGGCCTACGCGGTCGCGGATCTGCCCGCACCGTTGCCCCGACCGTGACTTCAAGATCGGCGTGACGCTTTTGTGCGGGGCCCTAAAATCGAAGGCGGCGCTCGGGGGTGGCGGTTCACCGGCGGACTCCGGCGAGGGGTCGCGACCGGCCGCGCGTCATCCGGCTGGCCTTGCGGTTCTCTCCGGTAACGAGGTGTGGGTCAGACTATGGGCATGAGTGAGCGCAGCGTGGAGAGACTCGTGCCGGCCGTGGCCACCTCGGATGGAGCGGGGGTCCGCCTCAGCCGGGCCATCGCGAACGCGGAACTGGACCACCTCGATCCGTTTCTGCTTCTGGACGAATTCCGGTCCGATGATCCCAACGATTACATCGCCGGTTTTCCCGATCACCCCCATCGCGGCTTCGAGACCGTCACCTACATGCTGGCGGGGCGGATGGAGCATGCCGATCATGCCGGCAACCGGGGCCTCCTCACCTCCGGCGGCGCCCAATGGATGACCGCGGGCCGCGGCATCATCCACTCGGAAACCCCGAAGCAGGACGACGGCCTGATGTGGGGCTTTCAGCTCTGGGTCAATCTTCCCGCGGCCAGCAAGATGACGGCTCCGCGTTACCAGGACATCGACCCCTCGGCCATTCCGGAAGTGAAGATCGAACAAGGCGCGGTCCGGGTGATCGCGGGAACGTTCGCGGGCGCCGCCGGCCCGGTCCGGGGCATCGTCACCGATCCCGTCTACCTGGACGTTCGCCTGGAGGGCTCCGGGCGGTTCGAGACTACCGTGCCCCCCGACCACACCGCCTTTGTGTATGCCTACCAGGGACAGGGCACGGTGGGGGTCACCGTGGTCGAGCCCAAGACTCTCGCCGTCCTTTCCAAAGGCGACGCCATTCGAGCCGCGGCCACGGGTTCCGGTTTCCGCTTCCTCTGCATCGCCGCCCGGCCGTTGAACGAACCCATCGCCCGCTACGGTCCCTTCGTGATGAATACCCGGGAAGAAATCCACCAGGCTTTCGACGACTTCAAGAACGGGCGGTTCGCATGAACGAAGCCTCCCCGGGCGGCGCCCCGCCCCGGCGGAAGGGAAGCGGGGGGAGATGGGCCATCGCCCTGGGCTGTCTCACTCTCGCGTGTCTGGTGCTCCCAATCCTCCTGATCCGCTCCACCATGACCAGGGTGCGCAGCCTGGGGGGGACGGCCGAGAGCGCTCTCATCGCGGTGCGCCACGTGGCCGAGGCGTTTCACACCGGCAAGATCGAAACCTCCCTGCGCAGTTATGCCACCGACCTTCAGGGCGTCTCCCGGTTCCAGTTCGCCGAACTCCGCCAACTGGAGTCCTTCGAGCGGACGGACACCGCCTCCATCGGCTGGGGAACCATTCCCCTCCCCGACGTGGTGGTCGAGGCCCGCGGGGAGGTCGTGTACACCTACGTGCTCGATTTCAAGAAGCGTTGGGACTTGAGACTCGATGGCCAGCGGGTCGAGGTGACAGCGCCCGCTCCGGAGTTCACCACCCCCGCCCTCGATCCTTCCACGCTCAAGTTCGAGATCAAGCGCGGCTCGGTTCTCCGCGATGAAGAATCCGTCCGGGCCTCGCTGCAGGAGGGACTTTCGGACCTGCTCCATCAGCGCGCCCGCGAACACCTGCCCCTGGTGCGGGAGAGCGGAAGAAAGACCACGGAGGATTTCGTGAAGAACTTCCTTCTCTCGAACTATGACGACGCGGCGTCAGTGGCCGTGCACGTTCGTTTCGCGGACGAACCGGCGACCACTCCCACCGGGCCCGCGATCTCGGTGGAAGGCGTGCCGAAGAAATAGCCTCTAGTGGATCTGTTCGGAGCGGCCGAAGGCGGTGGCGGCGCCCAGGCCCAGACGCTCCATGGACGCATCCCACAGATCAGCGGCGGCGTGGGTGAAAGCGAGTTCCGGGTCGTAGCCGAACACGAACCACCAGCCGTCGGTGATCTCCTGATCGAGCTGGGTGGCGCCCCAGCCGGCATAGCCGATCACCAGAATGGCCTCCGCGACCTCCCCATCCGGCGCCTCGGAGAACGCGAGGGGAAGAATGTTGGCGTTCCCGCAGGCAAAAAGCCCGGGAGCCACCTCGGTGGCGTCTTCGCTCAAAGGATCCCGGAGGAGAACGGTGAGACCGGTGGCTCCCACCGGGCCGCCAAGCCTCAGGGGCGTGTCGGGATGAAGTCCGGACGCGAGGCGATCAGGAAGCACGTCCTGGACGCTCACGTCCAGAACGCGGTTCACGACCCAGCCCAGGGCGCCGGTTTCATCGTGATGACCGATAACCATGACCGTCCGCGCGAACTTCGGATCGTTCATTAGGGGCGAGGCGACGAGCAGGTAAGGTGCGGCCAAATCAGAACTCTTCATGACGTGAGTGAGCGTACACCGTTCGGGCCAGGAATCAAGGCCGCTCGAGAGTCCGGCCGGGGCCGGTCACTCCGGGGGAAGGCAGCTTGGTCATAAGATCAAGGGCCCATGAACAAGATCTTCAGCTCGGCTCTGGACGCGGTCAGGGACATCCCCGACGGCGCCACCATCTTCCTCTCCGGTTTCGGGCTATGCGGCCTCCCCGAGAATCTGATTCAGGCGGTCAAGCACAAGGGGCCCAAGGGCCTGACCCTGGGCAGCAACAACGCGGGCACCAATGACTTCGGCATCACCTTCCTGCTCGAAGCGGGCCTGGTGAAGAAGATGATCTCGACCTACGTGGGCGAGAACAAGGTCTTCGAGAAGATGGCGCTGAGCGGCGCGCTCGAAGTGGAACTGGTGCCCCAGGGGACGTTTTCCGAGCGCATGCGCGCGGGCGGCGCGGGCGTGCCCGCGTTTTTCACTCCCACCGGCTACGGGACCCTGATCGCTGAAGGCAAGGAAGTCCGCTGGTTCAATGGCCGCCCCCACATTCTGGAGGAAGCGCTCCGAGCGGACTTCGCTCTGATCAAAGCCTGGAAAGCGGACACCGAAGGCAACCTGATCTATCGCAAGACCGCCCGCAACTTCGGACCCATGATGGCCATGGCGGCGAAGATCACCATCGCCGAAGTGGAGGAGATCGTGCCCGCGGGATCTCTCGATCCCGACGCCATCGCCACCCCCGGGATCTTCGTGCAAAGAGTGGTGAAGGGCGCTCACTACGAGAAGCGCATCGAAAAGCGCACGGTCCGCGGAGGGGCCACCGAAATCGACCCCATCCGAGAACGCATTGCCCGTCGAGCCGCCCTCGAGATGAAGGACGGGTTCTACGTGAATCTCGGCATCGGCATGCCCACCCTCGCCTCGAACTACGTGCCCAAGGGTGTGAACGTGGTCCTCCATTCGGAAAACGGCATGCTGGGGGTGGGGCCGTATCCGGAGGCCGGGTCGGAGGACGCCGACCTCATCAACGCGGGCAAGGAAACCGTCACCGAGGTTCCGGGCACTTCCTACTTCTCGAGCAGCGATTCGTTCGCCATGGTCCGCGGCGGCCATGTGGATCTCACCATCCTGGGCGCCTTGCAGGTGGACCGGGAAGGAAACCTCGCGAACTGGATGATTCCCGGGAAGATGATGAAGGGCATGGGGGGAGCGATGGATCTGGTGGCGGGAGCGAAACGGGTGGTGATCACCATGGAGCACACCGCCAAGGGCGCGCCCAAGATCGTAGACCTGTGCACCCTGCCCTTCACCGGCCGAAGGTGCGTCAACGTCATCGTCACCGAAATGGGAGTGATGGAAGTCGAAAGAGACGGCCTGCGTCTCATCGAGATCGCGGAGGGCGTCACCCTGGATGAGGTGAAGAAGGCGACGGGAACGAAGTTGCTGGTGGATGAGTCGCGGCTGCTGACCATGCGCCAGTAGGGGCGGGTAGGTAAGCGTTGCGGCTGGCCTTCACGGCGGACGCGGACCCGCACGTCGGCGGGGGTCACGAACCGATCCGATCCCGTCGCCCTGGCCAGGTCAATGTCGCTCGCCTCGCCTCGCGGGCGCGCGGCAGTCGGCCGGCTACCCCAGAACGGCCAGACTCGGGAACATCTCGGAGAACCATTGGGCGAGCACGCTCAACCGGTCCGTGACCAGCAGCAGGCCCACGCCGATGAGGAGGACGCCGGAGATGATCTCCACCGTTCTCATCTGCTTCTTGATCCGGGCGGAGGCGGCGAAGAACCAGTTCACGGCCAGGCCGGCGGCGATGAAGGGAATCCCGAGGCCGGCGGAGTAGGCCGAAAGCAGAACCACTCCCTGCGTGACCGTCTCCTGCTGCGAAGCGTAGAGAAGAATCGCGGCCAGGATGGGTCCGATGCACGGCGTCCAGCCGAAGGCGAAGGCGATACCAACCACGTAGGCGCCGAGGAGACCGAGCGGCTTCTGCTTCACCTCGGCTCGCATCTCACCCAGAAGCCACTTGATCCGAAAAATTCCCATCATGTGGAGACCCAGGACGATGATGACCACGCCCCCCACCATTCCGAGCACTCTTTTGTATTGTTGCAGGTAGTAGCCGACCATGGTGGCGGCCGCGCCGAGAAGCACGAAGACCGTGGAAAAGCCGAGGACGAAGAAGATGGACGTGATGGCCACCCGCCGGGTCTGGTCCTTCGGCGTCTCCTGATTCTTGAACTTCGAGACGTTGATGCCGCTGATGAAGGAGAGGTATCCGGGGACGATGGGGAGGACGCAGGGCGAGACAAAAGAAACGATTCCCGCTGCGAATGCGGTAAATAGGGATACGGATTCATTCATGGCAAGTTATCGATCCTCGAAGGGCGGAAGCAGGCGCGTTGGCATCGCGGGTCGGACGACGTGCGTTCTTGCCATGACCCTGGGGATGTTAACGAACACGCATGCTCAGACTTCAGTTGATCCGGCCCTCACCGAGGCGATCCGGGGATTCGAGGCGGCCATGCGGGAGAAGAGCCTGCCGGATGCGCTCCGCGCCTGGGCGTTCGAGACGGAGGCGGAGCGGGCCGACGAGGAGACGGCCCTGCGCGGAGTGTTCTCCTCGGAGAAGGTGACGCTCACCTGCGGCGCCCCCACGCTCAGCGCCGACGCTGAAACCGTGGCCACCGCGGCCACCCTGGCCCTGATCTCGGAGCCACGCGGCACGATAGAGCAGTGGGGCTTCTTGTGGCGGCAGAAGGAGGAAGGCTGGCGCATCGTGGCGAAGAAGAGCTTTGACAGCATCGATGGACTGGTCCATCTCGATCTGCAGCCGCTGGGCTTCGTCGCCGATGGTCAGACCATCGAACTGGAGGACTTCACCCTCAAGATGAACGAAGGCACCTTCTTCCTGAACACTCAGGAGGCTGGCCCCACCGCCCTGGTCTTCGTGGGCAAGGGCCGGGTCAACTTCAAACCAAGGCCGCCCACCGAGCGGGGCCAGATGAAGATCTTCGCGAAGAGCGAGGAACTGGATGACCAGGTATCGCGGGCCTTCCTGCGCCTGCACCCCGCCGATCTCTATCGCACGCTCAAGCCCGGCTCCTTCGTCGACGATCCGAGAAGCGCCGAGCGCCTGGGCAAGGCCACGGAGTTCTTCGAGGGCCACAAAGGAGACGCCTTCGTCCTGGATGCACGGGTGGAGGGCGCGCCCTGGTGGCTCCTCCCCGGGCTCGGGGACTCCGCGATCGTCTTCGAGACGAAGCGCTTCGGCCTGCTCACTCTTTCCCTCAGCAGTTTCGAGGCCGAGGGCGTGGCCCTGTTCAGCCGCGGGACGCGGCGGCAGATTTCCGCCTATCCGAGGGCCGCCGCTCAAGACCAGGACAAGGCCTGGAAGGCGGAAACCGCGTTCGACGTCCTTCATCACGACCTGACCCTGTCTTTCAATCCCACCACCTTTTTCCTCAACGGCCGGGACACCATCACCGTGGACGTTCGCGCTCCCCTGTCCTCGTTCCGGCTGCATCTGGACGACGATCTGCAGGTGGCGTCGATCCGGTCCGCCGAGGGGGGCAGGCATCTGTTCTTCCGGGTGCGCGGCCAGAACAGCGTGCTGGTCTCGATGGGATCGCTGGCGAACCGCCTGGGGCCACTGAAGCTGACCGTGGAGTACGCGGGGCGCCTTCCCGCCGGCACGGTCGAGAGCGAGATCAGCCAGGCGGAGGTGGGCTTCCAGGACGATCAGTCGACCTTCATCGAGCCGGCTCTCATCTACTCCAGACGCCGGGCGTTCTATCCCGAGGTGGGCGACGAGGACTACGCGACCTCCACCTTGACCGTCACCCTTCCCGACGAATGGACGGTACTGGCCGGAGGAGCCAGGACCGAGACCACCGACGGAGTGACCCGCACCGTCACCCATGAGCAGACCACCGTGGCCAAGTACCTCGCGTTCATGGCCGCGCGCCTGGTACCGGTCACCAGCGAGCGCTCGGAGGGACTCTCGTTCGACGCCTACGCGCATCCGCGCTCTCGACGCGAAGCTTCCCGACTGGTCGGGGACCTGAAATCCGCGGCCGCTTTCTATCGCGGCCTGTTCGGCCCCCTTCCCTACTCCCCCCTGAACACGGCCCTCATCGAAGCCGCGGTCCCCGGCGGCCACTCTCCCCCCGGACTGGTCATCGTCCAGGAACGGCCGCCGCTACTGGGAGGCAGGCTCCGGGATGATCCCGCCACCTTCTACGAGATCCAAGGGTTCTTTCTGGCCCACGAGCTCGCGCATCAGTGGTGGGGTCACGGGGTGACGCCCGAGTCCTATCATGATCGCTGGGTTTCCGAAGGTTTCGCCCAGTACGCGGCCGCCCTGTGGACCCGCGAGGCGCACGGCGAAGACGCCTTCGCGCGGGTCCTGAGCAAGATGGCGACGTGGGCTCAACGGCTGAGCGCTCTCGGGCCTATCAATCTTGGCAATCGGGTGGGCCACATCCAGAACAACGCCCAGGCCCATCGGGCCGTGGTCTACGACAAGGGCGCCCTCGTTCTCGACATGGTCCGCCGTCTGATCGGCGACGACGCCTTTCGCCTGGGGTTGATGCGTCTTCAGCGCGAAAACCGCTTCCAGGAAGTCAGCACGGAAATGGTGCGACGCGCCTTCGAAGCGGAAGGGGCGGTCGATCTCAACCCTCTTTGGGAGGTCTTCGTGCGGAACACCGCCCTGCCCACCATGCGACTGGAACGGCGGGGGGATGATCAAGAGATCGTGGTGAACGGTTACGAGGGACCCTTGCCGGTAACGGTCCGGGTGGGCAACGAGCGGCTGGATCTCATCGTCTCCGGCCGGCTCAAGGTCCCCGGGGCCGGCCCAGGCGTGAAGGTGGAACTGGATCCTGACCGCGTCAATCTGGTGAAGAAGAGCGGCTAGTGTCCTGCCTCGTAAGTACGTGGCACATGCGAGTGTCGAGGCGCCCGGAGCCCCTGGTTCCGCAGGGCGAGCGCTCAGGGAGTATGTTGAGAGCCTGATGTCTCGCCTGCTTCGCCTCGCCCTCATTCCCGTCCTCGTCTCCCTCGCCTTCACCCAGGCCGATGAGGACGGCTGGGAACGGGTGAATCGTCCGGCCATCAAGTTCTCGATCCAGGACATCACCGGAGCCAGACTGAGCGAGAAGGCATTCGAAGGAAGAGTGGTGGTGGTCGATTTCTGGGCCACCTGGTGCGGTCCATGCGTGCAGGAGCTGCCCGAACTCGCCCGTTTCGCGGAGAGCGTCAAAGACAGGAAGGACGTGGCCTTTCTGAGCTTCAGCGTGGATGACGACAAGGCCGACGTGGTGAGGTTCTTCAAGGAGCGCCAGGAGAAGTTCCCCGTCTACATGGCTTCGGACCTCTCGGACAAGATGGGCGTCGTGATCTTCCCCACCAAGCTCATCATCGACGGACGCGAGCGCTCTCCGGGCCGGGTCCGGTTCCGGAAGGAAGGCGTGATCGAGACCGCGGAACTGCAGGAGAAGGTGGCCGAACTCCTCAAGAGGCCGTGAGACTTCTCGTCCTTCTGGCGATGCCCTGAGGCTCAGCCCGAACATTCCCGGAGGAAGCAACTTTCCTGGGCCTTGCCCCTCTCGGCCAGGGGCGCCTCGTGGAGGCCACGGCCCTTCTGCGCAGCGTGAACCGGAAGGACTCGCACCGCAAGGACGCGGCGGCGGTTCTGGCCCGGCTGCAGGCGCGCGAGGGCGTTCAGGCGCCGAGCGCCTTGCGGATGCGACTGATCTGGCGAACGTGATTGCCCAGGTGCTGGTTGAGGAAGATCATCATCTGGGTCGGGCCCAGCAGGCCCACGAACGGATGCCTGAAGATCACGCGGTCGTTCAGAACCGCGGGGAAGGCCTCGATGAATTCGCGCCAGTCCTCTCGCACTTCGGCCCAGGCCAGACTCGCGGCCTGGAAATCTCCCGACTCAGGCACCTCCGCCACAGCTTGAGGCGCCTTGAACTTCATCGGTGAATAAATCCCCACGACGAGGGCGGCCACGCGGAACCAGGGCGCGATCCCCGCTTTCGGGAGGGCGGCCGGGTCCTGGGTCTTCTTCTTGATGTACTGAAGGGTGCCCGCCTCTGATTTGGTCAGGTGGGCGATCACCTGCAGAATCGACCACGTCGCCGGGTCCGGCCTCCGGTTGAGAGCGGCGGCATCGAGCGAGGCCAGACTCCTGAGCAGGTTGGCCTTCTTCGCCTCCATCTTCTGGAAGCCTGACTTCAGATCAGACATGCCGGTCACCTCTCGATTGACGACCGGTCCCCTCCAGCATGCCGACCACTCCTTCTTCCACCGTGAACCCATGGCTCCGAAGTAGGGCGACCAGGTATTTCGAGGTCTCCGCCTCCTGGAGTCCCAGTCCGCCGAAGCTGAAGATCTGATCCACCATCTGCTGGGCCATGTCCTTGTTCTTCTCCACGGGATGTGGTTCTCCACCAGGGCTCCCCTGGTTTCGAGGGCGACGAATCAGGCGTCGAGCTTCTCTCCGGGCTCCTTGACGGTCAGGGGCTTGAAGTCGAAGGCCAGTCCCTCACCCGCCTCGGCGAGCTTGATCGTGACTTCCCCGCCCGCTTCGAGCGCGCCGAAGAGAATCTCGTCGGTGAGCGGATCGCGGACGTGTTCCTGGATGACGCGGGCCACCGGCCGGGCCCCGAACTTTGGATCGTAGCCTTTCCGAGCCAGCCAGACCCGTGCTTCTTCGGTCAGCGTAATCGCCACCTTGCGCTCGCGCAGCTGCGACTCTAGCTCCAGAATGAACTTCGACACGATGAGCTCCATGGCCTCGAAAGGCAGGGAGCCGAAGGTCACGATCGCGGACAGGCGGTTCCGGAATTCGGGCGCGAACAGCTTCTCGATCGCTCCCTTCCCGAGAGCCGCAGTGTCCTTGGAGGCGTCGCGCTGGAGCCCGATGGCCCGATGGCTCATCTCCAGGGAGCCCGCGTTCGAGGTCATGATCAGGATGGCCTGGCGGAAGTCCGCCTTGCGGCCATTGTTGTCGGTCAGGGTGGCGTGATCCATGACCTGAAGCAGGATGTTGAAGATGTCGGGGTGGGCCTTCTCGATTTCGTCGAGCAGGACCACGCAGTAGGGGTTCTTGCGCACCGCGTCGACCAGGAGCCCACCCTGGTCGAAGCCCACATAGCCGGGAGGCGCCCCCACCAGGCGGGACACCGTGTGCTTCTCCATGTACTCGCTCATGTCGAAGCGGAGAAACTCGTTGCCGAGTTGCTTGGCGCACTGTTTGGCGAGCTCGGTCTTTCCCACTCCGGTGGGACCGGTGAAGAGGAAGCAGCCCACGGGACGATCGGGCGGGCCGAGGCCCGCGCGGGAGCGCTTGATGGCCTGGGAAACCAGCTTCACCGCCGGCTCCTGGTGGAAGACCACCCGGTTCAGCGACTCTTCGAGGGTGCGGAGTCGCTCCTTGTCGGAGAGCGACGCCTGCTTCTCGGGAATCCGCGCCACCCGGGCGACCACGCGCTCGATCAGGGGCAGGTCGACATCGCGCGGATCGACCTTGTCGAGACGCAACGACGCGCCGGCCTCATCGAGGAGGTCGAGGGCGCTGTCGGGCAGGCGGTGCTCGCGCATGTGCCTCTGGGCGAGCTTGGCCGCGCCGTCGATCGCGTCGTCTTTGATCGAGACCTCGTGGTGCTTCTCCAGCCGGTCCTTGAGGCCGAAGAGGATCTGGACGGTGTCGGCCATCGACGGCTCCTCCACCACGATCTTCTGAAGACGGCGGAAGAGGGCCTGGTTCTTCTCGATGACCTTGAATTCGTCGAAGGTGGTGGCTCCGATGATCCGGATGTCGCCGTCCTGCAGGATCGGCTTCACCATGTTCGAGAGGTCGAGGGTGCCGCCGCTGGTGGCGCCCGCGCCCACCATGGTGTGGATCTCGTCGATGAAGAGAATCGGCTTCCCGCGCTTCTTGAGGGCGGCAATGACCTGCTTGAACCGCTCCTCGAAATCACCGCGGTAGCGAGTCCCGGCGAGCATGGCGCCGGTGTCGAGGGAGAAGATCTCGGCCCCCTTCAGGAACTCGGGGGCGTCGTCCCGCAGCAGGGCCTGGGCCAGGCCGTCGACGATGGCGGTCTTGCCCACCCCGGGGTCGCCCACCAGGACGGGGTTGTTCTTGCGGCGCCGGCAAAGGATTTCGAGAACCCGACGCACTTCCTTGCCGCGGCCGATCAGAGGATCGAGGAGACCCTGTCGCGCCCGTTCGGTGAGAGAGGGCGCGAAGGATTCCAGGGGGTCGCTCGGCGACGCGGAGCCCTCTTCACCGTCCCCCGCGGGAGCCGGCCCGGACGGCGCCGCATCGGGGCGCCGGGAGACCCCGTGGGAGATGTAGTTCAGGACATCGAGCCGGGTGATTCCCTGAGCGGCGAGGGTTTCGGCTGCGAAGGACTTCGGTTGCTGCATCAGGGCGGCGAGCACGTCGCCCACGTCGGCCTCGTTCTTCCCCGCACTCTGGACGTGCAGCACGGCGGACTGGAGAAGCCGGCGAAATCCGATGGTCTGCTGGGGCGCCCGTTTTGAGCCGTCGGGCACGCGGTCGATCTGCTCCTCGACGTAGACCGTCAATCCATTGATCAACTGGTCCACATCCACCCCGGAACCGTTCAGGATTCGCCGGCCCACCGGATCGTGGGCTATGGCGAGCAGGACGTGCTCGGTGGTGAGATGAGCGTGACGACGATCCTGGGCTCCCTGCGCGGCAATCACGAGGATCCGTTCGAGAGCGGGGGTGAACATGGCGCCTTTATGTTGCTACAAGGAGGCCTTCAGCCGGAAAGCTGAATGGGCCGGTGGCACCGCCATTCTCCCGGCGCATCGGCAAGACCCGGATCTTTCCCACCCTCACCCGTCCACCGACTCCTCTAATGAAGCCGCCACATCATGAAAGCGGCGAGAAGCATCAAGCCGAGAACGCTCCTCCATTCGCGATTGGCGAGAAGCCGGCCGGGTTCGAACTTCGACTCGCGCGGACCTCCAGGGGTCAGGCGCGGGAAGAAGATCGGCACCTGCTTCGCCCAGCCCCGGTAATGGTCCGGGAATTTGCCGCGCAGGAACTTCGCTTCCTCCTCGATGATCACCGGGTAGAAGACGATCAGATAAGCCAGGCCGGCCACCACGGAGATAGGATGCCGCGCGGCGACGAGCAGACCAAGGGCCATGAGGACGCTTCCCAGGTAGAGAGGATTTCGGGTGTGCGCGTACGGACCGCCGGTGGCCAGCCTCAAGGTCTTCTGGATGTGTCCCGAAGCCCAGAGTCGAATCAGTTCACCGAAGATCGCGAGCGCGCCGCCGGCCATCAGCGAATCGCGGGTGGGCTCGGCGAAATAGAGGGCGAGCGCCCCGGCGGTGTACCCGGAGCGGACCCTGATTCTCGAAAGGCTCAAGCGGGGGCCCGATCGGTCGAGGTGGACAATCTTCGCGTCGCCGCTTCCAGAACCGCGCTCACCTTGATCTTCTTCATGGTGTCCAGGTGGGTATCGCAGTTCCGTTTGTGACAGGGCGCGCAGGCGGGAACCCGGCGCACGACTTCATCGCCCTCCGCCCAGGGGCCGTTTCGCGCCGGATCGGTGGGGCCGAAAACGCCCACCAGGGGCGCGCCCATCGCACCCGCGATATGCAGGGGGCCGGTGTCGGCGGCGAGAAACACCCGGCAGACCCGGGCCAGGGCCGCGAGCTCCAGGATCGAGGTTTCGGGCGCGCGCCTGGCCGTTCCCCCCGAAGCCTCGATCACCGCGTCCGCGAGCTCTTCTTCGCCCGGTCCCCACAAAACCACCGGGGCCAGATGCATCTGGGCCAGGCCGGCCGCGACCTCGCCCCACAAAGGAGCGGGGTAAAGCTTGTTCTCCCAGCCCCCCCCCGGAGCGATGAAGGCGAGCGGACTCCCGACCGAGGCCTGGTAATCCCCGGCCATGGCCACCGCCTCTTCGGGCAGGACGTACGGAAAATCCCGGGACCCGCGATCATCGATCCCCAGACCCACCAACAGGGCGTGGTGCTGATCGATGACGTGGACAGCGTCGGCGGTGCAGGCCACGGTCTCGGTCAGCATGACGCTCGAGGAACCCTCCCGGCGCTGGTCGGACATCCAGCCGATGCGGCGCGGCGCACCGGAGAGCCAGGTCCAAAACGCCGACTTCCACAGGCCCTGGGCGTCGATGGCAACGTCGGGGCTGAAGTCGCGCAGCCTGCGAGCCAGGCGAAACCGGTCGTTCCAGTCGTAGGCGGAGGCCTTGGGCAGGACGAAAGTCTGAGCCAGGCCCTTGATGCTGGCCGCCAGGGGAGCGGCCGGAGGCTCCACCGCCCACGCGACCTCGTGGCCCGCCTCGATGAGAGAGGCCACCATGGGGGTGGTGTGAACCACATCGCCGATGGACGATAAGCGGACTACCAGGATCTTCACCGTGCCACTCTTAATCTATCTCGATGCGAGCCGGGCCAGCAGCGCCCTGGTGTCGTGGTCCTTCGGATCACCCACGATCGCCACCCGGCCGCCGTAGCTCTTCACGACCTCTCGCTCGGGCACGGTCTCGGGCGTGTAGTCGGTGCCTTTGCAGTGCACGTCCGGCTTGAGGGCGAGGATGAGGTTCTCGACCGTGTCTTCAGGAAAGACCACCACCCAGTCGACGGAGTGGAGTGAGGCCACGAGCCACGCGCGGTCCTGCTCGGCCTGGAGGGGCCGGTTCTCTCCTTTGAGCCTCCGTACGGACGCATCCTCGTTGATACCCACGATGAGGATGTCGGCCTCGGCGCGGGCGGCCTGGAGGTAGCGGGTGTGCCCGACGTGAAGGAGGTCGAAGCAGCCGTTGGCCAGAGCCGTCGTCTTCCCGGCCCCGCGGGCCAGGGCGCAGATCTGGCGGAGCGACTCCAGATCCTTGATCTTCGAAGCGGCGGTGCGAAACGAGTCGTTCATGCGAAATCCGCCTGCGCGATGGCGTGGCGCAACTCGCGAGCCGAAACCGTCGCGGTTCCTCGTTTCATCACCACCAGGCCGCCCGCGATGTTGGCGAGGTGAGCCGCCTCGAAGGCGGTGGCGCCGGCGGCCAGGGCCAGGGTGAAGGTCGCAATGACGGTGTCGCCGGCGCCGGTGACGTCGGCCACCTCGTCGCCGCCAAAAACGGGAATGTGACGCGGACGCGCCCCCGCCTCGAACAAAGACATGCCGTCGCTTCCCCGGGTCACCAGGACCGAGGGTGTCTTGAGCCTGGCCTGGAGGGAGCGGCCCGCCTTCTCCAGTTTCTTCATGTCGTGGCCTATGGAGATCCCCAGGGCCTCTTCCACTTCGGGTTCATTGGGCGTGACCGCGGTCACCCCGCACAGACCCAGAAGAGCATGGCGCGAATCCGCGGTCAGCGGAACTCCGTGCTTCCTCGCGAAGGCGGTCGAGAGTTTGAGGACGTCCTCGGTCACGAGCCCCAGGCCGTAGTCGCTCACCAGCACTCCATCGACCGCACCGATCCGCCTCAGAACCCGGCGCACATGATCTTCACTCCAGCGATACGCGGCGTCGGAAAGAGGACGGGTGCGATCCATCCGCACGATCTGCTGACGCGTGGAGTGAAAGCCACCGCCGAGAATCCGGGTCTTGAGCGGGGTTCCATAGTCCCTGGCCCGGCCGACGCCGACGGTCTGGATACGCTTTCGCTTCAGCAGCGCCATCAGGGAGCGGCCCATCGCGTCATTCCCGACAAAGCCCACCGGAAACGGCTCGCCCCCCAGGGTCTTGATGTTGTGGACCGCGTTCGCCCCTCCGCCCAGCCGAAGGTCCGAGCCCTCGTACTGAAGGATTAGAACCGGGGCCTCGCGAGAGATGCGCTCCACCCGGCCGTTCAGGAACTCGTCGATGACGAGATCGGCCACCACCGCGATGCGCCGGCCCTGAAAGGCCTTGACCACGGCCAGAAGCCGGTCCCGGCCGGGTCGCTCGACCGGCCTCGCGGCTCGGTTTCTCCGTGGGGGCTTGATCTTCATTCAGTGAGACTCGACGATCTGAAGCGCGGCGTCCAGCGCGTTTTCGGCGATCAGGTCGGGCTTTCGCTTCCAGGCCGCCATCCAGTACTCGATCTCGCCCATCCCGTAACCCGTCTTCACCAGGCAGGCCCGGGCCCCCGCGTTCCAGGCGAGTTCGAGGTCGCCGAGCCGATCCCCGATGACCCAGGACTTCGAGAGATCGAGATCGAGATCCCGGGCCGCGCGATGCAGCATGCCCGGGCGCGGTTTGCGGCAGTCGCAATCCTGTCGATAAGGCGGAAGGCCGGCCGACGGATGGTGAGGACAATAGTAGATGCCATCGATCCTGGCTCCGGAAGATTCGGCCCGGCTCCTGAGCACGCCGTTGACTTCGGCGATGAGCGACTCCGGAAAATACCCGCGGGCCACTCCGGCCTGATTGGTCACCACCACGGCCAGACGGTCTCCCGCGTTCACCGCGCGTATGGCGTCGACCGCGAAGGGGAAGGGTTCGAACCTCGTGATGTGATTGACGTAACCCACCTCCTTGGACAGCGTGCCGTCACGGTCGAAGAAGACGGCCGGACGGCTCACGAACGGACCGCCCGCAGGAGAGCCTCGACCACAGCGGAGGGCGCCACCGAGGTCAGACAACGGTGATCAATGGGACAGATGGCGTGCCGGCAGGGGGAGCATTCGGCCACCCCGCGCACGAACCGGGCCTTCCGGCCCACGGGGTGGGTCTCGTCCGGATTGGTCGGACCGAATACGCCAACCGTGGGAAGGCCCAGTGCCGCGCCCAGGTGCATGGCGCCCGAATCGTTCGCCACCAGCGCATCCATGCAGGACAACAAGCCGACCAGGACGCGCAGGTCGGTCCGGCCGCAGAGGTTGATGGGAGAGGTCCGCATGGCCCGGGTCACCGCGTCCGTCGCACCCGTATCGGCCGCCGATCCGAGAAGGACGGCCCGGGCCTCGAGTTCCTCGCTGAGGCGATCGGCGGCCTGGGCGAAACGCTCCGGGGGCCACTGTTTGGCCGAACCCTTGGCCGCGCCGGGAGCGACGCCGAAAAAACGGCCCTCTCCGATCAACGCCCGGCCGGCGTCGGCCCAGGCCGAAGGGGGCGCGATGGAAGTATCGAGAGCGTCGCTCGTGGGAAGGCCCATGGCGGCAACCATGGTCCGATAGTAATGCACCTGCGAACGTCCTCGGACCGCAGAGGGAACCGGCGCGCTTCTGGTCAGAAGAAAACTCCTGCCCTCGGTCGAGTAGCCCCAGCGTTCCGGGACACCGGCCAGAGTCGCGAAAAGGGCGGTGCCGATGGAGTTCGTCAGGAGGAGGACGAGATCGAAGCCCGGGCGGTACGCGCCGATTTCCCGGAAGGCACCCTTCACCTCCACCACCGCGTCGACTTCAGGAATGGCTTCGTAAAGAGCCGCCACCGAGGGGCGCGCGACCACGCTGATCCGCGCGGCGGGACAGGCTCGCCGGATGTCCCTCACCGCGGGCAGCGACAACACGACGTCGCCCAACCAGTTGGGGGCCCGGAGGGCGATGCGGGACGGCGAGGCTATGGTCATGCGGACGGGCCGACGGTATCGACGGGTGAATCGGGGGTGGTCTTCTGGGTGTGCCACCGGCGGTGCATCCAGAGCCACTGGTCGGGGTCTTCGCGAATCCAGAGTTCGGTGGCCTTCATCATGGCCTGGGTGAGCGCTCCCACCGCCGTCTCGCCCGACCCGAACTCGCGCGGATCGATGGGAGGGTCGTAGATCACCCGATATCGAAGATCGGGAGTCATGACCGCGCGGCAGGGCAGAACGAGGGCGCCGGTTCTGATCGCGAGCCGCGCCGCGAAGGGCGTGGTGCAGGCGGGACGCCCGAAGAAGTTCACGAATATGCCCTCCTTCTCCTGGACATTCTGGTCCACCACGAAGGCGACACCCTGCCCCGCCTTCAGGCGGCGCATCGAGCGGATCATCGCGTGTTCCTTCTCGATCACCTCGTTACCGGCGCTCTCGCGAAGATTCCTCATGGCCCGATCGAGGGTCGGATTGTCGAGGGGCCTGGCGATGACGCCGATGGAGCCGAAGTTGCGGGCGTGAACGATCCCGTGGGTCTCCCAGTTTCCAAAGTGACCGGTGATGAGGACGACGCCATGCGGAGAACGGTGGGCGCGTTCGGCGTGCGCACGGCCTTCGATGGTCGCCAGCGGTTCGACGCTGCCCGGTCCCTTGGCCAGAATCCGCACCAGATCGAACATCACGCCCCCGAAATGGATCCACACCCCACGGGCGGTCTGGTTGACCCGATCCTCGCTCCATTCCGGAAAGCTCCGGCGAAGGTTGACCCGGGCGATGGAGAGATGCCGGCGATCCAGGGCCGCCACCATCGCTCCAAGGGCCCGGCCCAGGCGAAGGAAGACGGGCCTGGGAATCACCAGGGCCAGAGCCTCGAAGCCATGAAGGGCCAGAGCCTCGAGGGCGAAACGCGCCGAACGGCCCATCAGAGCCCGGCCTTGATCCGGGCCAGGATCACCCGGTCGATCCTCTTCAAGACCGCGGGCAGGTTCTCGATGGAAAGACGCGCCGACAAGACCATGAGCGGCAGCGGCCCCGGCCAGAGGTTGATGCGCACCGCATCCTTGGCCGTGGTGACCACGGCGTCGGCGCCCGCGGTCTCGGCCGAGGAAGCCATCTCGCGGAGCTCCTTCGTGCTGAACCGGTGATGATCCCGAAAGGTGCGCTGGCCCACGAGGGCCACCCCGCCAGACGCAAGGTCTTTCGCGAAACGTTCGGGGTTGCCGATGCCACAGAAGCTGAACGCCTTCCTTGGCGGGTCCACCTCGAGGCCGGTGCCCTCGAAGGAAAAGAAGCCGAAGTCCGCGCGGGCCACCGAGAAGACATCCGCCGGCCGCTCGGCGCGCAGCCTCGCCACTCGTCCTCCGTCGGTCTCCCGATCCGTGAAGATGAGATCCGCCGACCTGAGGGCACGGGGCGGCTCTCTGAGCATACCCGCGGGCAGGACTCTCTCACCCAGATCGGCCTCGCTCACGCACACGATGTCGAGGTCCCGGAACAGGCGGAGATGCTGGAAACCCGAATCGACGAGCATTATCCGTTTGCCGAAACGCGCCTCCAGAAAGCGCCCGGCCGCCACTTTGTCGCTTCCCACCGCAACCGGACAACCGGGGAGCTCATAGGCGAGCAGCATCGCCTCATCGCCCACGGTCTCCGCGCACTCCAGAGGCGTCTCTCCGTTTGAAACCAGGCGAGGCGGTCCTCCCTGGCCGCGGTAACCGTGGCCCAGGACACAGACCGTGGGACCTCGCGCCCGAATGGCTCTGGCCAGTTCTACGACCGTGGGAGTCTTCATCGACCCCCCCATGGCCAGCCCTCCGACGCTGATCACGGGCGAGCGCAGACGCTCCCGCCGCAACCATCCACGCCCATAGGCCGCGCGGCGCCACGAAACTCCCAAACCAAAGAGCCACCCGAGCGGGGCCAGAATCGAAAGCGCCGCTCGCAAAGGGCCTCAGTCGATGAGGGCCGAAAGGCCGTCGACGGTGCGGCCCAGGGCTCCGCGGTTGGGCTCGATCAGCGCGCGGCCCTTGCGTCCTACCTCATCGCGCCGGGCCTTGTCGGTCACGAAGGATACGATCTCACGCGCGAGCTCGGTCGCGTCCTTCACGAACACCAGGGCGCCCTCGCGATGGAATTCGTTGGCGATCTCCTGGAAGTTCTGGACATGGGGGCCGGTCAGCACGGGCACGCCGCTCGCCGAAACCTCGAGGATGTTGTGGCCCCCTTGCGGAACCAGCGAACCTCCCACGAATCCGACCGTGGCCAGGGAGAACACGGAGGCCAGTTCGCCGAGGGTGTCGAGCAGCAGCACGTCCCCCACCTTCCACTGCCCGGGCTCGAGATCGGTTCGACGCACGCAGCGGAGGCCCGCCGACTCCACCAGGGCCGGGACCTCGGCGAACCGGTCGGGATGCCGGGGGGCCAGGACCAGCCCCAGATTCGGCACCGTCTCGCGGGCCAGGTGAAGGGCCCTCAGGATGATCTCCTCCTCGCCGGGAACGGTGCTCCCGGCCACCACGATCGGTCGAACCGGCGGAGAGAGGATGATCCGGGCCAGACGCTCCTTGGGACGGCCGGTGTCGAGCGAATCGAACTTCAGATTGCCGGTCACCCTGACTCGATCCGCGGCGGCACCCAGGTCCCGGATCCTCTCCGCATGCGGTTCGGCCTGCATGAAGAATGCATCCACCCGGGAGAGGGTCCCGCGCAGGAGGCTTCGAATCCGCCGGTAGCGGGGATACGAGCGGGGCGAAATGCGGCCGTTCACCAAGGCGACCCGGGTGCCCCGGGCCCGGGCCTCGTGAATGAGATTGGGCCACAGCTCCGTCTCGACGATGACCAGCAGATCGGGCTTGAGGGTGTCCAGAACCTTGCGCACGGGGGAGGGAAAGTCGAAAGGGGCGTAGAAGAGCCCGTCGATCCCATGGACGCGCTGGCGCGCCACCGCATTTCCGGCCACGGTGGAGGTGGAGAGGAAGATGCGGTGTTTGGGAAATCGTTTCTTGAGCGGGTCAACCAGGATTCGGGAAACCAGCACTTCTCCGACCGAAACCGCGTGAATCCAGATCGAACGCTCGCCGTCGACGTTCAAGTAGACGGGGAGGGCGCCAAAGCGCTCCTTGAAGTTCGCGGTGTATCGGTTGGTGCCTCGACCGCGCCAGAGGAAAAAAGGGGCCGCGAAGGCAAAACCGAGGCCGAGGAAGAAGGTATAGATCGAGAGCATCATTCGGGCGGGGGGGCCGTGCGCGAACTATAGTCGCGGGAATAAGTTCTCTGAAGTGAGAGTCTTTTGGGGTTCCTTCTTAACTTTGAAGGCAGAGCGTGACGAAAATACCGGAGGCCCGGAGAGGATCGCCGTTTGTCGCTTTCGTGGGCCGGGTCGTGTTCAGGGTCCTCGGGTGGACCTGCACCGGGCAGACGCCCGCGGCGAGGAAATTCGTCGTCATCGCGGCGCCCCACACTTCGAACTGGGACGGCTTCTTCCTGATCCTCACGGCCGCGATCCTGAAGTTGGAGTTTTCCTTCTTCGGCAAGCACACGCTTTTCCGGGGGCCCTTGGGTTGGTTCCTGCGGCACATGGGCGGCATACCCATCGACCGTTCGCAGCCTCAGAGCCTGGTGAGCCAGGCCGTCTCGTGGTTCGATGGCCGAGAGGACTTCGCGATCGGGGTGGCGCCCGAGGGGACCCGGAAACTCACCTCCGGGTGGAAGACCGGCTTCTATCACATAGCCCTGCAGGCGAAGGTGCCGGTCTACCTCGGTTACATCGACTACTCGAGGAAGGAGGCCGGGATCCTCCCCGAGGCTTTCGTTCCCTCCGGGGATATCGACCAGGACTTCGAAGCACTCCGGCGCCTCTATGAACCTCGGGTCGCGAGACATCCGGAGCGGAAGTCGCCCGTCGTGCCCCTTCGAAGCCCCCGCGGCGAAGGCCCCACCCCGGAAGGCACCGCACCCCGGTAACCGCAACCAGGAACCGAACATCAGAACGCGGTCACAGAAAGAGGAGAATACCGTCCATGGACCCCAAAGACGCCATCCGCCGCGCCAGCACTCTTGCCCTCAAACTCCTGGGATTCGTCGACTTCGTCCCTGGACTCCTCACCCGGCTGGTCGTGGGTTTTGCCTTCTATGACTCGGGGAACGGCAAACTCGCCCACATGGAGAACACCGTCGCATTCTTCACTGATCTCAACATTCCCTTCCCGGAATTGAACGCCGCCTTCGTCGCCCGTCTCGAATACTACGGCGGCATACTGCTGCTCGCGGGCGTACTGACCAGGATCTTCGCGCTGCTGCTCTCGTCCACGATGGTGGTGGCCCTGCTCACCGCCGATCGCGACACCCTGGTCGGCGCCCTGAACCGAACTTCCGAAATCGGCCTCGCCGATGTGGCGCCCCTGGTCCTGGGCGTCTTCCTGTCGTGGCTCGTGGTCAAGGGCCCGGGAGCGGTGAGCGTGGATGCCCTCTTGAAGCGAATGATTCACGGGAGTGCCGGACCCGAAAAAACCGCGTGACCTACTTCCCAAACCCTGCCTAGAATCGGGGTCTTGACCCCCGCAACCTCCGCCGAGCATGATCGGCTTCGGCGAGCCTCAAGCGCCGGGGAAGACTGGCGTCTGTTCGGGCCGTATCTGGCCGAGCGCCAATGGGGCACCATCCGCGAGGACTACTCCGAGTACGGAGCCTGCTGGGACTATTTCCCCCACGACCACGCGCGCTCGAGGGTCTATCGCTGGGGGGAGGACGGACTTCTCGGCTTCTGCGATCGCGAGGCGCGACTTTGCTTCGGCCTGGCTCTTTGGAACGGCCGGGATCCGATTCTGAAGGAACGCCTCTTCGGTCTGGGAGCCCCCGAGGGCAATCACAACGAGGACGTCAAAGAGCTCTACTACTACCTGGACTCCACCCCCACGCATTCGTATTTGAAGGCCCTCTATAAGTACCCGCTGTGGGCGTACCCGTACGAGAGGCTGGTTCGTGAGGGGCGGGCCCGCGGGATTCTCGATCCCGAGTTCGAAATCGAAGACACCGGCGTCTTCGATCGAAACCGTTACGTCGATGTCACCGCCGAGTACGCGAAGGCCTCCCCCACCGACATGGTCATGAAGATCTCCCTGGCCAATCGCTCGGGCGACGACGCTCTTCTGCACGTCATCCCCCAGCTCTGGTTCCGAAACACCTGGATCTGGGGACGGGATCACGAGAGCGGATACGGCCCCAGGCCGGAGATGCGACTCGGAGCGAGGCGATGCGTCGCCTCGAACCACCGGGAACTGGGTCGCTATCTCTGGGAAGCCGGAGTTTCCTCCTCCGGCGTCGAACCGCAGATCCTGTTTACCGAGAACGAAACCAACCTGGAGCGTGTCTTTGGCGCGGCGAACCCGCAGCCCTTCGTCAAGGACGCCTTTCACGAACACGTGGTCGAAGGCCGGGACAACGCGGTCAATCCGAAGGGCGAAGGGACCAAGGCGGGGGCGCACTATCGGCTGAGCATCAAGGCGAGGGAGACCGTGGTCATCCATATGCGGCTCGCGTCGGAGGCCGACCTTCAGGCGCGTCTGGGTCTGAGAAACGCGGAAGAAACGATTCAAGAACGCGCCGACGAGGCGAATCGGTTCTATGAAGCGACCCTGCCTGCGCTCGCCACCCCGGACGAGAAGAATGTGCTCCGTCAGGGCTACGCGTCGCTTCTATGGTCCAAGCAGTTCTACAACTTCAATGTGGCGGACTGGATGGCCGGCGACCCCGCCCAGCCGAAGCCCCCGGCGCAAAGACGTGACGGACGCAATCGAGACTGGACTCATATCGTCAGCCGCGATGTCCTCTCCGTGCCCGACACCTGGGAGTACCCCTGGTACGCGGCCTGGGACCTCGCCTTCCACATGATCCCGTTCGCCCGGGTGGACCCGGAGTTTGCCCGCTCTCAGCTGACCCTTTTCCTGAGCGATGGCTACCTGCACCCGTCCGGCCAGATGCCCGCCTATGAATTCGCGTTTGGCGACGTCAACCCACCGGTGCATGCCTGGGCCTGCCTCCGGGTCTTCCAGCTGGCCGGCCCGGATCGGCCCGAGTCACTCGACTTTCTCGCCACCGCCTTCGAGCCCCTGGTCCGCAACTTTCGCTGGTGGCTCAGCCTCGAAAAGGTGGCCGGGAGCCGGCTCTTCGACGGCGGCTTCCTGGGCCTCGACAACATCTCCGCCTTTGATCGAGGCCGGCGCCCACCCGAAGGCGGCCACCTCGAACAGGCGGATGGCACCGGCTGGATGGCCTTTTTCGCTCTCAACATGCTGGCCATGGCGGTGGAGCTGAGCCGGAGAGATCCCGCCCGCTACGACGGCCTCGCCTCCGAATTCTTCGATTCGTTCGCGTCGATCGCCGAGGCGATGAACTCTCCCTCCGGACAGGGTCTGTGGGATGAGGAGGCCGGTTTCTACTTCGACCATGTGAGCGTCGATGGGACGAGAGCCCCGCTTCGGATCCGGTCCATGGTCGGCCTCATTCCCCTGTTCGCGGTGGAGACACTGGACCGTCGTTCCACCGCGCATCTCCCAGGACTGGAGCGACGCATCGCAGCTTTCCTGGAGGTTCGGTCCCGGGATCTCCCGGAAGGAGACCGAGCCGCGATGCTCTCCGGAAAGGCACTCCTTAGCGTCCCCTCGCGGGCGCAATTGACTCGCCTTCTCACCGAAGTGCTCGACGAGTCCTCTCTGCTCGCCCCCACCGGGGTTCGGTCCCTTTCAAAACGCCACCGGCTGGAACCCTACGTCCTTCACGCCCGGGACGGCGAACATCGGGTCGAATACGCTCCGGACGAGTCGAGGACCAAGGAGTTCGGCGCCAACTCCAACTGGCGCGGCCCGGTCTGGCTTCCGCTGAACTACCTTCTGGTGGACGCTCTCAACCAGTATCACGACTTCTACGGGGAGACTCTGCGCATTGAGTGCCCCCGCGGATCGGGAGTCTCCATGAATCTGAAAGAGGTTGCATTGGAGATCGAACGCCGGCTGGCCTCGACCTTCCTGGCCGATCGGGACGGCCGGAGGCCGTGTCATGGCGACAACCTCCGGTACCGCACCGATCCTCACTTCAAGGATCTCGTGCTCTTCCACGAATATTTCTCCGGAGACACCGGACGGGGTTTTGGGGC
>JAQBHL010000098.1:0-12365 GCA_032127745.1 Acidobacteriota bacterium
GCCTGGAGTTCGGCCTCGAACTGCGGCAGCGCGGTCACGATGGCGCGTCTTCGATTGGGACCGTACGCGCGAAGATGGACCAGAACGTGGCGCACCTTCATCGAGCGCAGACGCCCTATCGACTCCGCGGACGGGAAACCCTTCATGATCTCTTCCAACTCGCGGTAGGCCGGCGGCTCGGTGCCGGCGAAACCGTTGACCAGCGGCTGCCAGTGAGCGGTGGACCTCAGTAGATAGACGCTGTCGTCGAACCTCGGACGTTGAAACCGTCCGTCGTGGGGAAGAATCGGCAATTCGATAACCGGCCCGTCCGGCGGCTGCGTCTTGAGCCAGGCGTAGATGGCGGGCGTCGGTTCGGCGGCGTCGAGGCACCTCTCGGCGGCCACCACCGGCAGCGGCACCACGGCGGCCTCGATCAGGGCCAGGCCAAAGAGCGCGATCCGCAGGCGGGAGTTTCGCAGCCGGTCGAGCCCCAGACCGGCAAGGATCGAGAGCCCCAGAGCCATGAAGACCGAGGCGCGAGCGGGAACCCGGATCATCCGAAACACCTCGAACTCCCGCAGCCAGGCAAAAGGACCGGCGATGAGCGGGGCGCCATGCAGGCGAACCTCCGGGCCGAGAGCCACCAGAAACGCGCAGATCACCAGGGCCGCATAACCCAGGGTGACCCGGCGGGCCCCGGAGTTCGTCCCGAGCGCCTGGAGGGCGAGAGCGGCGAGAAACAAGACGGTGAGACCCTGGAACAGATCCGCCTCCACCACGCTGCGCAGGCCTTCGGTCAGCGGGCCCCAGACGCGATTCGCGGCGGAGGTCGAGAAGAGTCCCTCAATGGGAGCGGAGAAGAAGGCGGTCTCATCAAGCGAGCGTGCGTAGCCCAGCGGTTCGAGGGCCTGCTGATGAAGCCACTTCAGAGGAAGGAGAAAGGAGAACGCCACGGCCAGGCCAATCGGGGCGGTGCGCACAAAGACACCGCGCTCGAGCAGCACCAGCACGGGAAGGGGGAGGATCGCCACGGCCAGAAGGGCGTGATACCCGCAGGCCCAGGCGGACAGGCCGAAGAAAAAACCGGCGAGGGCGGCCGCCCGCGCAGAACCCGTGCGGGCCCAGCGATGCAGGAAGAGAAAATAGAGAGGAAGGTACTGAGTGCCCAGAACCGACAGGTGGGCCGGCGAGGAAACACGGTTCGACGAGAAAGTGAAGAGCGCGCCCGCGGCCAGGGCGCCCAGAGGCGACATCCGAAGACTCAGACCGAGGGCCCGGACCGCGAGGCCGGAGAGCACGAAGGTCAGGAGCCGGACCACATTCAAGGTAACGATCGGGTCGTCGGTGATCAGGCGAAGGGGCAGGGCCAGAACGGACGTGGCCACGATGGGCTCATCCAGGAAGAGGGTGTAGCGAAGGGGATAGAGCGTGTTCGCGTGGGGGAGGTTCAGGGGGTCGTTCAGGAGAGCGTGATTCGTCCATGCGATGACCCAGGCGAAATAGGCCGAGTCGCCCGCCTCCATCAGGTTCAGTCGCGATGCCAGCGGCCAGGTCATGACCACGGTCAGGGCCGCGTAAACAGCCGCGGCCCACGCGTGCGACCTCAAGCTCACTCTTCGCTCGCCGCCACACCCTTCGAAAGCTCACCCTTGGCCTTCGCCACCAGAGCGGCCTTGATAAAGGCGTCGAGATCGCCGTCGAGCACCCGGTCCACGTCGCCCGTCTCGTGCCGGGTTCGATGGTCCTTCACCATCCGATAAGGATGCAGAACGTAGGACCGGATCTGCGATCCGAAGGCGATCTGCATCTTCGCCGCCTCCACCACGTCCAGCTTCTCGCGCTGCTTCTTCATCTCCAGATCGTACAGGCGGGACTTCAGGACCTTCATCGCCACCTCCCGGTTCCTTATCTGGCTGCGCTCATTCTGGCAGGCCACCACGATGTTGGTGGGGATGTGGGTGATGCGAACCGCGGAGTCCGTCACGTTGACATGCTGTCCGCCGGCGCCACTCGAGCGGTAGGTGTCGATCCGAAGATCCTTGTCGAGAATCTCGATGTCGATGCTGTCGTCCAGCTCGGGCCAGGCGAATACGGCGGCGAAGGAGGTATGCCGGCGGGCTGCCGAATCGAAGGGTGAAATACGGACCAGACGGTGAACCCCGCTCTCCACCCACAAGGTGCCGAAGGCGTACTCGCCGGAGACCAGCATGGTGACGCTCTTGATTCCGGCTTCCTCACCCTTCTGATAATCCGTGACATCCACCTTGAAACCGCGGCGCTCGCAGTATCTTTGATACATGCGGAAGAGCATCTCCGCCCAGTCCTGACTTTCGGTGCCCCCGGCCCCGGCGTTGATGGACAGAATCAGGTTGGCGGCGTCGTGCTCCCCTCCGAGGGTATGCCCCAGCTCGGCCTCATCGATGCTCTTCTGCCAGGCGAGCACCGCCGCCCTCAGCTCACCCTCGTTCGCTTCCCCGGCGGCCAGCCATTCCTGAAGGACCGCGACGTCGCCTTCCTGGGCGCTCACCCGTCGCACCAGCTCGAGGTCGCCCTCGATCTTCTTCCGGCGCCGCTGGACCTTCTGGGCCCGGCGTTGATCGTTCCAGAACCCGGGTTCCGTGATCTCGCGGTCCACCACCGCCTGATCCGCTCTCAGCTTCGCTTCGTCAAAGATAGCCGCGGATGTCCGCGGCCCTCGCCTTGAGCTCAAGACAGAGCTCGCTGATTTCGTCTTTCACTGAATCCTCATGGCCTTCCTGGCAACCCTTCCAGTCTATTCGAGAGGGCGGGCCCAAGGAATGCGGCCAGGATTGCTCCGATCACGCTCACCGCGCACACGGACCAGGCGAAGACATCGCCGTAGCGCGAATAGAAGGTGAGCTCGGAAAGGGCCCGGATCTCGCCGACCAGAGCAGTCTGCTCCATGAGTTCGGTGCGGCCGAGCTCCCTCCCGAAAGGGTCGATGATGGCGGAGATGCCGGTGTTGGCCGCGCGCACCAGATACCGGTGATTCTCGACCGCCCGGAATCGAGCCATGGCGTAATGCTGATAGGGAGCGGCGCTGGTCCCGTACCACCCGTCGTTGGTGAGGTTGAACAGGACCTGGGCCCCGTTCATGGGAAAGCGACGAACCAGGGACGGGAAGATCGCCTCGTAGCAGATGAACGCACCGATGGAAACTCCGAATGCCTCTCCCGTGACCGGATCCGTCCCGGGGGTGAAATCGGACACGTTCTCCACCAGCCTCTGGACCGGCAGCAGGCGGTCCAGGAAGTCCGGCAAAGGAAGGTACTCGCCGAAAGGAACCAGACGCATCTTGTGGTAACGCATCACGATGTCGCCCCGGGGAGAGATCAGCTTCGCGCCCACGTAACTTCTCACCATGCCCGAAGGGTCTCGCTCCCGGTCATCGTTGCCGGCGAGAAGAAACACGGCCTCCGTCGAGGTGAGGGCGGCCACGCGCTCCAGAACCTGCGGATACTGATCCAGCTCGTAGGCGATCGCGGACTCCGGCCAGACGATGAGCCGCGCTCCCCGGCGGATCGCCTGCTCGGACAAGGCCAGATGTCGGTCGAGGTTGGACTGCAGGAGTGCGGCCTCCCACTTCTGATCCTGCGGGATCGAAGCCTGGATCACGCCCACGGACAGCTCTGCGTCTTCCGACACATGCCGCTGCAACTGCGAATGCCCGAAGCCCATGGCGCCCGAGATGAGCAGGGCGGGCAGCGTGAGACCGAGACGTCGCTCGAAGGGCGAGCGGGCCAGAAACACATGGGCCACCCCGGCGGAAGCGGCGGCGAGGAGAAAGGACACCCCGTGGACGGCGGTGAACGAAGCCACCTGAATCAGCTCGACGAAGTTGACCTGTGAGTATCCAAGCAGACACCACGGAAAACCGAACAGGAGATACTCGCGTGAGAATTCGCAGGTCACGAATACGAAAGGGGCGAGGAGCAGGGATCTGGGACCGAAGGCCGCGAAGAGATGGGCCTGGAGGGCTCCGAAGCCGGCCAGGAAGACGCCGAAGGCCAGGGCGAGGACCGCGGTCAGGAGAAACGCGAGCAGAGGAGAGGCCCCTCCATAGCGCGAGAGCACTTCCGCTACCCAGAACAGGAGAATGAATCCCTGAAGGGCTCCCGCGACCTCGCCGCAAAGGAGTCCGATCCGCGGCGAGGCTCCCGAAAGGGCCACCAGCAGGGGAACCAGAGCCACGAAGGCGATCGGAGCCCAGCCGAGCTTGGGAAACGAGGCGGCCAGGAGGACTCCGGACAGGGCCGACAGCAGAAGGCGGCGGATCGAAGTCAAGGTTTGACGATGAACGGCTTGAACTTCTCCTGAATCTCGAGCTGCTTCAGAATCCGCTCCGCATCCTCGCGATTCGTGAAGGAACCGACCCGCACATTGAAAAGGCCTTCACTCACCGGCACCATGTAGGCCGAATAGCCCTTCGCCTTGAGACGCTTGACTATGGCGTCCGCGGCGGCCCGCTCCCGGAATGCTCCCACCTGAATGGTGAGCCGGCTCACCGGGGTGGGGGCCGCGTTTGAAGGCCGGGCGGACGGGGCCGGCTTCGGAGTGGCCTTCGGCTCAAGCGGAGGCTGGACGGTGGCCGCGGGACGCGGGGGCTCCCTCGTGGGACGGGGAATGCTCGCCACCATCGACTTGGGGGTTGCCCGGGACGGTGGTGCTGGAACCCCGGCTTTACTGGAGGCCCCGGGGGCGGAGGGAACCTCGGATCCGGAAGCGGAGGAAAGCCCCTCGATCTTGTCGCTCTGGAGCGCCGAGCCGTAGGTCAGCTCATCGGGAGGCGGCGACGACGCCGGTTCCTCGGGGAGTCGATCGTCCTGGATGTCCCGCACCGTGGGCTCGGGGGAGGAGTCGACGTTTCGACCCACCATCACGCCGGCCAGAAACGCGGCGCTCAGCGCGATGACCAGAAACACGAAGTAGACGATGAGCTGTTTGGAGCTCACCGGAATGTTGTACTGCGTTTCGCCTTCAGCCACCCACTTGTCCTTTCGCCCGCGCTTCCTCGGATCGAAGCCCCAAGCTTAAAGCCCGTCCCGGATGAACCCGGAGACCACGGCCTCCTCCTGGAGACCGTAGTTCTGGCGGATGCGGAACTGAATCGCGTAGACCAGCTCGGAGAGACCGGTGGAGACCAGCATGCGCCGGTTTTCCAGAATTTCGCCGCGAAGGTTGTCGTAGACCCGATCAGGATCCACCCGTCCGGAACTCTTCAAGCTGACCCCTTCGAACAGGGCGCCAAAATGCGGGGAGATCTCCGCGATCGCCTCTTCGCTGAAGGACTCGGCTCCTTCGCCCGGTCTTGAATCCACGTAGGCGTAGATCCTCTCGAACAGACGATTGAAGCGATCGACGATCTGAGCGACCTCGACCCGGTCGGTGACCTCCTCGGCCGCGGAGCGGGAACGCTCGATATCGCCCTTTTCCGCGGGCTTGATGAGCCCCAGAACCAGCAGCATCCACATGGTCCGGCAGGTTTCGAAGCTGGTCCCGAAGGAAAGGTCTCCGATCTGCTCCACCGTCAACCGGCCATTGACCCGGGACAGCACGGTCTCCTCATCATCCAATAACTCGACCTTGAGATGCCAGGTCTCGACCTCGCTCACCCGGACGAAGACGGACTCGAGGCTTCCAATACCGGCGAGGACCCGACTCCAGCAGCGAAGCTTCCTCATGCCCTGGGCGATGATCTCGTCCGAAGCCAGGTTGAGGGGAACGAACTCGGATTCGTCCGTTTCCCCAAGCGACATCTCGTAGGTGCCGGCGGTCCAGTTGAAAAGCTCGAACAGCATCAACCGAGCCTGATTGGAGATGGCCGGAATCAGATCCTCGGGATCGAGGGCCGAAATCTCGACCAGAATGGTCGCCCGCCTCTTGCCCGGGCGGACGAGTTTCGAAGCCTCCACCAACTGGCGGGCGGTGACTTTTCCATCGACCAGGAGCAGTTCGCCCAGCCGTTCGTCCGGGTCGTTGCTGGTGACCTGGACGATGCGCCCTCGCGATACGAAGATCCGCTTCGTGACCACACCGTTCCAGAAAGACAGGACCCCGCTCTCCCCGCTATGGAGGATGGTCCGGAGAATCTTCGGCGTCCCGCTGCCCCGAATGTCGCCCCGGAAAGCGAGACCGGGCTCTTCTTCAGAGACCAGGGTTTCGTCGATGGGTTCGGGGGCGGGGTCCGTCATGGTGGGGCAATGCTGAAGCACCCGAAGCTCTCTTGTCAACGAGCCTCCCGCCCCGGGCCGTCTCAATCTGTTTGCTAACATCACCAGGCAATGTTTGGCACTCTGGGCGGTCCCGAGTTGATCCTGATCTTCATCGTGGGCCTGGTGGTCTTCGGGCCGCGCAAGCTGCCCGAAATCGGGAAGAGCCTGGGAAAGATGATCGGCGAGTTCAAGCGCGCTTCCGCCGACTTTCAGCGAACCATCGAGGACGAGGTCGAAACCGAGAAGCTCCGCAAGGATGTCTCGAGCGCGGAGTACGCAAGTTCTCCCCCCCCGGGACTGCCCGGATCGTCCGACACCCCCGCGATCGCGCCTTTGATCCGGGAGGCGGAGGGGGCCATTCCCTCGTCCTCCCCCCTGACCAGCGGCGCCGATCTTTCCGGCGACACCTTCTCGGGCGGCGACGAGAAGAGCGCCTCGTCCTGACTTCCGCCTCGGCCCTTCAAGCGGCGCGGCGCACCTGAGTAGCCCTTTTGGCCAAAGAAGATCCCGAAGCACGGATGTCCTTCCTCGATCACCTCGAGGAACTCCGGTCCCGTCTGCTCAAGTCCGTCATCGCGCTGGCCGCCGGCTTCGGCATCGCCTGGACCTTCCACGAGGACATCTTTCACTTCATGGTGTCGCCCCTGCGCGCCTTCGATCCGAATCTGAGGCTCCTGGCGACCGCGCCCACCGAAACCATCATGCTGTACATGAAGATGGCTTTCTTCGTGGGCATCTTCATCGCCGCGCCTTTTCTTCTATATCAGATCTGGGCCTTCATCTCGCCGGGCCTGTACGCCCACGAGAGGGGCTACGCCATCCCTTTCGTCTTCTTCGGAACCTTCTTCTTCCTCCTGGGGGCGGCCTTTGGTCACTACTATCTGTTCCCGGTCTCCCTCAGCTTTCTCGGGGGGTTCGGCGGAGCGGACGTCGAGTTTCGGCCCCGGATCAGCGACTACTACGACTTCTATTCCTGGTTCCTCCTGGCCCTGGGCGTGGTGTTCCAGGTTCCGGTGGTGATCTTCGTGCTCGCCCGCATCGGCCTGGTCACCGCCGGTTTCCTGCTGCGCCAATTCAAATGGGCGATCCTGTTCTCCTTCGTGCTGGCTGCGGTGGTGACGCCGACTCCCGACATGGTGACCCAGACCCTCCTCGCCCTGCCCATGATCGGCCTCTATCTTCTCGGCGTGCTCGTAGCCGCGGTGTTCGGCCGGAAGCGAACCAAGCCCTCCACCCTCGCGGCCCGCGGCTAGCGGCCGGGAATCGAGACCTCCAGAATGCCCATCGTGGCCTCGCGCGGCGCAGAGATCCGGCGGCTGCTGGGCGATCTCTCCGACCCCAAACGACGAGCCGGCGCGGTGCTGAGGCTTCGCGCCCTTGGATCCAGAGTGGTTCCCCACGCGGCCGATGACCTGGGGCGGCTCGATGCGGACGCGCGGCAGGCGCTCGGAGATGCGCTGCGTGACGTTGGAACGGAGGACGCGAGGGCGCTGCGAAGGCGGCTTCCGCTCGCGGCGCCGCCGGGCACGGAAGCCACGGGCGGCTCGGGGAGCCCTCTCAGTGGGGATGGGCCCGAAGCGAAGGCTCTTCGCGAGGTGCGCGCGCTGCCCCCGCCCCGAGGCGATGAAAGGCCCACGGTTTCCAGGGAGCGAGGGGAGGCTCATCTGGCCCTGGCCCGTGCGGGATCGCGTCTGGCGCGCAAGGATCTGCTCCTCAGCCTGGCCACCCTGGAGCCTCGGCGCACCTCCCTTTACTGTGAGGCAGCCGGTCTGATCGGGGACGCCGCGTTCCTGGCCCCCCTGGCTCGGATCGCTTCGATTCGACCCGAGGCCGAAAAAGCCATCGCCGCGATCGCGATGCGGGAGCGGATCACCGGGCGATCGAAGATCCTGAGAGCCCTGGACCCGAGCCTCCGGCCGGTCGTGGCCCGCGCCCTCGCCGGTCCTTGACCCTAGTGTCCCGTAACAGAAGTACGTCACATAATTCGCCGCCGATGCATACCGGATCGCTGCGTTGCTCGTCGTTGCATATGCTGGATATGCGGCCTCCTCGGCGCCTTGCGCTCCGGGCGCCTCGACGCCGACTTATGCAACGTACTTCTGTTACGGGACACTAGCCGCCCGTGGTGAACGTCCGGTCGCGTCCATAGCGAGAGATTTTTCGTCAGATCAAGGCGCTGGACCACCCGACTTTCACCACGGGCGGCCAGGGGAAGGGATCAGGAGACAAGGAAGGGCGTGGGCTAGTAGGCCTGAGCGAAGTAAGCGACCTTGCCCTCGGTCCCGCAGCGAATGCAGGCCCGGATCTCGTCGCGCTGCAGAGGGAAACAACGCACGGTGGCCTTGGTTTCCTCCTTGATCTTGCCCTCGCACTCGGCGCTCGGGCACATCCCCGCGAGGAGGAAGCCGCGCTTCGTCAACATGACTTCCTTGAAAGCGTCGTAGTTCGACGGCTCCGACGTGTTGTCGTCGCGGAACTTCTTGGCTTTCTCGAGAAGATTCTTCTGGATCGCGTCCAGCCGGGCCCGTACCGCGTCCGAAAGGCCGGCGAGGGGAACGAACTCCTTCTCGCGGGTGTCCCTTCGGACGAGGACGCATGAGTCCTTCTCGATGTCCTTGGGCCCGAGCTCCATGCGGATCGGGACACCGCGCATCTCCCAGTCCGCGTATTTGAAGCCGGTCTGGTGGTTGTCGCGACTATCGAGGTGGACCCTTATGCCGGCGGCCGAAAGCTCCGCCGCCAGAGCGCGCGCCTTGGGCAGGACCGCCTCGTTCCAATCGCCTTTGCGCGGTGGAATGGGAACGATCACCACCTGATAGGGCGCGACCTTCGGGGGAAGCACCAGGCCGCGATCGTCCCCGTGGGTCATGATGAGACCCCCGATGAGGCGGGTGGAAACGCCCCACGAGGTCGACCAGGGCAGTGCCCGCTGCTGGTTCTGATCCACGAACTCGATCTCGTAGGCCTTGGCGAAATGCTGCCCCAGGTTGTGCGAGGTCCCGGCCTGCAGGGCCTTGCCATCACCCATCAGCGCCTCGATGGCGTACGTCCGCGCGGCTCCGGCGAACTTCTCGGAATCGCTCTTGGGTCCGAAGTGCACGGGCATGGCCAGAACGTCCTCGGCCACCTCGCGATACATCTCGAGAATGTCAAGGGTCTCCTTCTGCGCTTCTTCGGCGGTCGCATGGAGGGTATGGCCCTCCTGCCACAAGAACTCGGTGGTGCGAAGAAACGGCCGGGTCACCTTCTCCCAGCGCACCACGTTGCACCACTGGTTGAGGAGAACGGGCAGGTCGCGCCAGGATTTCACCCACTTGGCGTACATCGAGCAGATCATGGCCTCGGAGGTGGGCCGGATGGCGAGGGGCTCCTCGAGCTCTTCGCCGCCGCCGATGGTCACCCAGGCGCACTCGGGCGAGAAGCCCTCCACGTGCTCCTTCTCCTTCTCCAGGAAGCTCTTGGGGATCAGCAGCGGGAAGTAGGCGTTCTGGTGGCCAAGCGCCTTGATGCGCCGGTCGGTTTCGGCCTGCAGGTTCTCCCAGATCGCGTAGCCATAGGGCCGGATGACCATGCAGCCCTTGACCGGGCCATAGTCGGCGAGCTCCGCCTCCGGACGACGTCCAGGTACCACTGCGAAAAGTCCACCGAGGGCGGGGTGATTTCTTTGAGCGTGCGTTCTTCCATAGATGCGGTTTCTCTGGGGGAGCTTTCTAGATGTGGGTGCGCTTGGGATAGAGCAGGGACCCGGCGATCGAAAACGCGAGGACGGCGAGTATGAAGCCAAGGGAGGGGCCGATGGGAACGTGTCCGTCCATCAGCCAGGCCAGCAGGGTCATCTTCAGGCCCACGAAGCACAAGACGATGCCGAGGCCGTACTTCAGAAGGTGGAAGACATCTACCGCTCCGGCCAGAAGGAAGTACAGATTTCTCAGGCCCAGGATGGCGAACATGTTCGAGGTGAAGACCACCAGGGGCTCGTTGGTGAGTCCGAAGATGGCCGGGACCGAATCCACCGCGAAGACGGTGTCCACGATGTTGAGGAACATGAGGGCCACGAACAGAGGGGTGGCCAGGAGCCGTGATCCTTCCCGCACGAAGAAGGAATCTCCATGAAACTGGGGGGTCACCGGAAGCACCTTGCGGAGCAGCTTCATGGCCCAGTTGGTTTCGGGGTCGATCTGGTCGCTCTCATCCCCGGTCATCACCTTGATCCCGGTGACCACGAGGAAGACACCCAGCAACCAGACGATCCACTGGAACTGGAGCAGGGCCGCGCCGATGATGACGAAGACGCCGCGAAAGACCAGGGCGGCCAGGATGCCCAGGAAGAGCACGCGGTGCCGGAGCTCGGGCGGAATGCGGAAGTAGTTCATGACCACCACGAACACGAACAGGTTGTCGACGGAGAGCGAATACTCGACCACGTAGCCGGCCAGAAATTCCATGGCCGTCCGCTTCGCCGCCTCCTCGATGGTGAGACCCACGGGCGGATGAGCGGACAGAAACGACAGGGACCAGAAATACAGGCCCACGTTGAACAGAAGAGCCACCCCGACCCAGACCGCGGCCCAGCTCGTCGCCTCCCGCATGCCCACCCGATGGGCCTCCTTGTGGAACACCCCGAGGTCAATGGCCAGGAGAGCCGCGATCAGAAGGGTGAAGACGACATATAAACACCAGACTTCTGCGAAGGGGAACAGGCGAGTAGCGATCATGACGGAAGCCGGTAATTTTAGTCTGGGGGAAGGAACGGCCCGGCGCTTCTCAGAAAACGCTTGCCAAACCGCGGTCGGGTATTGGAGAATCCGTCCTGGCTTGCGGGTCGTCTCCTGGTGGTGTTTCTCTCCCGAGAAACCGGAGACCCCATGACGTTACTGACCCTGTTCATCGCCGCGCTCGCTCTCGGCTCGCCCCAGGCCGCATGTTCTGTGCCTGAAGGCTCCCCGACGGAGAAGCGTGTCTTCACCAACGCGGACCTCGATCGGATGGCTTCGTGCCGATACCAGACCGGGGCCGAGTCGAAGCCCGGAACGGTGGCCCGCCCGGACCCCTCCCCGTCCGGCCGGGGCGCCACCAGAGCCGCCGCCCGGGATGCCCTCTCTCCCGACCCCGCTGAAGCGGACTGGCGGGCCCGGTGGCGGTCGGTCGACCAGAAGGCCCGGCGGCTGCGCCAGGAGGCTCGCGAACTTCGCCAGGAGGCCTTCGAGGCTCCGCGCGATCCGAGGAAACGACCGACCGGCCGGCGATCCCCTTCCCTTCTGTCCGCGCGAGCCCTTGCCCTCGAGGCCGAGGCGAGGGAACTCGAAGACGAGTTTCAGGAAAGGGCCCGGCGCGCCGGTGCCCGGCCCGGCTGGTTGCGGTCAAGGGCGCGATAGCTCGGCCGTCTGATACGCTCGCGCGGCGATGAGACGAGTTCGTGTGGCCGTGAGCCCGAGTCCCTACGTGGTCCTGATCGGCCGGGGGGTTCTGGCTCAGCCGCAACTGCGGCTCGCGCTCAGAGGAGCGGCGAGCGGGATCATTGTGTCGTCCCGGAAGATCATGAGTCTCCATGGCAAGGCCCTGCTCACCGCCCTGACCCAGGCCGGCCTGGAGCGCACGCATCTCGTTCTGCTCCGCGACCGGGAGGGTGCCAAGACCGTTCTCGAGTGGGAGCGGACACTGAGGGCCATGGCGAAGGCAGGGCTCGACCGATCGAGCGTGGTGATCGCCTTCGGGGGCGGCTCCATCGGCGACGCCGCCGGCTTCGCCGCCGCCACCTATATGAGAGGGGTCCGGTTCATCCAGATTCCGACCACCCTGCTGGCCATGGTGGACAGCAGCGTGGGAGGCAAGACCGGCCTCAACCTCAAAGAGGGAAAGAATCTCGTCGGATCCTTCCACCAGCCGGGCCTGGTGCTGGCCGATCTTTCATTCCTGCGCACTCTTTCGGCCCGGGAGCGTCAGAGCGGGGTCTACGAGATTCTCAAGTGCGGACTGCTGAACAGGGCCAGGCTTCTGATGCTTATCGAACGGACGAACGGCCTGCGTCGAGCCTCGGAGGAAGAGCTGACCGACGCCATTGCCGAAGCGGTCCGGATCAAGGCTCGTATCGTCCAGCCCGATGAGCCACAGGCCGGGGAACGGGTCCTTCTGAACCAGGGTCATACCCTC
>JAQBHL010000099.1:0-2915 GCA_032127745.1 Acidobacteriota bacterium
ACGCGAAAAGATCACCCAGGAGGGCGAAGAGGACATCACCAACGCCATCCTCAAACTCACCCGCGACGTGAAGAAGACCGTCTGCTTCGCGGCGGGTGAAGGGGAGCGCGACATCGATGACCCCTCCGAACATGGCTATTCGGGAGTCAAGAACGCCATGGCCCAGAGTCAGTACGAGGTCAAGAAGGTGGTCCTGCTCCAGTTACAGGGGGTCCCGGAGGATTGCACCGTGCTGGTGGTGGCGGGTCCGGAGAACGACCTTCTTCCCGACGCCGCCGGGTATGTGAAGACCTTCTTGAAGGCGGGCGGCAAGGCCATGCTCCTCGCCGATCCCATCGAGAAGAGGCCCTCTCCCAACTACGAGAGCATCTTCACCGAATTCGGGGTGACCCCCGACGCCGACGTGATCGTGGATGCGTCCGGAGTGGGTCAGCTCTTCGGAACCGGCCCGTTCATGCCCATCGTCACCGACTATCCCTACCATGAGGTGACCAAGGACCTCAAGGGAACGATGAGCGCGTTCGACATGGCACGGAGCATGACGCCTCTCACTCCCGGGCCCGACGGCGTGGTGGTGCAGGAACTGGCGAAGACTCTGCCCCAATCGTGGGGTGAGTCGGACACCTCGCTCAAGGAGCCGATCGAGTTTTCCGACCAGGATCGGCGGGGGCCGCTGAACCTCGCCGCCGCCATCACTCTCAGGGCGCCCGCGCCCGATCCCCAGGCCTCCGAGGCGCCGGACCCCGCCATCGCGCCGGCCGACCCGACCAGGGGAGGACGCATCATCGCCGTGGGCGACTCGAATTTCGGGAGCAACGCCCTCCTCACCTTCCAGGCGAACCAGGATCTGTTCATGAACATGATCGCCTGGCTGGCCGAGGATTCGGACCTCATTTCCATACGTCCCAGGGACCCGGCTATCCACCACCTCAATCTCACCCTGGTCCAGCAACGCAACCTTCTGATCTTCTCCCTCCTCCTGCTCCCCGGCTTCTTCATCGTCTGGGGCATCACGACCTGGTGGCGACGGCGATCATGAACTCCTTCGGACGCACCGCCGCGACCGTCGCCGTGGCCGCGAGCCTGTTTGGCTACATCTACTTCGTCGAGTCCAGGAAGGATCCGAAGAAGGAGACCCCGGAGGGCGCTTCGGGCAAGCGGGAGAAGGTCTTCACCGGCTTCGACAAGCTGAAGGTGTCGTCCATCACCCTCTCGAAGCGGGAGGGCGAGGTCATCGAAGCGGAGAGGAACGGCGATCGCTGGACCCTCATCTCCCCCCGGGAAACTCCGGCGGACGCGGCCTCGATCGGAGCCATGCTGGACGCGCTCGAGCGCCTCGAGACCGAGGACATCGTCACCGAGGCCACCCCGGACCTGGCCCCGTTTGGCCTGAGCCCGCCCAAGGTCGCGGTGTCGGTGGTGGCGGAAGGAGCGGGCAAGCCCTTCGAACTCGAAATCGGCGACAACGTCCCCGCCGGATCCGGCCTCTTCGCTCGAGTGCCGGGGAAACCGCGCCTGTTCACGGTCTCGAGCATGGTCGAGAACACCTTCAACAAGACCGCCTTCGACCTGCGGGATCGAAGTCTGATCCACGCGAAGAAGGACGATGTCCGTTGGTTCGAGCTCAGGGAGAAGGGCCGGACCGTCTTCAAGCTGGCCCGGGAAGAGGCGGGCAACGAATGGGAGGTGACGACCCCCCTCACCTCCCGGGCCGCCAGGTGGACGGTGGAAGGCTTTCTCGGCCTGGTCGAAAACCTCCGCATGGACAGCATCCCCACCGAGCAGGCCACGGCGCAGGATCTGTCCAGGTACGGCCTGGGCGGGGCGGCGCGGCGTCTGACTCTCGGTCTTGATGAGTCGAAGTTGGTAACTCTGGAGATCGGAAAGAAGGGAGAGGATGGAAAGTACTTCGCCCGGGATGGCTCCTCCAGAGTGGTCGCCACCATCGACGCCGGCCTCTCCGACGATCTGGACAAGGGGCTCAAGAACTTCCGCGCCAGTCGACTATTGGAGATCGCCGCTTATGAAGTCACAGGCTTCGACGTCTCTTCCGAAGGGGTGACCCGCACCTTCACGAAGTCCACCACGAAGGGCAAGGACGGCCTGGATGAGATTTTGTGGAAATCCGCTGCGCCCACCAAGGATGTCTCGCAGGACCAGGCGTCGGACGCGTTCTTCTCCGTGGGCGCCATTGACGCCGCCGAGTTCATCGACACTCCCCGGCCCCTCGTGGCCTACGGTCTCGACGCCCCGACGCTGCGGGTTACCCTGCGCTTCGACGGCGACAAGAAAGAAGACTGGCTCGAAGTCGCGGTTAAGGGCGAAGGGGCTTTCGGCCGGAGGCGCGGCGATGCGTCGGTTCTGAAGCTCGACCGGACGAAGACGGAAGCTCTGATCAAGACCTTCACCTCCCTGGGCTCGTAGCGAGGTACCCAGGCGAAGACCTCGCCGGAGGCGTTCTTGGCCACCTCGAGCCGAAGATCCCTAAGACGGCGGCCAGGAACCAGCCCCAGGGAAGGGCGCGGCTATCGTGAAGAGCGAGGCTCAGGGCGAGGGTGAGCGACGGCATCGAAGCCAGAGTGATCTTGGGATCAGCGAGCCGGTAGAAGCCTGACCAGAAGCCCGAACTTCGCGCCATGGAACGAGCCTAAGGCTTCGGTCCGAGGGCAAGCCATGATGCATCGGGAAGATATTGGGGACGCGGGATCGGGGGCGCCAACACGTTTCGCGCCCCTCCATGACCCGGGCCCAGCCCGACCGACCCCGCGCCTGGCCCTAGTGTCCTGCCTCACAAGTACGTGGCACATGCGAGTGTCGAGGCGCCCGGAGCGCAAGGCGCCGAGGAGGCCGCATATCCAGCATATGCAACGACGAGCAACGCGGCGATCCGGGATGCATCGGCGCTCCCATGTGAC
>JAQBHL010000100.1:0-4986 GCA_032127745.1 Acidobacteriota bacterium
GCGGACCTCGTCCTGGGCAAGCAGGACTACATGTCGCTCAAGAGGAGGCTGGTGAGGACCCTCCCGCGCTTCGGCTGGGATCTGGCGACGGCGCCCCTGCGCAAGGCCTTGGGGCGGGTCAGCGCCTAGGCGCGCGCCAGCAGACGGCTGAGCGCCGGCGAGAGCAACAGCCGGCGGGAGCCCCCATCAGCGCGCGGCGACGGCGTCGCCACAACCGAGGGGCAGGGACTCGCCTTCACCTCCGTGGGCGGAGTACGTCCGTGACGGTTTTCAAGAAACCCATTCGAATACGCTCGATTTCAGGCCCTTTCCGTCATTGCGAACGACCCGACGTATCTCCAGGGAGTGAAGCAATCTCGGGAGCCTCGCGGAGATCGCTTCAGGCCACGCAGAACGACGGGGCCTTCGCGATGACGGTGGTGGTTTCTCCCAGACGGTCACGTCCGAATGACGTTGGCGGCTCGCGATGACGATCATGGGGTCCTCGAAAAGTCATGGACGAAGCCCGTGAGGGGCTCGCGGGACCAGAGGCCGTTGAGGAAATCCTGGCGCGCGCCCTAGGTCCGATGCAGCACCGTCACCGGATTGGCCCTGGTGGCCCTTCGGGCGGGCAGGTAGGACGCGAGCAGAGCCACGGCCGAAAGCACGACGGCCGCGCCGACGAGGGCCACCGGATCGCCCGCCTGCACCCCATAGAGCAGGCTGCGCACGGAGCTGCCGAGCGCAAGCGACGCGCCCAGGCCCAAAATCAGGCCGGCGAGGGTCAGCCTCAAGCCCCGGCCCAGAACCAGGCTCATCACGTCGCGGCTCTGCGCGCCCAAAGCCATGCGCACGCCGATCTCCATCGCGCGCTGGCTCACCGAGTACGCCATGACGCCATACAACCCGACCGCGGCGAGCAACAACGCGAGCGCGGAGTAGACGGTCATCAGCCGCATCAGGAAGCGTGGCTGGCCGAGCGAGCGATTCAGCATGTAGTCCATGGTGTAGATCTTCCACATCGGCTGTTCGGGATCGACGCTCCAGACTGCGGAGCGCACCGCGCCCGCCATGGCCATCGGATCTCCCTCGGTGCGCACCACCAGCGAATTGAAGATGTACGGCTGCTGGGCCTGATAGGCGTAGGCCTGCAGGCGATCGGCATCGTCGAGACCGTAGTGGGTCACGTCGCCGACCACGCCCACGATGGTGGCGGTGATGGGAGTCTTTGGGTCGGGGAAGGTGATGGCCCGGCCGAGTGGGTCCTGATTCGGCCAGTAGCGTTCGGCCATCCGGCGATTGATTACTATGACCGGGGGAGTGGTCGGACCGTCCTGTTCGTTGAAGGTGCGGCCCCGGAGCAACGGAATGCCCATGGTTTCGAAATAGTACTGATCCGCGAAGTTCATCACCACCCGCGACGTCTCGCCTTCGGCCGGAGGGGGCATTCCCGGAATCTCGAAGGTGGCGTTCGAGCCGTTGCCGCCGAAGGGAACCGCGCGCACCACCGATGCCGCCTTCACGCCCGGAACCGCGCGCACCCGATCGACGATCTGCCGGTGCACCTCCCACTGCTGGGCGCCGTCCGGGTACTTGTTGGCGGGGAGGCGGTATTCGAGGGTGAGGAGATGGTCGGAATTGAAACCGACATCCACCCGCGTGAGCTTCTGGAAACTGCGGAACATGAGGCCGCTCCCCACCAGCATCACCAGAGTGAGCGCCACCTGAGCCACCACCAGGGCGCCGCCGATCCGGCTTCTGGCCGGCCCATCCCCGGACCGTCCTCCTTCCTTCAACGTGCTGCTGAGGTTCGGGCGCGAGAAGCGCAGGGCCGCGAACGCGCCAAAGGCGATGCCGGTTACGGAGGCGACCGCGAAGGTGAATGCGAGCACCGCCCAGTCGAGAGTGGGCACGATGCCCCCGGGCAGGGGTCCGGGCGACCAAGCCAGGAGTGCTCGCAGGCCGAGGTATCCGAGCATCGTTCCCAGGATGCCGCCGCCGGCCCAGAGCAGCGCGGTTTCGGTCAGCATCTGCTTTACCAGCCGGCCGCGTCCGGCCCCGAGCGCGGCTCGGGTGGCGATCTCGGTCTGACGCGCCGAAGCGCGGGCCAGCATCAGGTTCGCGACGTTGGCGCAGGCGATGAGCAGAACAAAGGCCACCGCACCCATCAGGACCAGAACCATCTGGCGCGTGTTCGACACCACCACGTCCCGTAGAGGACGCGCTCGCAGCCCACGTCCAGCACCCGCGGCTGGATACTGCTCGGCGAGACGGGCCGCGATGGTGTCCAGCTCCGCCCGGCCTTCCGCGAGAGAGACCCCCGGCTTCAGCTTGCCCACCGGAGCGACCAGACCATTCGAGCGGTTGAGGTAATTGTCGGCGGCGCTGAAAACCGGCCAGGTGTGATGGGGCATCCAGACTTCGATCTCGTCGAACGGGAATCGAAATCCGCGAGGCAGAATGCCGATCACCGTGAAGGGAGCGTTGTTGAGCACGATCGACTGGCCCACGATCTGCGGATCGCCACCGAAAACGTTCTGCCAGGCCTCGTGCTGAAGGATGCACACCCTCTCGGCGGAGAGGGCATCGTCGCCCGGGTTGAAACCGCGTCCTGAAGCTGGATCCACGCCGATCAGGGTAAAAAAGTTGTCCGAGACGAAGCCGCCACGCACGCGCTGCGGTTCCCTCGCGCCGGTGAGGTTCACGCTCTGCGGCACCATGGCGGAAAACCCTTCGAACCGGCGCGACTGCTTCTGTAGATCCTCGAAGTCCGGGAATGAGACGTATCCCGGGCGCCCTCTGGCATCGAGACCACCTAAGGATACGAGCCGTTCGGAATCGGGCAGGGGCAGAGGCTTGATGAGGAGCGCGTTGACCACGCTGAAGATCGCGGTGTTGGCGCCGATGCCCAGAGCCAGGGTGAGGATGGCCACCAGAGTGAATCCGGGCGTGCGCGACAGCATGCGTGCGCCGTATCGGGCGTCATTCCACAAAGTTTCCATGAGACTGTCTCCTTTGCGCGGGGGGTAGCCGTCGCGTTGGGGTCGTTGTTGAGCCAGGTCGAACCAGCCCAGGCGCAGAGCGAGGGTGGCGGCATGCCGGCAGTACCAGAAGGCGGCTCGGCGGGGTGAGACGGTGGCGCGTCCGCGCCACTCCTCCTCCAGATCCCCCATCACCGACTCGAGGAGATGGCGCGGAACCGTCGCCTCCAGCCACCCCAGAGCGAAGCGAGGCGGCGAGTCGAGGCGCCTCACGCTTCCCTCCTTCGCTTGGGCTCAAGGCCTTGCCACATGCTGCGAAGAGCGGTCCACGAATATTCCAGCGCCCTAGCACCCGCCGGCTTCACCGCATAGAAGCGCTTGGCGCGCCCGCCCCGTTCGGCGGTGGGGTCGGCCAGCCACGACTTGAGGTAGCCCTTTTCCTCGAGGCGATCGAGGGTGACGTAGAGCGCGCCCCGGGCCACACTGCGAGACGTGCGGCCTTCGATCTCCTCGCGGATGGGAACCGCGTAGGCGCTGCCGGAGAGGCGCATCACGGCCAGAAGCACGAGTTGTTCGAATTCGCCGAGGGGAGCCTGGGGGTTCATTTGTTTGAAGGCCTCTGACTGGATTGCCTACATTCTAGGCATTAAACGCGGGAGCCCTTCAGAAGGTTCCGGAATTTCTGAATCAACGGGGCGGGCCCCGGGAGCCTGGGTGGGTCGGCTACCCCTGCGTCGGGCTTTGCTTCGATTCCCGAACCGCCGAGCGCAGCATGGCGATGCCGGTGTAGAGGACGACGGCCGCGATCATCCATCTCAGGGGAACGATGGGTAGCCCGGTCACGATGAAGCTTGCGAGCAGGACCCCGGGAATGCCGCCAATGGCGAGACCCAGCGCCACCTTCAGGCTATATGAGCCCTTGTCGACGAAGGGCTTGGTGGCGCTGGGCATGAGAAAGGCGCAGGAGCCCATCATGATGGGGAAGGCGGAACGCTCGTTCATGCCGATAAAAGCGACGAGAAGCATGCAGGGCGCGTAGAGGCCGATGCCGATGGTCATCAGCGCTCCGAGGATCAGGTTGCCGACGATCGCAACCACCAGCATCGCGCCCGCCACTCCCGCGGCCTCGCCCTTGCTCGCGATGTAGCCGAGGTTCTTGGCCGCGAAGAGTGCGGCGCCCTACCAGAAGGGCCGAGCCCATGCCGATCTGAATGTTGCGGCGCGGCCAGGAAGCGACGACCTTCGCTCCGAAGAACGCCCCCACCACCGCGGCCGTGATCATCGAGAAGAGGGTGGTGACATCCACCGTGACCGCTCCGATCAAGATAAATGCCTGGGTGACGGTCGGCAGGGTGTGGCCCACGTTGAGGGTGCCGGGGATCCACTCGTCCTTCACCATCTTCCAGGCCTTGAAGATCGCGGTGGTGGGCGCGTAGGAACCGATGCCCAGGGTGTCGAAGAAGTTGGTCACGAAACCGATGCCCATCTCCGCCGGGCCCGGCACTCCTTCATCCCTCTTGCGCTTCCCTCCGTGGTACCAGATGTAGAGATAGAAGACGACGAAAATGGCGAGCAGGACGAGCAGGGCTCTGATGGGATCCATGGGCGCGAGTTTCTCCGGTTTGAAAGATGCCGCGAAGGTTACCTTGTCCGCAGGGCGCCGAATGGGCAACCGACCTGAGATACTGGCGACCGGGACATTCCCCGCCCAGGAGACCGGATCCATGAAAAAACCGACCCGCTTCGCCCTCACCGCCATGGTCAGCCTCGGGGTGTTCACGACTTCGAACCTTGCTTACGCCCAGGCGAGCTCCCGGAAGATGGCGCAGGCACCTTCCTCAATGGTTCTCGTCCCGCCGCAGTCGGTGGGAATGTCTCCGGAGCGAGTGGATCGCATTTCGAAGACGATGCAGCGTTATGTAGCGGAAGGCCGGGTGGCCGGGACTGTCACCCTATTGATGCGGCGGGGCAAGCTGGTCCAGTTCGAGGCCACGGGCATGGCCGACATCGAGGGCAGGGTCCCGAT